>NZ_JBEYSJ010000010.1:0-306771 GCF_040704195.1 Amycolatopsis sp. NPDC047767
GACGACCTCGACATCTCCCGCGGCGACCTCATCGCCGTGGCCGATCGCGCGCCCCGCGTCACCGACGAGCTCACCGCGACGCTGTGCTGGCTCTCCGCGAAACCCCTCGCACCCGCCGCGCGCGTCCTCGTCAAACACGGCGCCCGCACGACCCCCGCGGTCGTCACGGAGATCACCGCGCGGTTCGACGAACAGTCCCTGCTGACCGTCGACGCCCCGGCCACCCTGGAGCTCAACGACATCGGCCACGCGTCCCTCCGCCTCGCCGAGCCGCTCGCCGTCGACCCCTACGCCGTCAGCCCTCGCACCGGTTCCTTCCTCGTCATCGACCCCCGCGACGGCGACACCCTCGCCGCGGGGGTGATCACCTGACGGCAGACCTCAGATAGGCCAACGCCATCTCGGCCGACTCGCTCGCCCACGCGCCCCACGTCAAGTCGTCAGGCCAGAACCGTCCGGACGCAGCCCGGTGGACACACGAGCCGATGATCGTCCGCGCGGCCATCCGGAGGGCCAGCGCACCATCCGGCCGGCGGATCTCGGCGAGGCACGGTTCCGCGCCGTCGACGAACGTCCGCTGGATCGCAGCCATCGCCCGGAGCCCGCGGTCGCGGCCCTCGGTGCGCTGGGCGTCGAGCAACTCGGGGAAGACCCGGCCGTGGCGGGTGAACGTCTGCGCCAGCGCCTCGGTGAACGCGGCGACGGCCCCGCGAAGCCCGGGTGCGGCATCTACGGCCGACCCGCGGCAGCACGCGCGTCGTCGGGCGGATCGCGCCGGTGTTCGACCTCGGGGTGGGCCTGGATCCCGAGGTCTCCGGCCGCGAGAACATCCTGATCCGCGGCCTCTTCCTCGGCATGAGCCGCCGGCAGATGGAGCGCCGGCTCGACGACATCGCGGAGTTCACCGAGCTCGGCGACTACCTCCACCTGCCGCTGCGCACCTACTCCGCCGGCATGCGCGTCGGCTCGCGCTCGGCGTGGTGACCACCATCGACCCCGAGATCCTCATCCTCGACGAGGGCCTCGGTGCCATCGACGCGGCGTTCCTGGAAAAAGCCCGCGGCCGCCTCGTCGACCTCGCCCGCCGGTCCGGCGCCCTGGTGTTCGCGTCCCACGCCGACGACCTGCTGCGCGAGCTGTGCACCACCGCCCTCTGGCTGGACGAGGGCCGCATCCGCGCGCACGGCTCGCTCGACGAAGTTCTCGCCGAATACAAGACACGCGGCGCGTGAGTCAGCAGGCCTCGAGGACGAAGAACAGGAAACAGAGGAACGCGTGCCGGTCCCCGAATTCCTCGGGGAACCGCTCGCGCGCGCCGGGCGCCGGGTACGGCTCGCTGATCACGGCCGTGCGGAAGCCGGCGGCGGTGAAGGCGTCGGTCATGGCATGCAGGGGCCGGTGCCAGTACGTGAGCGTGGCCTTCTTCCCGGCGAAGTCGTACTCCTCCGACCACTCGGTGAGCCCGAAGTAGCTCGACTCGGGGCGGAGCAGCTTGAAGATGATCGGGTGGTTGACGGCCAGGATCAGGCGGCCGCCGGGTTTCAGGACGCGCCGCAGCTCGGCCAGGGGAGCGGACCAGTCCTTGAGGTAGTGCAGCACCAGCGACGCGACGGCGTCGTCGAACTCCGCGTCGGGATACGGCAGGGGCCGGCTCAGGTCGCCGACCCGCAGGTCCGCTGAGGCGCCGAGCCGCTGTCGCGCGAGTTCGACCATCTTGGCGCTGGCGTCGAAGCCCCTCACCTCGGCGCCGCGTTCGCGCAGCGCGGCGGAGACGGGGCCGGCCCCGCAGCCCGCGTCGAGGATCCGCCGGCCGGCCACGTCCCCGGCCAGGTCCAGGATCGCGGGCCGCGCGTAGTAGGCGTTGATGAGGTTGGTCTCGTTCTCGGCCGTGTAAGCCTCGGCGAAACCGTCGTAGTCGTTGGTGACGTGCGCAGGCATGCGCCCATCCAACCCAGCTCGTGATCGTCACCCAACCGGCCTAACGCGGCGGGCCGGCCAGGCTCCCGCCGATGACGTCGGCCAGTCCCTGCAGCTGAGCGGTCAGTTCGCGCCGCTCCCGTGGCGAATACCGCGACAGCGCCTCGAACTGCCGGGCGCGCAGCTCGGTGCGCAGGGCCAAGAGGCGGTTCGCGCCGTCGGCGGTGAGGCGGATGAGGACCTTCCGCTCGTCGTCCGGGGCTCGGTGGCGGGTGATCAGGCCCTTCGCCTCGAGTTGCTGGAGCATGCGGGTCGCGGTAGGGACGCTGACCTCGGCGCCCGCGGCGAGGCGGCTGACGGGCAGCCCGGCGGTGTTGGCGGCCTCGGCCAGGGGCTCGAGCAGGGCGAGCTGGGCCATCGACAGGCCGCCGGCGGCGCGGTCGCCGATGGCCGTGCGGGAGCGGCGCATGGCGTAGAACAGCCGGTCGGCGGCCTGGGCCAGGGCCTCCACGTCGTCGATCACACGCTTGTCCTTCGGCGTCATGGTTGTTAGCTTACTAAATAAATATACTTAGCAAGCTAACAGAGGTGACAGCCATGACCGCCCGCATCGACGTCCACCAGCACGTCGTCCCGCCGCTCTGGGCCGAGGCGCTCGCCGAACGCGGTCTCGACTCCGGCGGCTGGGCGATCCCCGGCTGGAGCGCCGGCGACGCCGTCGCGATGATGGACCGCCAGGGCATCGCCACGGGCATCCTGTCCGTCACGGCGCCCGGCACGCACTTCGGTGACGACGCCGAGGCGCGCACGCTGTCGCGCGCGGTGAACGAGTACTGCGCCGAGCTCGTCAAGGACCGGCCGGACCGCTTCGGTCACTTCGCCGGCGTCCCGCTGCCCGACGTCGACGGGGCCGTCGCGGAGGCCGTCCACGCCCTGGACACGCTGCGCGCCGACGGCGTCATCCTGATGTCCAATGTGGAGGGTCGCTACCTCGGCGACCCCGATTTCGCGCCACTGTGGGAAGAACTGGACCGGCGGAGCGCCGTCGTCTTCGTCCACCCGGCACAGCCGCCGATGCCGCTGCTGGCCGGCACACCGGCGCCGTTGGCGGACTACGTCTTCGACACCACGCGAGCCGCGCTCGACCTGGTGCTCACGGGCACGCTCGGGCGCTTCCCGGACGTCCGCGTGATCCTCTCGCACGGCGGCGGGTTCCTGCCGTACGCGGCCTACCGGTTCTCCGGGCTGACGTCGACCGTCGTGGACACCACACGCGACGCCGACGACGTGATCCGCGAGCTCAAGCGCTTCTACTTCGACACGGCCCTCTCGGCCAGCCCGAGCGCGCTGCCCGCGCTGCTGGAGTTCGCCGAACCGGGGCACGTCCTCTACGGCAGCGACTGGCCGTTCGCGCCGGAACAGGCCGGCGCGTACTACAACCGGTACCTGGAGCAGTACCCGCGCTTCGCGGAGGGCGAGGGCGCCGCGATCGACCGCGGCAACGCGGAGGTTCTCTTCCCGCGCCTGGCCGGCTGATCCGGCGGGACGACGGAGGCGGTCCGCCGGTCAGGTCAGCCCGCGGCGGTGAGGGTGGTCACCTCGAGCCACTTGCGACGGTCGAGCAGGAGGTCGATGTCGGCCCACACGGCCTGCTCGACCTCGCGCCGGCTTGCCGGCGGAGTGCGCTCGATTTCCTGGTACAGCAAGGTGATGTGCTGGTCGACCGCGGACAGGTCCGGGCAGAGGTACGACGTGCCGGTGTGCCCGGTCACCGTGGTGAGGTCCTCGGGTTCGGAGCGCCCGGCGGACCGCTCAGTGAATTTCATGAAACCCAGCGTCGCAGCGGCGCCGCCCGTGCACATTGCCGCCAGCGGCCGTTGCGGGCCCGGTGCTGCCGGGAATACGTCGATACCGGCCAGCCGGTAACGTCCGTACCGGCTGGCCGGTATCGGGTGGGTACGGCTGCCCGCCACCGGCACCGGTGTCGCGCAGGCGCCGGAGTCATTTCGCGGGCGGCGTCATTTCGCGGCCGCGGCGGCCGATCGCCGGCCGGTGCGCCGCGTGGCCACCGCGCGGGCCGGTTTCCCGGTCGACCACTTCAGCTCCACTTCCAGCTCCACCTCACGGCCGTCGATCTCGATCTCCACCTCGATTTGCACCTCGTCGGGCACGTTGACCTTCACGGTGCTGGCGCCGAGCGCGAGCTCCACCTTGCCCCCGGCCGCCAGCGCGGCGGCGAGCGCGGCGAGCCGCTCGGCGGCGTCCTCGCGCGAAAGCTTCTCCTCGCGCTTGACCTCGACGTCGGACATGGCTGGCTCCTTCGCTCGCTGGCGTTGCCGCGAACAGCACCAGCCGCCCGTCGCTCGCGCATCACCTGCCACGCATGAAGGCGCACCGCGGTCGTCCTCTCACGCTCAGTGGCGAAAAAGCGTCGTGAGGTACGTCTCGCTCCGTTGATTAGTGCACTAATTATCAGCGTACTATCCATCCGGGCGGTCAGGCGTGCGTAAAGGAGTGGTGATGGACGAGTGCATTCCGGAGCCGAGCCGCGAGGTGGCCGGGCCGCCCGGCGTCGGCCCGCGGCCGTTCGCCTTGGCGCTGGTGGTGAAGGGGGCGCTGGTCTTCGTGTTGACGGTCGCGTTCACCGTCCTGCCGCGATGACCGGCCGCGAAGCCCAGCAGGCCTACACGATGTGGTCGGTCTTCGCGGCCGGCCCGGCGGCATCGGGGCGCGACCAGGCAGCAGTCGCGCAGGAGGTGGAGCAGGCGCTCGCCGGCGGCGCCACCGTCCGCGGGGTTTACCTGCTCACCGGGATGCGCGCGGACGCCGACTGGATGATCTGGTGGCACGCCGCGTCACCCGAGGCTCTCCAGGAGGCCTATCTCGCGCTGCGCCGGACCACGTGGGGCGCCGTGTCCCGGCCGGTGTGGAGCTCGGCCGGGCTGCACCGCGACGCGGAGTTCAACCCCGGCCACCTGCCGGCCTACCTGGAGTGGAAGGCGCCGGCGCGGTTCGCCTGTGTGTACCCGTTCGTGCGCTCGTACGAGTGGTACCTGCTGCCCGCGGCGGAACGGCGCCGGATGCTCGCCGACCACGGCGCCGCGGCGCACGACTACCCCGACGTCCTGTCGAACACCCTCGCCGCCTTCGGTCTCGGTGACTACGAGTGGATCCTCGCGCTGGAGGCGGATCGCCTCGACCGGATCGTCGATCTGATGCGCGAGTTCCGCGCGACCGAGGCGCGCATGCACGTCCGGCTCGACACGCCGTTCTTCACCGGGCAGCGCGTGTCGATCCACGATCTGGTCAGGAGCCTGTCTTGAGCACTGATTCACCCGCGCGCGTGACCCCGGTTCCCGTGGCGGTCCGCGCTCATCCGCGCCGGGACGCGCCCCGCGGTTCGCTGGTCGTCCGGCTGCTGCGCACGACGGACCACAAGCAGCTCGGCATCATGTACCTCGTCACGTCGATGGCGTTTTTCCTCATCGGCGGCGCGATGGCGATGCTGATGCGCTCCGAGCTCGCGCGGCCGGGGCTGCAGTTCCTGTCGCAGGAGCAGTACAACCAGCTGTTCACCATGCACGGCACGGTGATGTTGCTGCTGTACGCGACGCCGGTCGTGTTCGGGTTCGCGAACTTCGTGCTGCCGCTGCAGATCGGTTCACCCGACGTCGCGTTCCCGCGGCTGAATGCGTTCTCCTACTGGCTTTTCCTCTTCGGGAGCCTGATCGTCCTTTCCGGATTCCTGACCCCCGGTGGCGCGGCCGACTTCGGCTGGTTCGCGTACACGCCGCTGTCGGACGCGATCCACTCGCCGGGCGTCGGTGCCGATCTGTGGATCTCCGGGCTGGTGGTGGGCGGCCTGGGCACGATCCTCGGCGCGGTCAACATGGTCACCACGGTGATCTGCCTGCGCGCGCCCGGGATGACGATGTTCCGGATGCCGATCTTCACCTGGAACATCCTCATCACGAGCATCCTGATCCTCGTCGCGTTCCCCATCCTCACCTCCGCGTTGCTGGGGCTGCTGGCCGACCGGCACCTGGGCGCGCATGTCTTCGACCCGGCCAACGGCGGGGTGATCCTCTGGCAGCACCTGTTCTGGTTCTTCGGTCATCCCGAGGTGTACATCGTCGCGCTGCCGTTCTTCGGGATCGTGTCGGAGATCTTCCCGGTGTTCAGCCGGAAACCGATTTTCGGCTACCGTGGCCTGGTCTTCGCGACCATCGCCATCTCGGCGCTCTCGGCCGCGGTGTGGGCGCACCACATGTACGCCACGGGTGCGGTGCTGCTGCCGTTCTTCTCGTTCATGACGTTCCTGATCGCCGTGCCCACGGGCGTGAAGTTCTTCAACTGGATCGGCACGATGTGGAAGGGCCAGCTTTCGTTCGAGACGCCGATGATCTTCTCGATGGGCTTCATCGTCACGTTCCTCTTCGGCGGCCTCACCGGCGTGATGCTGGCGGCGCCGCCGATCGACTTCCACGTGTCCGACACGTATTTCGTGGTGGCGCACTTCCACTACGTGCTCTACGGCACGATCGTGTTCGCGACTTTCGCCGGGATCTACTTCTGGTTCCCCAAGTTCACCGGCCGGATGATGGACGAGAAGCTCGGCAAGTGGCACTTCTGGACCACGTTCATCGGCTTCCACGGCACGTTCCTGGTGCAGCACTGGCTCGGCGCCGAAGGCATGCCCCGCCGCTACGCCGACTACCTGTCCACGGACGGCTTCACCGTGCTCAACACCGTTTCGACGATCAGCGCGTATATCCTCGGCGCCTCGATGCTGCCGTTCCTGTGGAACGTGTTCAAGAGCTACCGCTACGGCGAGATCGTCACGGTCGACGACCCGTGGGGCTACGGCAACTCCCTCGAATGGGCCACCTCGTGCCCGCCGCCGCGGCACAACTTCACCGAGCTGCCGCGGATCCGGTCCGAGCGTCCGGCTTTCGAGCTCCACTACCCGCACATGATCGAGCGGATCCGCGCCGAAGGTCACATCACGCTGACCGGCCACCAGAAGGAGGTCTGACCCGGGGTTTCTGCCGACTGTCGGCGAATCCCGTTACGATGTCGATCGTGGAATCCCGGAGTCCCGGAGTTTCGACCGCATCACCCCGCCCGCCCTCGCTCGTCGACGAGCGCCATCGGCGGATCAAGGAACCGATCCTCGCCGACGCCGGCGACGCGGCCGAATGGGCCGCCCTGCGCATCGCGGACGAGGGCCTCGCCGGCCTCCCGCGCCTCCGCACCGGCCGAGGCGCTGCAGGCGTGGGAGGACCACGTCACCCACTCACTGCCGAGCACTGGTAGGCAAGGACGGTGAACCGCGACGAACTTGTGCGGGCCTTGGCCGAAGAAGGCGTCGCGCAGAATTCCTACTCGATCAACGATGGTTACGCGGACGAGCAGTACGTCATGGAACGGCGGGGGTCGAGGTGGTGTGTGTCTTATGCCGAACGGGGAAAGCGGATAGGCGAGCAGTGCTTCGAAAGTGAGGAAGAGGCGTACTTACGCCTCTTCGAAATGGTGGTCGGCGATGCCACTACGCGCGGATAGTCCGACCCTCCGCACGCCGCGTTCCGTGCACGACAGCGAGGAGCCCTTCGCCGGGATCCGAGCGGACGTGCTGCACCGCGAACAGCCGGTCCGCTCGGTGACCGGGCCCCCGCCACTGTGGACTGACCCGCCGGTCACACCGTGACGTCGACCGCCGCGAACAGGGTTCGCACGCAGATGTCGCGGAGTTCCTCGTGGGTGACCTTCGGCTGGTCGAGCCAGTCGAGGATCAGGGTGGACACGAAGGCGAGCCAGCCGCGTACCGCGAGCCGGGTCGCGTCGGTGATCGGGCGGAGCAGGGCGATCGCGGTCAGGATGCGTTCGGTGTTGGCGGCCATGCCGGCTTCGCGGATTTCCCGGATCTCGCGGTCGGCGTCGCCGGCGGAGCGGTGGACGATGCGGTAGCCGTCGGGGTGGGTGCGGGCGAACTCCAGGTACACGTCGAGCCCGGCGCTGAGCTGGTCGGTCACCGGCAGGGCCGGGTCGGGTTCACTCATGGCCAGCAGCTGGTCGCGCTGGCGGCGGACGATCTCGGCGAAGAAGTCCTTTTTCGTGGGGAAGTAGTGGTACAGCAGGCCGCGCGAGACGTGGGCGATCTCGGCGACCTCCTCGATCCAGACGTCGTCGTACGGCCGGTTCGCGAACAGCCCGGCGCCGATGCCCAGGAGCTGCTCGCGCCGCTGCTGCGTGCTCAGCCGTGTCCGCATCACGCGAGCTTACTTGACATGGGTTCAGTAGCGGGGGATCGTGACGTTATTGGATCTGGGTTCAATAGGGGAGCGAACGTGGACACCACCGGGATTCCGCACCGGCCGGGCCGGCTGCCGGTGATCGGCGACCTGCTCGGGTCGAACCCGCGCACGCCGCTGCAGGACACCCTGCGCGTCGGGCAGCAGGTCGGGCCCGTCTTCACGCGCAAGATCTTCGGGTTCGAGATCGTCTTCGCCGGCGGCGTCGACGTGGTCACGCAGCTCAACGACGAGACCAAGTTCGGCAAGCACGTCGGCCTCGGCATCGAGAACCTGCGCGCGGTGGCGGGCGACGGGCTGTTCACCGCCCACACGCACGAACCGAACTGGCGGCTGGCCCACGACATCCTGCAGCCGGCGTTCTCGGCCGACGCGATGCGCCGCTACCACCCGGTGATGCTGGAGGTCGCGCACGAGCTCACGGACGCGTGGGACCGCGCGAGCGGCCCGGTCGACGTCGCCGCCGACATGACCCGCCTGACCCTCGAGACGATCGGGCGCGCCGGCTTCGGCTACCGGTTCGGCTCGTTCGAGCGCGCCGAGCCGCACCCCTTCGTCACGGCGATGCTCCGTGCGCTGCGGTTCGCGCAGCTGCAGAACGTGAAGCTCCCGTTCGTGCGGCGCGCGTTCGCCGGGTCGCCCGCCCAGAACAAGGCGGACATCGCGACGATGAACAACCTCGTCGACGAGGTCATCGAGGCCCGCCGCCGCGAAGGGGGCGAGAGCCGCGACCTGCTCGGCCTGATGCTCACCGAGGGCCACCCGATGACGGGCGAGCGCCTCGACCCGGTGAACATCCGCAACCAGGCCATCACGTTCGTCGTCGCGGGCCACGAGACGACGTCCGGCGCGCTGTCGTTCGCGCTGTACTACCTCACCCGCAACCCCGAGGTCCTCGCCAAGGCGCGTGCCGAGGTCGACGCGGTGTGGGGCGATCGCGACCCGGGGTTCGGCGACGTCGCGAAGCTGCGTTACGTGCGCCGCGTGCTCGACGAGGCCATGCGGCTCTGGCCGACCGCGCCCGGCTACTCGCGCGAGGCCCGCGAAGACGTGCTGCTCGGCGGGAAGTACCGGATGCGCAAGGGCGACTGGGTGATCGTGCCGCTGCCGCTGGTCCACCGCGACCCGGCGGTGTGGGGGCCGGACCCCGAGAAGTTCGACCCGGACCGCTTCGAGCCCGCGGCGGTGAAGAAACGCCCGGCGCAGGCGTACAAGCCGTTCGGCACGGGGGAACGCGCGTGCATCGGTCGGCAGTTTGCGCTGCACGAAGCGGTGCTGGCGCTCGGCATGGTGGTGCAGCGCTACGAATTCGAGGCCGATCCGGCCTATGAGCTGAAGATCGCGGAGTCCCTCACGCTCAAGCCGAGCGGCTTCACGGTGCACCCGCGGGCCCGGGCGCGCGCGGCGGTCCGGACGAGCTAGCCGACCAGGTCGGGGAAGTTCTCCGTGTAGCCGAGCAGCAGCAGGCGCTGCTCCGGCAGCAGCCCGGCGAGCTCGTCCCACGCGGCCACGCCGGGCGCGCCGTAAAGGTGCGTCAGGTCGGCGACGACCGCGGTCGCCTCCTCGGGCGAGGGCGCGACCGCGCGGTCGAACCCGAGCAGCGAGGCCCCGATCCCGAAGTGGCGGTAGCCGTGCGCCGCCATCAGCCCGAAGATCGCGTGGTTCTGGAACACGCTCCAGTCGGAGGTGAAGTAGCCGTTCGGGATTCCCGCGATGGCCAGGTCGTCGCGCGCCACGGGCACCCGCTGCACGAGCACGACGTCGTCCAGGAACCCGTCCGGCGCCCGGTTCACCGCCACCAGCGCCGCGACGTCGACCTCACCGCCCATGCGCTGCCCCGGCAGCTCCTCCCACGCAACCCGCGACGCCTCGAGGGCCGCGGCGACGTGCGCCGCCCGCGCGTCGTCCACCTTTCGCCGCACGGCCGGGTCCTCGTCTTCGCCGTCGTCGAACCAGAGCCGTTCGTCCTCTGTCGCGTGCAGGCTCGTGTACAGGCACTGGTCGACGTCGTCGAGCGTGCACAGCACCCGCGCGGTCGCGTCTTCACCGCGTAACTGGCCGAGCACGTCGAGCACCTCGGCGAACCCGCCGACCTCGTCCAGGCGCGCCACGGTGTTCGTGTCCACCCGCCCTCGCCGGACCTCCTGGGCCGCGTCGTAGCGCGTCACTCGCATGCCGGCATCCTGCCACCCGCGAACGCGTGTCCCGGCGGCGCCACCGGCATTGCGGCCGACACTGCGAAACCGGCGAAATCCACCGCCGAACGGGCGCATTGTTCTCCACAATTTCACAGGGGCGATTGAATGTAGCCGAATCGACGGCGACCTGCGACGATCGATGCCTGGGGAACTGACCGGCTGCCGGTCTACCCGAGCACTGACCTTTTCGGCCCTCTCGGAAAGGAATGCCGGTACCATGTCGATCCTGATCTTCGTCGCCGGTGCGGCGTTGCTGATCTACAGCGCGGAAAAGCTGATCACCTACCTCGTCGGCGCCGCGGCCGGCCTGCACATCTCGTTGTTCTTGCTCGCGATCGTCTTCACCGGGATCGAATTCGACGACGTCGCGCTCGGCGTGGCGCTGAACGTCGAAGATCTGGGTGACGTCGCGCTCGGCACCGTATTCGGCACGGCCATCTCGATGATCGGAATCGTGCTCGCCCTCGCCGCGATCATTTCGCCGACGAAGGTGAACATTCCGCGCCCGTACCTCGCGCTGTTCGCCGTCGCGCCGCTGGTGCTGATTCCCTTCCTGGTCTTCGCGCCCCTCACGCCGATCTACGGCGTGGTGCTCGTGCTGCTGTTCGTGCTCTTCATCGGCTACGTGGCCACCCGGGAGCTCAAGCGGAGCACGCCGGTCTTCCGCAACGCCGAGATCCTCGAGAAGCTGGAAGTCGGGGCGGGCTCCGGCGGAAGCGCCGACGCGACCTCGGCCCCGCGCGACCCCGCCGACGTGCCCACCGACAAGCCCCCGTTCGTCGTGACGGTGCCGTTCACCAAAGAACGCCCGCTCCCGGGCTGGGCCGCGATCACGCTGGCCGTGGTCGCGCTGGCGGGCTTGGTCGCCGGCGCCGCCATCACCAGTTACGGCACCAAGGGCATCCTGGAGGACTACCACATCCAGGGTGCCCTCTTCGGCGCGACGATCGCGACCCTCGTGCTCACGCTCGAAGACATCTTCCTGACCGTCGAACCCACCCGCAAAGGCGCGCCCGAACTCGGGGTCGGCAACGTCATCGGCAGCGTCGTCTTCGGCGTCACCGCGAAGCTCGGCATCGTCCTGCTCGCCGGCGGCAGCATCGTCGTCGACGGCAATGTGCTGTCCTGGCACCTCCCGGTCCTCGTCGGGATGACCGCGCTCGCGGCGTACTTCCTCTCCACCCGACAGCTCAAGCGCTGGCACGGGTTCGTGCTGCTCGCGCTCTACATCGCCTACTGGGCCGTCAGCTTCGCCGTGTTCGGCGGCGCACCGGTCGAAGCGGATTGAGCGTCACACGCGCGAACGGCCGGCGCGGTGCGGACGGGGGACCACCGGAAGGTCGGTCCGCGCATCGGCGTTCGCGGTCTCGACCACCCGGGCCACGAGGTCGTGGTCGGGTGACAGGTGGCACACCGGGTCGGTCCGGGCCGCGTCGCCCGTGAGCTGGAACGCCTGGCAGCGGCAACCACCGAAGTCGATCTCCCGCCGATCGCAGCTGCGGCAGGGATCCGGCATCCAGTCCGTGCCCCGGAACGCGGTCATCACCGGGGCCTCGGCCCAGATCCGCCCCAGCGGATCCTCCCGGATGTTCGCCCGCGGCAACGGCAGGGACTGGGCAGCCGGGCACGGCAGGACGTCGCCGTTCGGCGTCACGGTCAGCTGCCGCGACGCCCAGCCGCCCATGCAGGGCTTCGGGTAGCGGCTGTAGTAGTCGGGCAGGACGTAGAGCACGTCCATGCGGTCCCGCAGCCGCTCGCGGGCGGCCCGCACGACGACCTCGGCCGCGTCGAGCTGTTCGCGGCTCGGCAGCAGCGCGGCCCGGTTGCGCAACGCCCAGCCGTAGTACTGGGTGTTGGCCAGCTCGACCCGGTCGGCGCCCACCTGCTCGGCCAGCGCGAGCACGTCGGCGATCCGGTCGATATTTTGCCGGTGCAGCACCACGTTCACGGTGAGCGGCCACCCCAGCTCCTTGACCACGCCCATGGCCTCGATCTTGCGGCGGAAGGACGGGGTCCCGGCGATGCGGTCGGACACGACGGGTTCGTCGGCCTGGACGCTGATCTGCACGTGGTCCAGACCGGCGGCCCGCAGCTGCTCCGCTCTCGGCCGCGAGAGCCCGAGGGCGCTCGTCACGAGGTTGGTGTAGAGGCCGAGCTCGTGGGCCCGCGCCACGATCTCCACCAGATCGCGGCGCAGCAACGGTTCCCCGCCGGACAGGTGGCACTGCAGCACTCCCAGCTCGGCGGCCTCGGCCAGCACGCGCAGCCACTCGTCCGTCGCCAGTTCGTCGGTGTAGTCGGCGAGGTTCAGCGGGTTCGAGCAGTACGCGCAGGCCAGCGGGCAGCGGTAGGTGAGCTCGGCCAGCAGGCCGAAGGGGTTATCCATCGGACGGCTCCACACAGCGCCGGGCGACGAGCCGGGTCAGGAACCGCCGCACCTCGTCGGCGGGGACGCTCTCGTACCGCTCACCCAGCTCGGCCACGATCTCGGCCACCGTGCGCCGCCCGTCGCACAGCTGGAGGATGGCCGCGCCGGTGCGGTTGAGCACCACCACGGTCTCGGGGAGCTGCAGGACGTGCTGCTGCCGGGCCGGGTTGAACGCCAGCCGGACGTGGCGCGCCAGTCGTGGCCGGTCCGATGTGGACATTTCGGTGCGGGTGGTCGAGTCCATGGCGTTCACTCCGGGTGGCTTCGGTCGATCGCGTCCATCAGGCTCCACAGGACGTCGCACTTGAACGACAGCGCGTCGACGGCGCGGGCCTGGGACTCGGCGGACCGGCAGTGCGCGGTGACCACTTCGAGAGCGTGCTCGCAGTCGCGCGGAGCCTGCTCCAGGCGGGCGCGGAAGTAGGCGAGGCCCCCGGGCGCGATCCACGGGTACCACCGCTCGAACGCGGCGAGCCGCTCGGCCATCAGGTCGGGGGCGAACAGCTCGGTGAGCGACGACGCGACCGCCTCCACCCAGGGGCGGGTGCGGGTGAAGGTGACGTAGGCGTCGACCGCGAACCGCACCCCCGGGACCAGGTGCCGGTGGTCCAGGACTTCTTCGCGGGTGAGCCCGGCGGCCTCGCCGAGGCGCAGCCACGCCTCGATGCCGCCTTCCCCGGCGTGGCGGCCGTCGTGGTCGAGGATCCGGCGGATCCAGCGGCGGCGGACTTCGAGATCGGGGCAGTTGGAGAGGATCGCCGCGTCTTTGCGGGGGATGTTCTCCTGGTAGTAGAACCGGTTGGCCACCCAGCCCCGGATCTGCGCGCGGCTCAGCCGGCCGGCGTTCATCCGGACGTGGAACGGGTGCTGGTCGTGGTAGCGGCGGGAGTGGGCGCGCAGCGTCTCGACGAACTCGTCGGTCGTCGCGGCTGTTGTCCCGGTTGTGTTCCCGGTTGTCGTTGTCATGCCCTACACCTCGACCTCGAGTCCGTCCACGGCCACCTCCATGCCGGCGGCCGCCACCAGGCGCCGCTCGGCCGTGTCTTCCAGCAGTACGGGGTTGGTGTTGTTCAGGTGCACGAAGATCACCCGCCCGATGTCCAGCGACGGGAGCTGCGCCAGCGTGCCGTCCGGGCCGTCGATCGGCAGGTGGCCCATCTCGCGTGACGTCTTGCCGGCCAGGCCGAGCCGCACCAGTTCGTCGTCCCGCCAGCAGGTCCCGTCGATCAGCAGGCACGCGCAGCCGGCGATCTCCGCCCGCAGCGCCGGGGTCAGCGCCTGCACCCCGGGCAGGTAGACCAGACCGCCGCCGCGTTCGTCGGTCAGCCGGTAGCCCACCACACGGCCGTGGTCCGCCGCGGGGCCGAAGCGATCCCGTTTGGTGGTGGGCACGTCGAACGCGCGGCAGGACAGCCCGTCGGCCAGCGGCATGTCCGCGCCGGGGACCACCGCGCGCCACTCGACCGGGCAGTAGAGCTCCAGTGTGCGGAGCAGCCCCGAGCCGTCGCGCAACGTCTTGTGCACCGCCGGCGTCGCGTACAGCCGCAGACCACGGGCCTCGCGCAGCAACAGCAAGCCCAGCGTGTGGTCCAGCTCGGCGTCGGTGAGCAGTACCGCCTTCAGTGGCGAAACCCGGTCCTCGTCCGGCCACAGCCCGGGGAACGCCTCGATCTGGCCGCGGACGTCGGGTGAGGCGTTGATCAGGAACCAGGACCGGCGGTCGGCGCTCACCGCGACCGAGGACTGGGTACGCGGGGGCGCGGCCCCCGACCGGACGGCGGCGCAGACCGGGCAGCCGCAGTTCCACTGCGGGGAACCGCCTCCCGCAGCCGAGCCCAGCACCCGCAGCCACATCCCGGCACTCCGTCCGTGGTCGTCCGAACGAGCGGAGGGCGCCGGGCCGAAGCCCGGCGCCGCCCGTGTCCTCTAGTCGTCCAGCTGAGCGATGTACATGGTCACCTCGGGTGCGACTCCGATCTCGTCGAACTCGGGCGTCTCCCACACATCGAGTCGAGACTCCATGGACTCACCTCCTCTGCCCGTATCGGGGCGGGTTCTCCCGTGTCTCATGCGGATTCCGGAAGGGCGAAGACGAACAGGGCGCTTCCGTGTCCCGCACCCAACATGCCGGGGAGGAACCCCTCGGCCCATCCGCCCCAGCCGACGGGCACGGCGATGTACTGCCGTCCGTCCACCGAGTACGTCGTCGGGCTGCTGTGGTGGCCGCTTCCGCACTGGAACTGCCAGAGCAGCTCCCCGGAGCGCGCGTCGAGCGCGTTGAGCTCGCCGGTGGCTTCGCCGGCGAACACCAGGTCGCCGCCGGTGGCCAGCGTCGAGGCGCACATCGGCAGTTCGTTGCGCCAGCGCCACTTCTCCTCGCCGTTGCCGTCGAACGCGCTGATCGACCCGGTCATGTCGTCGGCGTCCACCTGAACCCCGGCGCCCCAATAGGGGATGCTCTCCTTGAACTCCCGGCGGCGCCGGGTGGCCGTGGCCCCGGTGTCCTGCACCGGCACGTAGAAGAGCTCGGTCTTCGGGCTGTAGGACGCGTGGGTCCACTCCTTGGCACCGGCCGGACCCGGGTAGAAGTGGACCGGTTCGCCCTCCTTCTCCGGGTACAGCTTGGCCGTCACCCGGCCGTCCCGGGTGACCGCGCCCCACGTGATGCGGTCCACGAACGGGGTGACCTGGATCAGGTCGCCGTTCGTGCGGTCGAGGACGTAGAAGTAGCCGTTCTTGTCGAAGTGCCCGAGGAGCTTGCGGCCGTCCTTCTCGAACAGGATGTTCTCGGCGATGCTGTCGTAATCCCACAGATCGTGCGGCGTGCACTGGTGGTGCCAGCGGATCTGCCCGCTGTCGACGTCGACGGCGACGATGCTGTCGGTGTAGAGGTTGTCGCCTTCCCGGACCTCACCGTCGAAGTCGGGTGCCGGGTTGCCGGTGCCCACGTAGAGCAGGTTCGTCTCCGGGTCGAACGTGCTGGTGACCCAGCAGTTCGCGCCGCCGCGCGCCCAGGCCTCACCGTCGGCGGGCCAGGTCTCGGAGCCGGGTTCGCCGGGCTTCGGCACCATGTAGCAGCGCCACTGGTGCTCGCCGGATTCGAGGTCGAACGCGTCCAGGTGACCGCGCACGCCGAACTCGCCGCCGGAACTGCCCACGATGACCATGTTCTTCACGATCAGCGGCGCGACGGTGGCGCTCTCGCCGGCCCGTACGTCGCCGTAGGTCTGGGCCCACACCATTTTCCCGTTGATCGCGTCGAGCGCGAGGAGGCGGGCGTTGGGCGTGACGAAGAAGACCTTGCCCTGTGCCACCGCGCAGCCGCGGTTGACGTTCCCGCAGCACAGCGACACGTCGAACGGCACAGCGTGCTTGTACCGCCAGATCTCCACTCCCGTTTTCGCGTCCAGGGCCCAGATCCAGCCGTCCCAGCCGGTCACGAACATGATCCCGTCGACCACGATCGGGGCGGCCTCGAACGAGTAGGTCGACGCGCCGGCGATCAGGCCGGTCGTGCCGGCCTGGAACACCCAGGCGGGGGCGAGTCGCTTGACGGTCTCCGTGTTGATCTGGTCCAGCGGGCTGTAGCGCTGCCCGTCGTAGGCACCGTAGTAGGTCAGCCAGTTGTGCGGTTCGTTGCGGGCGTTGAGAATGCGCTCGTAGTTCACGCCGGCCGTGACGGGCGGAGCGTTGTCACCGCCCGGGATCTTGTAGCTCAGGTTTCCCTGGTCGATGGCCTCTCCGGCGTCGACGTAGTCTTCCGAGGTCGTCATGTCCTCTTCCTCCCTACGGCTGCGGCTGGTCGGGTCGGTCCAGGCGCGCCTCCGGTGGCGCGTCGCCCAGGACGACGATGGCGCCGGTCAGCCCGCGGCCCTCGTCGTTGCCGGTGGGCGAGCTGTACCAGTAGTAGCCCGGGCCGTCGAGGTTGAGCGTCGCCCGGCCGCGCGAATGGTTCACCAGCCAGATGAATTTTCGGTCGCCGTTGCTGGGCAGGAGCGCGCAGTGGGTGTTCTTGTCGTCGTTGACGAGCTCCAGGTCGATATCCCCGCCGTGGGGCATCACGAGAATGGAGGGATCCCACATCAGCTCGTCCTCGTTGATGCGAATGGTGGCCTTCATTCGGCCATCCGCTCCTTCGCTGGCCCGTGCGATCTTCCCGGTCCCCAGCACGCGACCCAGCGTTGCGTGGTTCTGCACGTCCAGCCCGAGCTCTTTGAGCAAGTCGGTCCGCTCCGGCGCTGTCGTCATCGGCCTTCACCTTCCTCATCCCGATCTTCATGCCGATTTCGTATCGGTCGCATCGAAGGTGCTCGGGCGCGGCGACGCGCATTTCCGCACGGAAATTTTTCAGATTTCGATCACTTTTCCCCGCGTCATCCGACGTCCGATCCGAAATCGGTCCTCGACAGGCACGCTACGCCGGAGAAAACACGCGGACAAGCGAGCGGGGTGGCCGGCTCGGCGCGCGCCGTTCACCCCGAATCGACGACCGTTCACCCGCGATTCGGCTCCGTTGAGCCAGGTCTGGGTCTCCGGAATTTCGTCCTGGGTCCCGCCCGTGGCTGCCGGTGAAAAATTCGCCCTGCCGAATGTGCGGCCCGGTCACGGCCGGAGGTCGTACCGGTCGAGGTTCATGACTTTGTCCCATGCCGCAACGAAGTCACGCACGAAGTGCGCCTCCGCGTCATCGCTCGCGTAGACCTCCGCGAGTGCCCGCAGCTCGGAGTTCGAACCGAAAACGAGGTCGACGCGACCGGCTGTCCACTTGAGCTCGCCGGTGGTCCGGTCGCGGCCCTCGAAGGTTTCCGCGAGCGAACCCGATCGCGGCCGCCACTCCACCCCGGGGTCGAGGAGGTTCACGAAGAAATCGTTGGTCAGCGACCCGGGGCGGGAGGTGAAGACGCCCAGCGGCGACTGCCGATGGTTCGCCCCGAGGACTCGCAGACCGCCCACGAGAACCGTCATCTCCCGCACGTTCAGGCTGAGCAGGTTCGCGCGGTCGACGAGCCGGTGTTCCGGCGGAACCCGGCCGCCTTTCGCCGTGTGGTTGCGGAATCCGTCGGCGGCCGGTTCGAGTGCGGCGAAAGACTCGACGTCGGTCCACTCCTGCGTCGCGTCCATGCGGCCCGGGGTGAAGGGGACTTCGACGTCGTGGGCCGCGTTCGCGGCGGCCCGCTCGACGGCGGCGGCCCCGCCGAGCACGATGAGGTCGGCGAGCGAGATCTTCTTGTCGCCGTTCTGCCGGCCGGCAAAAGACTTCTGGATCTCCTCCAGGGCGCTCAGCACCCGCGCCAGCCGGTCGGGCTCGTTGACCGGCCAGCTCCGCTGCGGTTCGAGCCGCAGGCGCGCCCCGTTCGCACCACCCCGCTTGTCGCTGACGCGGAACGTCGAGGCCGACGCCCACGCCGTGGAAACGAGGTCGGAGATCGACAGCCCGCAGTCGAGGATCTCGCGCTTGAGCGCGGCGATGTCCGTCGCGGAGACGAGTTCGTGGTCCACCGCGGGGATCGGGTCCTGCCAGAGCAGGGTTTCGTGCGGGACCAGCGGTCCGAGGTAGCGCTGCACCGGGCCGAGGTCGACGTGCGTCAGCTTGAACCACGCCCGGGCGAACGCGTCCGCGAGCAGATCGGGGTTTTCCCGGAAACGCCGGGCGATCGGTTCGTAGACCGGGTCCGTGCGCAGCGCCAGATCCGTCGTCAGGATGGTCGGGGCGTGCGTTTTCGCCGGGTCGTGGGCATCGGGCACGGTTCCGGCGCCGCCGCCGTCTCGTGGGATCCACTGCCACAGCCCGGCGGGGCTCAGCTCCAGGTCCCACTCGTAGCCGAACAGGGTCTCGAAGAAGCTGTTGTCCCACCTCGTCGGAGTGGGGGTCCACGTGCCCTCGAGCCCGCTGGAGATGGTGTCCGCGCCCTTGCCGGTGCCGTACCCGCTCCGCCAGCCGAGGCCCTGCTCCTCCAGTGCGGCGCCTTCGGGTTCGGGGCCGAGGTGGGTGTCGGGCTCGGCGGCACCGTGGGTCTTGCCGAACGTGTGCCCGCCGGCGATGAGCGCGACGGTCTCCTCGTCGTTCATCGCCATGCGCCGGAACGTCTCGCGGATCTCGTGCGCCGCGGTGAGCGGGTCCGGGACGGTGTGCGGTCCCTCGGGGTTGACGTAGATCAAACCCATCTGCGCGGCGGCGAGCGGGCTCTCCAGGTCCCGGACGCCGCCGTGCCGCTCGTCGCCCAGCCAGACGTGCTCGGGACCCCAGTAGACGTCGTCGTCGGACTCCCAGACGTCCGCCCGCCCGCCGGCGAAGCCGAAGGTGGTGAAGCCCATCGTCTCCAGGGCGCGGTTGCCGGCGAAGACCATCAGGTCGGCCCAGGAGATCTTGCGCCCGTACTTCTTCTTCACCGGCCAGAGCAGCCGGCGCGCCTTGTCGAGGTTGCGGTTGTCCGGCCAGCTGTTCTGCGGGGCGAAGCGCTGCATGCCCGTCGCGGCGCCGCCGCGGCCGTCGTCGATGCGGTAGGTCCCGGCGCAGTGCCAGACCATGCGGATCACGAGCGGGCCGTAGTGGCCGAAGTCGGCGGGCCACCACGCCTGCGAGGTCGTGAGCACCTCGTCGATGTCGTTCGCCAGGGCGTCGAGGTCGAGGGTCCGGAACTCGGCGGCGTAGTCGAAGTCCCGTCCCAGGGGGTCGGCCGCGGCGGGGTTCTTCCGGAGGACGTTCAGATCGAGTCGGTTCGGCCACCAGTCGCGGTTGCCCGCGGGCGCGGCAGGGCGGCCGCTTCGCGCGGCCGCGCCGGGGAGACCGAGGCCGCCCGCGCTGCGGTCGGCCGGCTCGCCGGCAACGGCTTCGGGACTGTCGGACACCGGTGGATCCTTCCGGGTGGTGCGGGTGGTGCTCAGAGGTCCAGCGCGCGGCGCACGGCCGGAGCGTTGCGACGGGAGACCGGCACCATCTCGTTCGCGCGGTCGTCCATGACGAGCCGCAGCTCGCCCTTGTGGCCGCGCTCGATCTCGCGGATGCGGCTGAGGTTGACCACGTACCGGCGGTGTACCCGCAGGAAGCCGGCCTCGGCCAGTTCGGTGTCGAGCTTGTCCAGGCTCGGCGAAGCGGCTCGCAACCGGCCCTGCGCGGTGGACAGCCACACGTCGTTGCCCTCCGATTCGGCGAAGGAGACTTCCGGCAGGTGCAGCAGCACCATCCGGCTGTCCCGCATCCCGACCACCCGGCGCGGCCGCACGCGCGGGCGCGTGCCCGCGTCCGCCGGGGGCAGCGGCACTCCGTCGGAGACCCCGAACGAAACCAGGTGCCCGATCAGCCGAGCGGAGGAGAACACGGGCCGGATGCTGATCGCGGCCGGCTCGTCGGAGAGGTGGGTGAAGATCTGCGTCGAGCCGACCCAGTCCGGGTTGTGTGCCGCCTGCTTGGTGGCGTGCCGGGCGGCGGCGATCAGTTCCGGGAGCCCGGGGTTCCAGCGCAGCGTGGAGTCGATCGCCGGGGTCGAGGCCGGGACGCCCATGAGCACGCTCGCCGTGTCGTCCGCGATCACGGCCTTGCCCGCGGTGTCGACCGCGGCGAGCGGCGTGCCGGAGCGGGCGCTGGCCTGGGTGTAGGCCGCGACCAGCTCGGCGCCGCTGTCGCGGGCGCGCCGCTTCAGCGCGCTCTGGGTCTGGGCGATCGCGTTCGCCAGCCACCCGCCGGCGCTCGGAGGGAGCTGGCTGCGCCAGCACGAGAGGTTCAGGCCCCCGATCGGCTCGCCGGTCACCACGTCGCGCACCGCGATGCCCGCGCCGACCCAGTTGTGGAACGCCTGGCACCAGTGCTCCGCGCCGCTGATCAGCACCGGGCCGTGCGCCTCCAGCGCCGTGCCCATGCCGTTCGTGCCCGCCGCGCATTCGGACCAGCAGAACCAGGGCGCGAGGTTGAGGTCGGCGGCTCGGGCGAGCGTGCCGGGGTCGCCCCAGTCGCCGAGAATCCGCCCGGCCGCGTCGGTGACACTGACGACGCCGGGCATGCTCCCCATCTCGTGGGCCACGGAGGCGGCACGGAAACCCAGCTCGGCGAAGACGGCATCGTGTTCGGGGTTGTGCCCGCGTTCGGCGACGGCGACCGGGGCCTCGGTCAGGTGCGGATCGACG
This sequence comes from Amycolatopsis sp. NPDC047767, assembly GCF_040704195.1. Lineage (NCBI taxonomy): Bacteria > Bacillati > Actinomycetota > Actinomycetes > Pseudonocardiales > Pseudonocardiaceae > Amycolatopsis > Amycolatopsis sp. NPDC047767. The sequence goes on from NZ_JBEYSJ010000010.1 coordinate 20,976, forward strand.
CGGTACCGCTCCCGGCACCGGTGCCAGGAGATCGCCACCACCGGCCGGACGCCGGGGACCTGGTCCTCGCCCTGCACGAACCGCTCCCACGCCGCGAACACGGCGCCGCCGGCGGGACCCGCCGCCTTCGGATCGAACCGATGCGCATCGTTCATCGTGCGGAACCACCTCCGGTCCATCACCGACGTCCGACGGCAAGCGCTCGGCCCGTACCGGTTCCCGTTCGTCCGGGCCCTGGTCTTGCCGGCAGCGGATCGGCCACTGCCCCGCGCGTCCGTGGCGTCGTCACTCGTTCCAGGTTGTGTCACCGACCGGTACCGCCAGTCTAGGGACGGTTGCCGGGCCGCGCACGTCCCGTGACCGGGGGCGGGAAGGGGAATGTGGTTGCGGTGCGGCGAAAAATCCTTTCGACTGTCCGGTGGAGTTCGTGACGAGTTCGCGGGTGGGCCGGAATTCCTGGATGGTGCACATCCTGGATTTGACGGATCTAGGTTTTGCTGGTCGAAGTCACTGCTTCCGCGGGGAACCGGTCCACCGGGCCGGTGGGGAAGTGGACCAGGCGCCGGCACCGGCGGCGGGCTGGAAGAGCGAGGAGCCGCACGTCGACGCCGAGCTGGTGTTCCGGGAGCTGGGACCGGCCGACGATCCGCGGGTGACCGACGACCTGCTGCTGCCGCCGCCCGCGTTGTCCGACGAACTGTTCGAGGAACTGGTGACCGAAGGACATGTGCAGGGGCTGCGCTACCTGATCGCCTCCACGCCGTCCGGACGGCCGCCGGTCGGGTACCGCACACTCGTGGCCAGCCGGGGCCGCGTCCTGTTCGTCGACGACCTGGTCACCGACGAGGCCACGCGGTCGCGGGGCGCCGGCCGGACCGGTGCAGTCGGAAAGCCGGTGTCCACGGCGGACACAACGGGTTCCGCGGGCGTCCGGGCGGCCCCCGGGATCACATTCGTGCAACGCCGCGAATAGAGCGGGTCCGGTGGGTTGGAGTATTTCGTCCCCCGTTTCTTCCTTGCGCAGACTCGCCGGTGACGGACAGTAAAGATCAAATTCGCGTTGGTGAATGATCAAACCGGCGTCGCCGCTTGAAAAACAAATCCGGAATCAATGTAACGGCCCGGTCGGGAAACGCTTCCCGGCCGCGTCGGTCGTGATCTTGCACCCGACGCGACGGATCCGGCACGGTCTGCAAACCCCCTGGTGGATCAAAAAGATTGTCCGCGGGTCCGCTCGCCCGGCCCGGATGCCGCCGAAATTATCCACTACCTCGGAAGACGTTGTCGGGAGAACTCCGGACCGGGCGACGTAATGTGCTCGTAAGGACTGTTTCGGGGTCGACGGCACGCGGGTGGGGATTACAGTGGGTGGCGAACGGACCCGAGACGACGCCGGTACGTCCGGCCGGTCGGGGACGTGGAGGCGGGAGAAAACAGGTGGGAAGAACCAAGCCCGGCGCCTGGGGAAATCTGACGAATTCCTGACGGGGGACTGGGCAGAATCTCGACGGGGGAGTGGCCGGCACGCCATCACCCCCGATCGCACCGAGCGCGTCTACACCGAGGTGCTCGCGGACGTGGCCAAGGTCGACCAGGTGTCGGCCGAGAGCCACTTCTTCGACGACCTCGGTGCGAACTCGCTGGTGATGGCGCACTTCTGTGCGCGGGTCCGCAAGCGTGCGGACGTGCCGTCAGTGTCGATGAAAGACGTCTACGCCAACCCGACCGCGCGCAGTCTGGCGACCGCGCTGCACGACGACGAGCCCGCCGAGGCGGAGCCGGAGGGCGAAGAACACGCCGAAGCGCAAAGCCGGGAACTGGCCGAGCCGGCGGCCGCCGATCGCCCCCGCGCCGGTGCGGTCGCGTACGTCCTCTGCGGACTGCTCCAGTTCGTGACTTTCCTGGGTTATTCCTATCTCGCCGCACTCCTGGTGGTACGCGGTGCTTCGTGGGTCTACGGCTCGGCGAACCTGCTGGAGGTCTACCTGCGGCTCGTGCTGTTCGGCGGGGCGAGCCTGATCGGCCTGTGCTTGCTGCCGGTGGTGGCGAAGTGGGTGCTCGTCGGCCGGTGGAAGCCGCGGCGCATTCGCGTGTGGACGCTCGACTACTTCCGATTCTGGCTCGTCAAGACGCTGGTGCAGCGGAATCTGGTGGCGCTGCTGTTCCTGGGCTCGCCGCTGTACGTGTTGTACCTGAAGGCGCTGGGCGCGAAGATCGGCCGGGGTGTCGCGATCTTCTCGCGCAACGTGCCCGTGTGCACCGACCTGCTCACGATCGGCGCGGGCTCGGTGATCCGGAAGGACTCCTTCTTCACCGGCTACCGGGCCGAAGCCGGTGTGCTCCAGACCGGTTCGGTGACGCTGGGCAAGGACGTTTTCGTGGGTGAGCTGTCGGTGCTCGACATCGGCACCTCGATGGGCGACGGCTCCCAGTTGGGGCACGTGTCGTCGCTGCACCCCGGCCAGGCGGTGCCGGCCGGCGAGCGCTGGCACGGCTCGCCGGCGCTGCGCGCGGAGGCGGACTACCGCGGGGTCGGGCCCGCCCGCTGCGGCCGCGTGCGCCGGTTCTCCTACGGCGTCTCGCAGCTGCTGACCACGCTGCTCGTGTACCTCCCGCTGGCGGTCGGCGGCGCGGACCTGCTCATCGACAAGGTCCCGCAGCTCACCCCGATGCTCGGCGCCCCCGCGATCTCCTTCGGGAGCTGGGCGTTCTACGGCAGCGCGCTGGCGATCACCTTCGTGATCTTCTTCGGCTTCTCGCTGCTCGGGCTGTTGTTCGTCGCCGTCGTGCCGCGCGTGCTCAGCCTCGCGCTCAAACCGGACAAGGTCTACCGGATGTACACCCTGCGCTACTCGATCCTGCGGGCGATCCGGCTGATCACCAACCTCAAGTTCTTCATGACCGTCTTCGGCGACAGCTCCGCGATCGTGCACTACCTGCGCTATCTCGGTTACCGGATGCCTGATGTCGAGCAGACCGGCTCGAACTTCGGCACGGCGATCAAGCACGAGACGCCGTTCCAGAGCTCCGTCGGCGGCGGCACGATGGTCGCGGACGGGCTGTCGATCGTGAACGCCGACTACTCGAGTTCGTCGTTCAAGGTGTCCCGCGCGGCGATCGGCGCGCACAACTTCCTCGGCAACGTGATCGTCTACCCCGCGCAGGGCCGGACGGGGGAGAACTGCCTGCTCGCGACCAAGGTCCTCGTGCCGGTCGACGGCCCCGTCCGCGAGAACGTCGGGCTGCTTGGCTCGCCGAGCTTCGAGATCCCGCGCACGGTGGCCCGCGACCACCAGTTCGACCACCTGCGCACGGGCGAGGAGTTCCGCCGCCGGCTGGCCGCGAAGAACCGCCACAACGCCGTCACCGCCGTGATGTTCTTCCTGGTGCGCTGGTTCTACTTCTTCGCGGTCACGCTCCTCGGCTGGGCCTCGGCGGAGCTCTACCCGCGCTTCGGGGTTTCGGCGGTGGCGCTGGCCTCGGTCGCCGCGCTGCTGTTCAGCTCCCTGTACTTCACGCTGGTGGAACGCGCGTCCATCGTCGTCCACCCGCTGCGGCCGCTGTACTGCTCGATCTACGACCGCCGGTTCTGGCGCCACGAGCGGTTCTGGAAGGCGGCGGCGTCCACAGTGCACGTCCAGGCCCTCAACGGCACGCCGTTCAAGAACCTGGCCTGGCGGCTGCTCGGCGTCAAGGTGGGGAAGCGCGTGTTCGACGACGGCGCGGCGATGCCGGAGAAGACGCTCGTGACGTTCGGCGACGAGGTCACCCTCAACGTCGGCTCGCACGTGCAATGCCATTCCCAGGAGGACGGTGCCTTCAAGGCCGACCGCATCCTCGTCGGTTCGCGCAGCACCGTCGGGGTCGGCGCGTGGGTCCACTACGGAGCGACCATGGGCGAGGGATCGGTGCTCGCGGCCGACTCCTTCCTGATGAAGGGCGAGGACGTCCCGCCGCACACCCGCTGGGAAGGCAACCCGGCCCGGGAGATCGGGTCCGGTCGGGAAACCGACGGCCGGGTCGCGGCCGGCCGGCACCGGCGACGGGAAGGCCACAACGGCAAGTCGATCGAGCACCTCGCCGGCACCAACGGCAAGTCGATCGAGCACCTCGCCGGCACCAACGGCAAGTCGATCGAGCACCTCGCCGGTACCAACGGCAAGCGGCGCCCGAGCCCACGGCGCCGCGTCCCGGACGGACACAACGGAAAAGCGATCATCGCCGACGGAACGTGGCGGCCGAGCCCGTGGCCACGGTGAGCGGAGGGGAACACATGGGAGAGCCACTGCCCAGAGCGGATTTCCGGTTCTGGCGCGACGTGCTCGTGGCCGGCGGGGCCACGACGGTGCCGCGCTGGACCTCGGGTTCGGATACCGGCGCGGGGACGACGACCGTGCGGCTGCCCGGCCCGGTGGCGGCCGGAGTGCGCCGGCTGGCTCGGGAGCTGGGGATTCCGGGCAGCGCGGTGCTGCTCGCCGCGCACGCCAGGGTGCTCGCGGCGCTGACCGGTGAACGCGAGGTCGTGACCGGCTACGCGGTGCGGGCCGGCGCGCCGGTGCCGTGCCGCCTGACGACGGAGCCGGAGACGTGGCGGGAACTGGTGACGGAGACGTACCGGGCCGAGTCACAGCTGCTTGAGCACGGGTATTTCCCGGTGGACGAGCTGCGGCGCGACTTGGGGGTGCCCGGCCCGGTCACGGAGACCGTGTTCGACCCCTCCGGCGACGGTGAGCTCACGGGGACGACGGTGCTGCGCGTCGGCTTCGCGAACCGGGGAAGGCGTCTCGACGTGCGTTACCGCGCCGACGTGCTAGACGCGGCCGCGGCGGCGCGGATCGCCGGGTACCACGTCGCCGCGCTCGCACGCCTGGTGGCGGCCCCGGACACCGAGCACGCGCCGCAGAGCCTGCTCGCCCCGGACGAGCTGCGGTTCCAGCTCGACGGGCTCGCCGGCCCGCGGCGGCCGCTGCCCGACCGGCGGGCGCACGAGCTGTTCGAGCACCGGGTGCGGGAGCACCCGGACGCGCTCGCGGCCGTGCACGGCGAGCAGTCGTGGACCTACCGCGAGCTCAACGAGCGGGCCAACCGGCTGGCGCGGGCACTGCTCGCGCGGGGGCTGCGCCGGGAGAGCGTGGTGGCCGTGGTGACCGAGCGGAACCTCGGCTGGCTCACCGCCGTGCTGGCCGTGTTCAAGGCCGGGGGCGTGTACCTGCCGGTCGAACCACACTTCCCGCCCGAGCGGATCGCGAAGACGCTGCGGCGGGCCGGCTGCGAACTGGTGCTCACCGAACGCGGCAGCAGCGACACGCTGGACCACGCGCTGGAGCTGCTGTCCGGCGCGGTGCGGATGGACGTCGAGGCGGCCTGCGCCGAGCACCGGTCCGCCACCGACCTCGGGATCGACGTGACGCCGCGCCAGCTCGCCTACATCTACTTCACCTCGGGCTCGACCGGTGAGCCCAAGGGCGCGATGTGCGAGCACGCGGGGATGCTGAACCACCTGCACGCCAAGATCGACGACCTGGGGATCACCGAGGGCCAGGTCGTGGCGCAGACCGCGCCCCAGTGCTTCGACATCTCGTTGTGGCAGTTGCTGGCGCCGCTGGTGGTCGGCGGGCGGACGCTGATCGTCGAGCAGGAGGTGATCCTCGACGCCGAGCGGTTCGTCGAGCGGATCGCGCGGGGCCGGGTCGCGGTGGCGCAGGTCGTTCCGTCGTACCTCGAAGCCGTCCTGTCCTTTGTGGAGAGTCATCCGCGCCCGCTGCCGGACCTGCGGTGCGTGTCGGTGACCGGCGAGGCACTGAAGAAGGAGCTGGTGCAGCGCTGGTTCGCGGCGTACCCGGACGTCCGGCTGGTCAACGCCTACGGCCTCACCGAGACCTCGGACGACACCAACCACGAGGTCATGGACCGGCCGCCGGAAGGCCGCGTCCCGCTCGGGCGGCCGGTGAACAACGTGCACGTCTACGTCGTCGACGAGCACCTGCAGCCGGTGCCGCTGGGCGCGCCCGGCGAGATCGTGTTCTCCGGCGTGTGCGTGGGCCGCGGGTACGTGAACGACCTCGCCCGCACCCGCGCGGCGTTCCTGCCCGATCCGCACCGGGTCGGCGAACGGCTCTACCGCAGCGGGGACCGTGGCCGCTGGCTGCCCGGGGGCCGGCTGGAGTTCCTGGGCCGTCGCGACAGCCAGGTGAAGATCTCCGGCTTCCGGATCGAGATCGGCGAGGTCGAGAACGCGCTGCTGCGCGTGCCCGGGGTCGGCGACGGCGCCGTGGTGGTCGCCGAGCGCGACGGCCAGGGCAAGCACCTGGTCGCGTTCTACTCCGCCGCCGAGGCGCTGTCCGACGAGACGCTGCACGCTCGGTTGAGCAGTTCGTTGCCCGCCTACATGGTCCCGTCGGCGTTCCACTGGCGCGAGCAGCTTCCCTTGACCGCCAACGGAAAGATCGACAAGAAGGCGCTGACCGCGTTGGCCGCGGAACTCGAAGGCGCCGACGAAGTCCACGACGCTCCGGCGACCCCCGCCGAGCAACGGCTCGCGGCCGCGTGGGCCGGTGTGCTCGGGCTCGCGCCGGAGAAGATCGGCCGGCGGGACCACTTCTTCGACCGGGGCGGCACGTCGCTCTCGGCGGTGAAGCTGGCCGTCGCACTGGACCGTGCGCTGTCGCTCGCCGAGATCACCCGGCACCCGGTGCTGGCCGACCAGGCCGCGCTCCTCGACGACCAGGCCGGCGACGAGGCCGGCGGGCTGCTGCAGCCGCTCACCGAGCCGGCCGCGGCGCCCGACGCCGTGCTCGTCTGCTTCCCGCACGCCGGCGGCAACTCGGTGAACTTCCGGCCGCTGGCGTCGGCGCTGCGGGGGAGCGGCCTCGCGGTGTACGCCGTGGAGCTACCCGGGCACGACCTGGCCGCCGACCGCGAGGCGTTCGCGCCGATGGTGCGGGTGGTCGACCAGGTCGTCGCGGAAATCGAGCACCTCGCCCCGAAACGTGTGGTGTTGTGGGGCCACTCCTCGGGCGCCGCGTTCGCCTTCGAGACGGCCCGGCGGCTCGCCGGGCGCGGGGTGGACGTGCGGCGGTTGTTCGTGGGCGCGCAGCTGCTCGGCGACGCCGACGAACGGCGGGCCTCGATCAGCGAGCTGGGCCGGCTGAGCGACGCCGCGATCGCCGCGGAGCTGGCCGCGGACAGCGGCGACCCCGCGCTCGGCGCGCTCGACGCGCAGCGGGCCGAGCAGGTCGGCGCGGCGTTCCGGCACGACTGCGTGTCCGCGCACAGCTACCTCGCCTCCGCGCTGGCGAACCCGCCGGCGGCGAAGCTGGCCACCCCGGTCACCGTCGTCGCCGCGGACGACGACCCGATCACCGTGGACTTCCGCGATCGCCACGGCGAATGGCGGCTGCTGGCCGAGCACGTCGACGTGCGGGCGATTGCCGGCGGCGGCCACTACTTCCCGCGCACCAACCCGGCCGAGACCGCGCGGATCGTGCTGCGCGCCGTCGAACCGGTACCCGTCACGTGACTTCGAGCCGAAAGGACAAGAGATGATTTCCTCAACGTCGGCATCGCTCGCCGAAGTGCAGCTGAGCCCGGGCGGGGTTCCACTGCTGCCGGCCGAACCGGGTGCCGGTGCTCCGGACTGGGCGAGCGAGCACCGCGACACGCTGCGCGCGGCTGTCGCCGAGCACGGCTGCGTGCTCGTGCGCGGCCTCGGGCTGAGCGGACCCGCCGACGTCGCCGTCGTGTTCGAGCGGCTCGCCGGCGGCCGCATGAAGGATCGCGAGGCCTTCGCGGCGCGCGAGGTCTACTCGGCCGGGGTGTACTCGTCGTCGGCGTGGCCGTCGAACCAGCCGATGTGCATGCACCACGAGCTCAGCTACCGGCTCGAGTTCCCCGGCCTGCTGCTGTTCGCCTGCCTCGGCGCGCCCACCGAAGGCGGCGCCACGGCGGTCTCCGACTCGCCGACCGTGCTCGACGCGCTGCCCGCGGACCTCGTCCGCCGGTTCGAGCAGGAAGGCTGGCTGCTCACCCGCAGCTACAACGACGAGATCGGCGCGACCGTCGCCGAGTCGTTCGGCACCGACGACCGGGCGGAAGTCGAGGACTACTGCCGTGGCAACGCGATCGAGTTCGAGTGGCAGCCCGACGGCGGGTTGCGGACCCGGCAGCGGCGCAGCGCGATCGTGCCCCACCCGGTCACCGGCCGGCGCTGCTGGTTCAACCAGGTCGCGTTCCTCAACGAGTGGACCATGGATCCCGAGATCCGCGAGTACCTGGTCGACGTCTACGGCGCCGACGCGCTGCCGTTCAACACGAGCTTCGGGGGCGGCGACCCGATCGGCGAGGACGTGGTGGCGCTGCTCAACCAGGTCTACGAGGCCAACACCGTGCGCGAGCCGTGGCAGGCCGGGGACCTGATGCTGGTGGACAACATCCGGACCGCGCACAGCCGGGAGCCGTTCGAGGGTCCCCGCGAGGTCCTCGTGGGGCTGGCCGAGCCGGTGCGGCTGGCCGACCTCGGGCCGAGTGCCGAAGCGGGTGCGAGATGACGGCGATCCGACCCACCCCGGCCCGCGCCGAAGCCGGCGGGCCGACCGCGGTGCCCCCGTTCGCCGTGATCGGCGGCGGCCAGGTGCGGCAAACGCTCGCGGGGCGCGAGCGAGAGATCGTGGACCTGGTCGAGGCCACCTACCGGCTGCACAGCTCGGGCGGCACGGTGAACCCGCCGTCGTACTTCCTGCGCTTCCCCGACCGCCCGGCGTCCCGGATCATCGCGCTGCCGGCCTCGATCGGCGGACAGGTGCGAGTGGACGGTCTGAAGTGGATCTCGAGCTTCCCCGAGAACGTCGCTTCCGGCATTCCGCGCGCATCCGCGGTGCTGATCCTCAACGACCACGACACCGGATACCCGTTCGCGTGCCTGGAAAGTTCCATCATCAGCGCCACGCGGACCGCCGCGCTGGCCGCGTGCGCCGCGGAGGCGCTCAGCCGGGGGCGGCCGCGGCCGACCCGGGTCGGGTTCGTCGGGACGGGGCTCATCGCGCGCTACGTGCACACCTTCCTGGCCGGGACCGGCTGGGAGTTCGCCGAGATCGGTGTGCACGACCTGTCGGCCGAGAGCGGCGCGGGGTTCCGCGGGTACCTCGAGCGGTCGGGTTCCGGCGGGCGGATCACGGTGCACGAGTCGGCGGAGTCGCTGATCCGCGCGAGCGACCTGGTCGTGTTCGCCACCGTGGCGGGCCGGCCGCACGTGTCCGAGCGGTCGTGGTTCGACCACGATCCGGTGGTGCTGCACGTTTCCCTGCGTGATCTCGCGCCGGAGCTCCTGCTGAGCACGGCCAACTTCGTCGACGACGTCGAGCACTGCCTCAAGGCCGGTACTTCGCCGCACCTGGCCGAGCAGCTCACGGGCGGGCGCGAGTTCCTCGACGGCACGCTGGACGACGTGCTGGCCGGCCGCGTCTCCGTGCCGGTCGACCGGCCCGTGGTGTTCTCGCCGTTCGGGCTCGGGGTCCTCGACCTCGCGGTGGGCAAGTACGTCTACGACGAGGTGGTCCGGGCCGGCGAGCTGACCGTCATCCCGGATTTCTTCCACGAACTGCGCCGGTACGGCTGACGAGCCACCAGGGAGGGGGTCATCGTGACCGTGATATCCGATCCCACGGACTTCAACGAGGAAGAGCTCTACGTCGACCTCGAGTCGATCTTCGGGCACTCGTTGTTCCTCAAGTGCGAGGGGTTCAACTTCGCCGGGTCGATCAAGCTCAAGGCCGCGACCGAGATGGTCGAGGCCGCGGAGTGGCAGGGACTCCTGACGCGGGACTCGATCCTCGTCGAGTCGTCGTCGGGCAACCTCGGCGTGGCGCTCAGCATGGTCGCCGCCAGCAAGGGCTACCGGTTCCTCTGCGTCACCGACTCGCGCTGCAACCTGGCCAGCCGGCGCCTGATGGAGGCGCTGGGCAGCCGCGTGCACATCATCGCGGAGCCCGCCGCCGACGGTGGTTTCCTGGGGGCGCGGCTCGCGCTGGTGCGGGAGCTGTGTGCCACCGACGAGCGGTACGTGTGGCTCAACCAGTACGCCAACCCGGGCAACTGGAAGGCGCACTACCGGACCACCGCGCCGGAGATCGCCCGCCAGTTCCCGAAACTCGACGTGCTGTTCGTCGGCGCGGGCACCACGGGCACGCTGATGGGCTGCGCGCGGTTCTTCCGCGAGTGGCCCCGGCCGGTCCACATCGTCGCGGTGGACAGCGCCGGCTCCGTGACGTTCGGGGGCGCGCCGGGCCGCCGGATGATCCCCGGCCTCGGCACCAGCGTCCGGCCGGCGCTGCTCGACGAGTCCTATGTGGACGAGGTGATCGCCGTCGAGGAGGCCGACACCATCCGCAGCTGCCACCGCCTGGCCCGCAGGGGGTTCCTCTTCGGCGGCTCCACGGGCACGGTCGTCAGCGGCGCCATGCGCTGGCTCCCCGAACACGAGGGGCACGGGCTCACGGCCGTCGCCATCGCGCCGGACCTCGGCGAGCGCTACCTCGACACGATCTACCAGACGAACTGGCTCCAGGACCTCTACGGCGACGACGTGCTCGCCGACGACGAGGTGACCGCGGGTTTCCTGCGGGAATGAGCCTTCGCGGGGTGGGGTGTGCGACAGTGACCGCATGCCCATCAGCGGAGCCCACGTGATCGTCTCCAGCCACGACGCCGACGCGGACCGCGCCTTCCTCCGCGACGTCCTCGGCTTCCCCCACGTCGACGCCGGCGGTGGCTGGCTGATCTTCAAGCTCCCGCCCGCCGAGCTCGCCGTCCACCCCACCGACGGCCCGCCGTCCCACGAGCTGTACCTCATGTGCGACGACCTGGACGCGACGCTGGCCGACCTGGCCGCCGCCGGCGTCGCGTGCGCACCGGTCGAAGAAGAACGGTGGGGGCGGTTGAGCGGCTTCCGGCTCCCGGGCGGCAGTCAGGTGGGGATCTACGAACCGCACCACCCGCGCGCCACGGACCTCTAGGCCCGGCCGCGAGCCCGTCGTCAGTAGCTCGGCGGCGTCACACTCACCATGAACCGGGCGCTCGTCCGCCCGTCATTGCGGAAGCGGTGGGGGATGTTCGAGTCGAAGTGGCAGCTGTCGCCCGTCTTCAGTTCGTGCACCTGGTCCCCGACCTCGACCGTCAGGCGGCCGGTGAGCACGACGACGCACTCCTCCGACGGGTGCGAGCGCAGGGTGTCCGCCGAGACCGCGCCCGGCTCCAGCCGGCCTTCGAGCACCTCGAGCTTGGCGCCGCCGGGGGAGACGCGGGTGTAGGTGATCGCGTGGTGCGGCGAGGAGATGCGGTAGCGGTTCTCGCGCCGGATGACGGCGACGGTGTCGTGCTCGCCGTCCTGGAAGAGACTGAACAGGGGCACCTCGAGGACCTCGGCGATCCGCCGCATGGTCTCCAGGCTCGGGTCGGTGACGCCGCGTTCGACCTGGCTGATCAGCCCGGTGGACACCGAGGCCCGGTCCGCCAGCTCGCGGACGGTCAGGCCCCGGAGGGTGCGGAACTCACGGATCCGGGTCATGGTCATCCGGCCATTATCGTCGGTCGCCCGGCCGGGCCGCGGTGTGTCCGGCCCCGGGCGCGCGCCCGGGGCCGGAAGGTGTCCGGAGCCGCCATCAACGCAGCGCGGCCTCACCGACGGGCTGCCGGTCCTCGGCCGGCGCACTGCTGCCGGTCCCGGTGTCGACCGCCGCCGCGGCGGGCGCTCGCGTGACCAGGCTGACCAGCACCGTGACGACGACGTTGACCACCAGGGCGGGCAGGCCGATGACCGTGCCCGGCGGCACCGTGTGCGCGAAGAGCGCCCCCAGCTGCGGAACGCCGACGATCAGCCCGCCGCACACCGCCCCCGCGGCCAGCCCGACGGCCGTGACGCGCCGCCACAGCATGGACAGGAACAGCGCCGGAGCCAGCTGCCCGACGGCGCTGTACACGTTGGTCATGATGGTCAGCAGCTTCGAACTGCTCTGGGCCACGAGCAGCACCACGATCGCGGTGAAGACCACCACGCCGGCCCGGGAGATCGTGAGCGAACCGGCCAGCTTCTTCGAGACGCCGCCCACCACGTTGCGCGTGAACAGGCTGCTGGCGGTCAGCACCAGCACCGCGGTCGGCACCAGCGCGACGAGAATCCCCGCGCCGCCGAGCAGCCCGATCACCCAGCTCGGGAACTTGTCGTGGACGAAGATCAGCAGCGACGCGTTGGCCTGCTTGTCGGGCAGGTTCGGCAGGGCCAGCACGGCGGCCAGCGCGATGAGCACGATCAGCACGTAGAACAGCGAGTACAGCGGCTGGATCACCTGGTTGCGCCGGATCGTCGCCACGTCCTTGGCGGTGTAGGACACCTGGAACATGTGCGGCAGCGCGAACGAGCCGAGCGGCGTGATCAGCAGGAAGCTCATCCACCACCACGTGTTCGTCGCCGCGGTGCCCTTGATACCGGGCAGCGTCGCCGCGTGCGGCTGGGTGTCCTTGAGGGTGTCGAACACCCCGAGCGGCCCGCTCGCCCCGGCCGCGCTCGCCGCGCCGACCGCGATCACCAGCAGCACGGCGATGAGCAGCACGTCCTTGACCACGGCGGTGAACGCCGCGCCGCGCATCCCGCCGACGAGCACGAACGCGGCCACGAGCACGCCGCCGGCGACGACGTAGGCCAGCGACGGCAGGCTGTCGCCGAACAGGCTGCCCAGGATGAGGCTGAGGCCGGTCAGCTGCACCTGTGCGTAGAGCAGCAGCGAGACGATGCCGAACACCGCGATCAGCCCGCCGAACCACGGCGCGGAGAACCGGGTCGTGAAGTAGTCGCCCATGGTGACCAGGCCGTGCTGCTTGCCCGCGCGCCAGATCCGCGGCACCACCCAGTAGCCGACGGCCGCGGTGAGCACCATGGTGCCCAGCACGTAGTAGCCGGGCGCGCCGTTGCTGAACACGCTCTGGGACGCGCCCAGCAGCGCGAAGGTCGTGAACGTCTCGCCGACCATCAGGAACCAGAACAGCCAGGTGCCGAAGCGCCGGCTCCCGACCGACCACTCCTGCAGGTTCATCTTCCGGCCGCGGGCCGCGGCGACCGTGCCCCACGCGATCGAGCCGACCGCGATCACCAACGCCAGGATCAGGGCCATCGCGCGCTCCTAGAACCGGTCCAGATCGCCGTTGCGGCGATCGATGACGTAGACGGCGCCGATGGCGGCGGACCCGGCGAGGACGCCGAGGGTCATCCACGCCAGCAGGAAGGGGATCGAGCCGAACAGGTAGCCGACGCGGTTGGCCAGCGGGATGGCGGCGATGCACCAGACGAACGGGATCAGCAGCAGTAACCAGTGCCACCGGCGGCGGGCCGGGTGCTTGGGTTCGGACATGGGCGCTCCTGAGGGGACACGGCGAGGTGTTCAGCTGTGATGAATTCGCATCAGTGTGGGTGATGGCCCCTGCTCCGTCAACCGGCATCCCGGGTATTGCGCAGCCAGGCTTTCGCATGTTCACTGTGACTGACCAAGACCATCAGCGTGCACGGAGGTGACTCGTGGACCCGCAGCGGTTCCGAGAGCAGTTCCCCAGTCTCGTCGACACGACGCACCTCGCGTCGTGCAGCCAGGGCGCCATCGCCACCCGGGTGACCGCCGCGCTGGCCGAGTTCGCGTACCTGCTGCGCGACCAGGGAGCGCCGTGGGGACCGTGGATGTCCGAAGTGGAGCGTCTGCGGGCGTCGATCGCGGCCTTCCTCGGCGCGAGCGCGGACGAGATCGCTTTGGTGCCTTCGGCTTCGCACGCCGCGTACCAGGCCGTCGGCGCGTTGCGGTTCGCCGACGAGGACGTCGTCGTGTCGATGTCGGCCGAGTTCCCCAGCGTCGGCCAGGTGCTGCACGCGGGCCGGCCGGGCGAAGGGCAGATGCGCTGGGTCGACGACGCGGCGATGCGCGAGCTCGGTGTGGTCGAGGCCTACCGCGCGCAGATCGACGAGCGGACGCGGCTCGTGTCAGTTCCGTTGGCGCTCTACACCAACGGATCGCTGCAGCCGGTCAACGAGATCGCCAAGCTGGCCCGCGAGGTCGGCGCGCGGGTGCTCGTCGACGCGTACCAGGCGACGGGTGTCGTGCCGGTCGACGTCGCCGAGATCGACTGCGACTACCTGGTGACCGGCACGCTGAAGTACCTGCTCGGGCTGCCGGGCGTCGCCGCGCTGTACGCCCGCGCCGGCGTCGAGGACGAGCAGCGGCCGACGATGACCGGCTGGTTCGGCCGGACCGACCCGTTCGGCTTCGACCCGGTGGCGCTCGACGGCCCGGCCGCGGCGCGCCGTTTCGAGTCCGGCACTCCGGGCATTCCCGCGGTGTACGCGGCCCAGGCCGGGCTCCAGGTGCTGGCCGAGGTGGACCCGGTGACCCGCTGGCGGCACGTGGCGAGCCTCGTCGAGGAGGCCACCGCGCGGCTGGCCGACGCGGGCGAGGTGCTCAGCCGTCCGATGCCCGACGCCCGGCCGGGGCCGCAGGTCGCCGTCGTCGACGCCGATCCCGACGCGCTGGGCCGGTTCCTCGCCGAGCGGCGGATCGTCACGTCGCCGCGCGGGTCGATCCTGCGGGCCGCGTTCCACTACTACAACTCCAGCGAAGACGTCGAGAGGTTCTGCGCGGCGCTGGCGGAGTACCGGCGGTCGGCATGAGCGAGCGCTACACGGCCGCGCGCCTGCTGACCGGCTCGGCGGCACCGCTGATCGAGGACGCGGCGGTGTGCGTCGAGGACGGCCTGATCACCTACGCCGGCCCGCGCGCTTCAGCGCCGCGGGCCGACGACACCACCGACCTCGGCGACACGACGTTCATGCCGGGCCTGATCGACTGCCACGTGCACCTGGCCCTCGAACCCGCCGCCGGCGCCGTCAGCCTCGCCGGGCCGGACGACGAGGAAACCTTGCGCCACCGTATGATCGCCAATGCCCGGCGGTTGCTGGACGCCGGCGTCACCACCGCGCGTGATCTCGGCGCGCCCGGCACGCTCGGCACCGAGATCCGCGACCTCCTGCCGACCCTGCCCGAGGCGGCACCCCGGATCCTCGCCGCGAACGCGCCGATCACCGTGACCGGTGGCCACGCCGAGTCCATGGGCGGCGTCGCGGACGGCGTCGCCGAACTGCGCATGCGGGTGCAACGCCACGCCGAGGACGGCGTCGACCTGATCAAGGTCATGACCACCGGCGGGTTCATGACGCCGGGCAGTCACCCGTCGGAAGCGCGCTACACCACCGCGGAGCTCACCGCGCTGGTGACCGAGGCCCACGCGCTCGGCCTCCCGGTGACGACCCACGCCCTGGGCGTGGAGGGCATCGACCGCGCCGTGACGGCCGGCGTCGACTGCATCGAACACTGCGGCTGGGTCACCCGCACCGGCACGCGCTTCGACCCGGCCATCGCGGCCCGCATCGTCGCCGGCGGCATCGCCGTGAGCCCCACCATGAACTCCGCCTGCACCGCCGCGGAGTACTTCTGCCCCTGGGACGAACGCGACGCCGTGCTCGACAACCTGAGCCGGTTGGTGGCCCTCGGCGCGACCATCGTGGCCGGCACGGACGCCGGGATCCCCCTCGTCCACTTCGACCGCTACGCCGACGGCCTCGACCTGCTGGCGGAATCGGGCCTGCCACCCCGCGGCGTCCTGGCGAGCGCCACCGACGTCGCCGCCTCGGTCTGCGGCCTGTCCGCGGTGACCGGCCGGCTGGCTCCCGGCCTGAGCGCGGACCTCATCGCCGTGACCGGCGACCCGACCACCGACCTGTCGACCCTGCACCGGCCCCGCTTCGTCCTCGCCGCCGGCCGGCGGCACCACCCGCGCCCCGCCTGCGCGGACACGTCGGACGACCGTGAGCGGGAACGCCTGCGCCGCACCATGACGGAGGGGGCGGGCCGGTCTTCCTGAGGTTCCGGTTGCCGCCGTGATCACGGCCGCAGTGGCGAGGCCACCTGACCGGGCTTCAGGGTGCCCGGTTCCCCAGCGCCGCACGGCAGTCGCCCAGGAGGGTCTCGTCGGCCGAGATGATGAGCGCGTCCACGATGTCGAACGGTTCGGCGATCCGCGTCACCCCACTTCGCCGCGTGGACGCCAGTTCGTTGCGCAGCAACGGTTCCGCTTCGCCCGCGAATCCGATTTCGCCGAGACACGCGGCGATCGCGGGCCGCTGGGCGACACTGGCCTCCCACAGGGCGGCGAACACCGGCAGAACCGGCTCGGGGTCCCCGGTGACTCGCCACCAGGCGTACGCCGCGTGGTGGCGAGTCCAGTCGGCCTCGTGGTCGAGCAACCGACGCAGTTGCGGTGCGTACGCGATCGCGGCCGGCCCCAGCGTCTTGCACGTGGACGCGCCGGCCGCGGCATCCGGGGCGCCGGGTTCCAGCTGGGGCCCGGACAGCCGCAGGGCGAGGTCGGCGTCGCCTTCGATCTGCCACAACGCCAGGGCTGCCGCCCGGTCGCCGCGTTCGGCGAGAGTGCGCAGCATCGGTCCGGCCTCGGCGGCCGCCGGGCCGATCCGGCCGAGCGCCTTGACGACCGGGTAGCTCGCTTCGAGCCCCAGCAGTTCCGGTACCGCGGGCGCGGCAGCGGCTCCCATCGCGCCCACGGCGTCCAGCAACCGGTCGCGCCGGACGTCGTGTTCGAGCACGGGCAGGTCTCGCAACCTGCGGCGGATCGACGGCAGCAGCTCGGCGGCCGCCGGCCCGAACACCTCGAGGGAACTGCCCAGGTACGGCGGCATGTCCTCGTGGTCGAGCAGCCAACCCAGCGCGGGCAGCACCCGGACGTCGCCGATCAGGGCAAGGGCGGTGATGACCTGGCTGGGCTCGGAATCGCGCGCACCCGGCCACAGCCGCAGCCACGCGGGCTCGCCGCCGGGCACGTAGCCCGTCACCTCGCGGGCCATCTCGGCGAGACAGGCGACGAGGTCATCTGCCGCGGGGGCGGCGAGCTCGCGCAGGAACCACAACGTGTTCGCGGCGGCTTCGATCAACCGGCGGTCCCGCAGCTGCTCGCCGGTCAGCGCGGCCAATTCGCGGTAGTCCCCGCGCCAGCCCCGGGCCAGCGCGTGGACCGAGTGCAGCGCGTCGCCCCGCTGCACCCAGCGGGGTGCGCGCAGCTGGGCCGCCAGGAAGGCGACGCGTTCGCCGACGTGATCACCCATCACCCAGCTGGTTTCCGAGGTCAGGTCCGCCAGGTGCGGCGACGGCCGAAGGGCGAGTTCCGCGTTCCGGCGCTCGGCGAGCATGCCGCGCAACGTCCCGGGGACCGCCTCCGGCGGTGGGGGTGGCGGTTCCCCTTCGCCGTAGGCGGCGTCCAGCACTTCGGTCAGCCGTGCGACGAACCCCGCCGGTAGCGGTCCGGGCAGGCCGCCGGCCGCCGCGAGCGCGGCGATGCCCACGAGCGGCGACGGGTCGGTTCCCGCCGCGGACAAGGCTTCGCCGATCGACTCGGCGTCCGGTTCGGAAACGTGCCCGGCGCGCACGGCGCCGGCCAGCGCCCGCGCCAACGCGGCTCGGACTTCGGCATCCGGGTCGGCCGCCAGCCGTTGCACCAGCGCGGGTGCACTGTCCGCGTCGAGCGCCAGCACCTCCGCGACGGCGGCCCGGACGCGGGCGTCGGCGTCGGTGAGCAGGCCGCGCAGCCGCGGCGCCGCTGCAGCCAATGTGCGCGCCGCCTCGGACGAATGCCGGCTGCTACCGGTCGCCGCGCCCCGGCCGATGGCGGCCAGCAGCTCCAGGATCTCGCCGCGCCCCGGCAGCCCCGGCGTGGCCACGGCGTCCAGCAGGAAAGGCAGGGACGCGACCGTGCTGTCGTAAAGGGACTGCTGGTGGAACACCGCGCCCTCGAACTGGTCGAGTGCCACGCCGCGGTCAAGTTCGTCGGCCGACACCATTCCCGCCAGCATGGCCGGCACGTCCGTCGCCGGTCCGTACGTGTGGGACAACCGGGCCCAGTCCACCATCAGCACTACCCCCTCTTGTGTGCTGCCAACGTAGCGAGACCGCCGGCAACCGTGCCGCCCGCACGCGTCGGACAGCCGGCTGGGTGCCGCGGATCGCGAGCGCGATCGACCGCACCGCGATCGACGCGATGAGCGCCGTCGTGACGGCGAGGACGGTCCACGTGGTGGCGCCGGCGGCGTGGGTGGCGGTGAGCCAGTGGATGCCGTAGGTGCCGCCGGCGGCGATGGTGAAGGTCAGGGCCCAGAAGCCGTGGGTGAAGGGCAGGCGGGTGTAGCGGGGGAGCAGGGTCAGCTGGGACAGGAAGAACAGGGCGAACACGCCGAGCAGCGCGTGTTCGAACAGGTCGGGGGCGCCGCCGTTGAGGGTGAACCACGCGTTGCCCGCGACCGCTGGTGGGGCGGCGAAGATCGCGTGGGTGGGGACGAGTGCGTCGGGCAGTGGTGGCCGGGACGCGAGGCGCGCGAGGATCGTCGCGCCGAGGAGGACCCACATCAGCATGCCGACGGCGAAGGCGGCGAGGGCGGCGTCGTGGAGGCCGACGGTGGCGAGGGACTGGCCGCCGATCAGCCCGGCGGCGACGGTGGGGAGCAGGTGGCCGGCGTGCTGGCTGTCGAGGTCGTGCCGGCCGGTCAGGGCTCTGGTCAGGTACAGCGCGCCGATCGTGGCGGCCGCGGCGACCATGACGAGCACCACGACTCGTCCGGCTTGCGGTGCGAACCGGGAAAGCTGGCTGCCGAGCAGCATTCCGGTGACGGGCACGAGCGCGGCGAAGGGACCGAGCACGGGGTGGGCGTGGTCGTCGAGCATCCGCCGCGCGGTTCCGGCGGCGAGGCCGTAGCGCAGCGCACTGCCCAGCCAGACCGCGGCCGCGACCAGCCACCAGGCGGTGGTGATCGCGGCCGTGGCGCCGGCGGTGACCGTCCAGGTCCCGGCCAGGCCCGACAGTCCGAAGGCGACGCCGAACAGGTTGAGGGGAAAGGGTTTCCGCAACCCGCCGAGCGGACCGGACATCGGTTTCCTCACCGGTCCTTCCTCGGGGCGACGAGGCCCGGGTTTGTCCACATCGGACGGATCAGAACGGCTTGGTCGGCAGGTACTTGCCGTTGAGCGTGATCACGGCCCGCTCGCCGCCCTCGGGGTCGGCTTCCTTGCGCACGTCGAGCTTGAAGTTGATCGCGCTGATGATGCCGTCGCCGAACTGCTCGTGCACCAGGGCTTTGAGGGTGGTGCCGTAGACCTGGATCATCTCGTAGAAGCGGTAGATCGTCGGGTCGGTGGGCACGCCCCCGGGGATCGAGCCGCGCGTGGGCACGGCCTGCAGCAGGGTCACGGCGTCGGCGTCGAGGTCCAGCAGCTCGGCGACCGCCCGGGCCGACGGCTCGGGCAGGGGGTGCTGGCCGAGCACGGCCGCGGTGACGAACGCGACCGAAAGCCCGGCGGCGTCCGCGATCTGCTGCCAGGACAGGTCCTTGCGGGTCTTGGCCTCGACGGCGGCGATGGCGAGGACTTCGCGGGCGGTGGGGTCGATCTGGGTGTGCAGCACGGGACGGTTTTCCTTTCGTGGTGGGTTTTCAGGCCGCGTCGAGGACGTCGACGTGGCCGGTGGGGATGTCGAAGACCCAGCCGTGGAGGCCGAGCGTCCGCGTGGCGAGGCCGCGGGCGACCGAGGGGTGGGTGGCCAGGGTGGCCAGCTGGGCGAGCACGTTCTGGCGCACCAGTTCCGGGACGTTGCCCGGGGTTTTCACCCGGGCCCGGGAAGCGTCGGCCTGTTCGAGCCAGCCGGCGACGGCGGGGGTCGCCGAGAGGTCGTGGTTCTCGGCCAGAGCCGTCATGGCACCGCAGGCGCTGTGGCCGCAGACGATGACGTCGGTGACACCCAGGGCGGCGACGGCGTACTCGATGCT
This sequence comes from Amycolatopsis sp. NPDC047767, assembly GCF_040704195.1. Taxonomy (NCBI): domain Bacteria; kingdom Bacillati; phylum Actinomycetota; class Actinomycetes; order Pseudonocardiales; family Pseudonocardiaceae; genus Amycolatopsis; species Amycolatopsis sp. NPDC047767. The sequence continues at coordinate 40,885 of NZ_JBEYSJ010000010.1, forward strand.
GGCGGTGACCGGGTCCGCGCCGGGGTGGTAGGCGGGGACCAGGTTGCCGGCGGTGCGGATCACGAACAGCTCACCGGGCTCGCTGCTCGTGATGAGCTCCGGCACGACCCGCGCGTCGGAACAGCCGATGAACAGCGTGTCCGGCTTGTGGTGGGTGGCCAGGTGCTCGAACAACTGGGCCTTGTGCGGGTAGACGTCCTGCTGAAAGTGCCGGACGCCTTCTGCCGTGTCCTGCATTCGGATCACCTCCGTGGTGGGCTTGGCTTTCACGATGCCTGACGAGCCCGTATAGGCGCCAAGTCGCAGATCGAATGATCCCTATTGCTGCCGCCTATAGTGGGGTTCATGGCACCGGAACTGCGGCACCTTCGCTACCTGCTCGCTGTCGTCGAGTGCGGCAGTTTCACCCGTGCCGCGGAGGAACTGCACGTCTCGCAACCGACGTTGTCGCAGCAGATCAAACAGCTCGAACGCGCGCTGGGCGTGCAGCTGCTGGACCGCACGGGCCGCGCGGTGCGGCCCACCGACGCCGGCGAGGCCTACGTGCGCCACGTCCGGGAAGCCCTGCGCGACCTGGCGTCCGGTGAACGCGCCGTGCACGACGTGCAGGACCTCTCCCGCGGCCACCTGCGCCTGGCGACGACGCCGACGTTCACCACCTACCTCGTCGGCCCGCTGGCAGCCGAACTGCGCACCCGCCACCCGGGCGTGACCCTCACGATCGAGGAGCGCGCGCAGGACGAGATCGAGGCCCGCCTGCTCGCCGACGACCTCGACGCCGGCATCGGGTTCGGTGACAGCGCCAGCGCCACGCCGGGCATCAGTGCCACGGCGCTGTTCGAGGAGACGCTGAGCCTCGTCCGCGGCCGCGCGGCCGCTTCGCTCGAAGATCCGGAACTCGCGCTGCTCACCCGCGACTTCGTCACCCGCACCCACATCGACGCGTACTTCGCGCGGCACGGCGTCAACCCCCGGATCACCGTGGAAGCCCACTCGATCCAGGCACTGCTGGAAATCGTGCGGCGCAGCCCCGTCGCGACCGTCCTGCCCGACGTCCTGGCCCACGACCACCCCGACCTCACGACGATCCCGCTCGACCCCGGCTTTCCCCCGCGCACGGTCGTCCTGCTGCGCCGCGCCGGCGCCTACGAGAGCGCCGCGATGGGCGCGTTCCTCCGCCTGTTGCCCGACGTCGTCGCGAATCTGCTGTGACGGAGGACAACTCGCCTTTTCTTGACTGAATCAAATTCAGCCGCGAGGCTGAAGGCACCTCACCACGGAAGTGAACCTCCGCCCCGGCACCCCGATGCCGGCCGGGTGACCCCGTGGCACCACTCTGGACAGGAGAACCTGCTGTGATCTGTATCGACTGCACCGAAACCGACACGACCACCCCGGCGATCGGCTGCTGCGTCCACTGTGGAGGCGCCACGTGCAAGTCGCACGCCGTGGTGCAGGAGTTCGAGGCCGCGGCGCCCGGCGTACTGGTCGCCAAACGCGCCCGGCGCGCCGTGATGTGCGCGCGATGCGGTGCTCCGCAGGTGGTTGCTTCGAAACGGAAGCTCGCCCAGGTCTGATCCGGACCTTCGGACTCGCCCGGCGCCTCCTTGCGCGAGCGGGGGAGCACCAGCCGATCAGCGGCGGAGACCGAGCGGTGGCACCGTAGCTCCGCGCAGGGTGAGCTCGTCGATCGTCTGCGGGCGGTACGGCAGGGTCGGCCAGCGGCGCACCATGGTGTCCACCGGCTTGTCGAGTCGGGTGCCGAAGAGGAATGCCCACTCGTGTTCGTCCGAGCCGAAGTACACCGGTGCGGCGAACGTCTCCGTGAACCGCCGCCAGCACTTCACCAGGGTCGAGTTGCGCCACAACGTCGGGCAGCCGCCCTGGTACGCGACGACCCCGCCGGGCGTGAGCAGGTTCCGGCACAGGCGCAGGAAATCGGTGCCGTACAAGCGGTTGTGCTGTGCGTCGGTGCCGTCCTGTTCGTCGGGCAGGTCGACCACCACGATGTCGTACTTCGCGGTGGCGGTGCGGACGAACTCCCAGCCGTCGGCGTAGTGCACGCGGATCGGGCCGTCGCCGCGCTCGGCGGTGGACAGTTCCTCAGCCGAGTAGCCGTAGGGCAGGTGCTCCGCGCACAGCCGCACCGCCTGGGCGTCGATGTCCACGTGGTCGACGACCGACGCGCCCGCCCGCATCGCCAGCTGACACACCACGCCTTCGCTGGACCCGACGACCAGCACGCGGTTCACCTCGGCGGCCAGCAGCAGCGCGGGCACGAGCAGGGCCTCGTGGTAGACGAGCTGGCTCAGCTCGGTGCTCTGCCGCTCGTCGTCGCAGAACAGCGAGATGCCCTGGGCGGTCTTGCCGATCACCAGGTGCTGGTAGTCGGTGCGGGTGTCGACGAGCACGTCCGAGACCTGCCAGACCCGCGTCAGGCCGGCGCCGATCGGTTCCGTGATGTTCACCGGGTGTCCTGTCCTCTGTGGATGGTGCTGGTCCGGGCCGCCGTAGCGCCGAGCATGTCCTGCAGCAGCTGCACGGCCAGTTCGGGGTCCGCGCGGCGCCCGCACGTGAACACGTCGACGAACACCGACCCACGCTCGGGGTAGGAGTGGATCGACGCGTGCGACTCCGACAGCAGCGCGACCACGGTCACGCCCTGCGGGGCGAAGCGCGTGGACGTCACCTCGCGCACGGTCGCGCCCGCCTTGCGCAGCGCGCGTTCCAAGCTTTCGCACAGGAACTCGACGTCGTCGAGCAGCGCGGCAGTGACTCCGGAGAACTCCGCGAGCACGTGCCGGCCGGCGAACTCGCCGATCTCGTCCGGTTCTCCGCCGACGAAGTACGTCTTCAACGGCGGGAACCCGTTGAACGACACCGAAGAGTAGCTCTGCGTGTACGCACCCGCGCTCAGGATGTCGACGTGGTCCCCGGCCGCCAACCCGAGCGGCAGGCGGTACGGAGTGCGGAGGTAGAGCACGTCGTCGCCGTCGCACGTGGGGCCGGCGACGACGACCGGGCCGTCGGGAGTTCCGTCGTGCGCGGTCTCCAGGCGGTAGGCGATGGCCTCGTTCTCGGTCTCGGCCAGCCCGCCGTACCGGCCGATGTCCAGGTACACCCAGCGCTTCTCGTCGGCCGCGGACTTGCGCGACACCAGCACGACCTCGCTGCGGATCAGCCCGGCGTCGGCCACCACCGCCCGCCCGGGCTCGAACGCGAGGTCCGGCGCCACGGGGAAGTGCCGTGCGATCGACGCGCGGATGGCCGCCGCGTAGTCGGCGAGCGGCGGGGGAGTGGCGGTGTACCGGCCCGGCAGCCCGCCGCCGATGTTCAAGCCGCGCAACGCGATGCCACGCGCCGCCACCTCGCGGGTGACCCTCGCGGCGGTGGCGATCCCGGCGTCCCACGCCCGCGGGTCGAGGTGCTGGGAGCCGACGTGGAACGCGACGCCTTCCGGGTCCAGCCCGAGGGCGGCCGCGCGCGTGAGCAGGTCTGCCGCCATCTCCGGCGCACAGCCGAACTTCCGGCCGAACGGCGTCTGCGAGCCCGAGCTGTCCACGAGCACGCGGCACGACACCGTCGACCCGGGCGCGTGCTCGGCCAGGTTGCCGAGGTCTTCGGCGCTGTCGAAGGTGAACCGGCGAACCCCGGCCCGGAACGCGAACGCGATGTCCCGCGCCTTCTTCACGGTGTTGCCGTACGAGATCAGCTCGGGCCGGGCGCCCTGCGCGAGGCAGAGCTCGATCTCCTCGCGGCCGGCGACGTCGAACCCCGCGCCGGCCCGGACGAGCAACCGCACGACCTCCGGCGCCGGGTTCGCCTTCACCGCGTAGTACATCCGCGCTTCGGGCAGCGCCTCGCGCAGCCGGTCGTGGTTGTCCCGCACCGCGTCGAGGTCGATCACGAGGCAGGGCGTCGGGGGTCTCCGGTCGTCCAGGAACGCCCGAGCTCGTTCCGGCGCCGGCGGTCGGACGTCGATCACAGGCGCCGAGTATAGGGGTGTTTCCGCTGGTGTCGGGCCGGATTCGGCGGGTCTCACACGTGCCGTCGCCGTGCCTGCGCGGCCGACACCCCGGGCGAGGCGACGCCCGGCCACGCCGGGGTGCGATCATCCTGGCGTTGAACCACCCGGCCCCGCGGAGGACGTCGATGACCACCCCGACCCGTGCCGCCCTCGCCGAGGTCGCCACCCTGCTGGCACCGAACGCCCCGCAGGTGGCCGAGCGAGCGCTGGCCGCCCACGACGACCCCGACGCCTACGTCCGGGACCACGCCGGCCGCCTCGACGAGCGCGGCATCGACGAACCGTTCGAGCTCCTGCCGTGGATCGCCCTGGTCGACGCCCTCACCGACCACGGCCTGCTCGCCGAGATCGACTGGAAGGAAGCCCCCGACGAGATCGCCGGGCGGCTGCTCGCCCTGCGCTCCGCGCCGGCGGCCGACGAGCTCTGGAAGGCCCTCGCCGAGCTCGACCTGCCCACCTACGAATTCCTCGAAGCGGCCGGAAAGCAGCTCCTCACCACCGGCACGGCCCTCGCGGTCCTCGACATCGAGTCGGACTGCTACCCCCTCGTCCTCCTGCCGGCCACCCACGCCGCCGGCCTCGGCACGCTCGCGGCCGAGGCCGGTTTCACCGCCGCGGTGTACGGGCGCTAGCCGACCGGGCACCCGTGTGTAGTGATCTTGTAGCACCACGCAGGAGGCTGCCCCCATCCGCAACGGACGGGGAGCAAGCTTGAACCGATCGCCCTTACCCCCGGTGCCCGTCGAACGGCAGGAGATCGACCTCGATGTCGACGTGCTGTTCGGCGTGGTGCCGAGCCGCCGGCTCGACGCGTCGCTGGAGGCCTTGACCGCGCTCCACAAGAAACACCGGATCCGGCGCGGCCTCGTCTGTTCGTTGCGGGGCGCGTTGTTCGACGCCTGCACCGGCAACGACGAGATGCGCAAAGCCCGGGAACGAGCGGAGTTCGTCCCGGTCGGCGCCGTCGACGTGCGCGACGCGCTGACCGCGGAGACCGAGATCGAGCGGCTCGTCGAGTCCGGGGTGCGGCTGCTGCGGCTCTTCCCGCCGGAGCAGTGGGTCGAGGCGGACTCGCCGGGGCTGGCGCACCTCGTGGATGTCGCGGTCGGCCACGGGATGGTGCTCCTGACGAGCGGGGACCTCAGCAGCTTCTGGCGGCCGTTCGCCGGCCGTGGCGCGCGCGTGTGTTTCCTCGATGTACACGCCTACCGAGTGGCCGACTTCGTGGTGCTGGCGCGCCGCGAGCCGGGGTTCGTGGCCTCGACGCGGATGCTGTGCGGCCCCGACTCCATCGAGCGGATCGCGGGGGAGGTGGGCGCGCACCACCTGGCCTACGGGTCGCGCGCCCCGCTGCACGACGTCCTGCCCTCGGCGCTGCGGCTGCGCACGGCCGCGCTCGACGACCGGGAATGGCGGCAGGTGGCGGGCGGCACCGCTGCGGCGTGGCTGGTGGACCCGGCATGATCATCGATGTCCACGGCCACACCGGGCCCTGGTTCTTCAGCACGGAAGTGGGGAGCGTCGAGCTGAACCTCGCGTTGATGGACCGCTACGGCATCGACCGGCAGGTCGTCTCGGCGTCGGAGGCGGTCACCTACGACATGGTCTCCGGCAACCGGCGGCTGGCGGAGGTCCTCGAAACGCAGCCGCGCCTGCTCGGCTACGTCGTGGTGAACCCCAACGACCTCGCCGCCGCGGCGCGCGAGCTGGAGAAGTACCGGCCCACGGGAAGGTTCGTCGGGGTCAAGGTGCACACGACCTACCCGGGCCGGCCGCTGATGTCGCCGGCGGTCCGCGACGCGCTGGGGCTGGCCGCCGAGGCCGGGCTGCCGGTGCTGGTCCACACGTGGGACGAGACGGTGCTCGGACTGGTCGACGTGCTGGAGCGGTACCCGGACCTGCGCGTGATCGCCGGGCACATGGGCGGCCCGGCGTGGCGCACGGCCGTCGAGGCGGCCCGCCGCAGCGACCGGCTCTACCTCGAGCCGTGCTGCTCGATCACCGACCGCGGCCGGTTCCGCTACGCGCTGGACCGCGTTCCGCTCGGGCAGATGCTGTTCGGCACCGACAGCACCCTGGTCGATCCCGCCATCGCGATGGGCGTGGTGCTGGAGGCCGACCTCACCGACGACGAGTACGACCACGTGATGGGGCGCAACGCCGCCCGCCTCTTCGGCCTCGAGGCCGGGACGGACCCGGCCGCATGAGACCCGGCTCCACCAAAGCCGCCGCGGTGCTCGTGCTGACCGCCGCTTCCCTCGCGGCGTGCGGCGGGGACAGCGGCGACGCGGTGACGTTGTGGATGTACCCGGTCATCGACGATCAGGCGCAGAGCCGGGCTTTCTGGCAGAAGGTCGAGAGCGGCTTCGAACGCGAGTACGGCGTCGACCTCGACATCGAACTGGAGCCCTGGGCGGGCCGGGAGGAGAAGCTCGGCGCCGCGCTCATGGCGGGCGACGGCCCGGACGTCGTGCTGCTGCAGTCGGACATGATTCCCCAGTACGTCGCCGAGAAGACGCTGCAACCGGTCGACGACGTGCTCGCCGGCAGCGAACGTGCGTACTCGCCGCCGGTGCTCGACGCGCTGCGGGTGGCCGGGCAGTCCTACGGCGTGCCGCTGTACCGGACCGTGACGACCACCGTCTACAACCGGAAGCTGTTCGCGGACGCCGGAATCACCCGGCTCCCGCGGACGTGGGACGAGGTCGAGGCGGACGCGCCGAAGCTCGCCGCGCGCGGCGTCCCGATCGTCGACTACTCGGGTTCCACCGAGGAGCCGCTGAACCTCACCTTCTACCCGCTGCTGTGGCAGGCCGGCGGCCACGTGTTCACCGCAGACGGCACGAAAAGCGCGTTCGCGGGGGCGCAGGGCGTGTCGGCGCTGAAGTTCCTGGTCGGCCTCGAAGCCGTGCACGGCCTGCCGGACGACGTGGCGACCAAGCGCAGCGGCGTGGCCGAAGACGCCGTGGCCACGGGCCGGGCCGCGATGTCGCCCGCCATGACCGAGGCCGCGGCTCGCAACGTCATCGCCGCGATCGGCGCGCAGAACACCGTCGTCGGCGCACCACTGCGGGACCGCCGCGAGGTGACGTTCGGGACGCCCGGCGCGGTGTCGTTGCTGCGCGGCACGAAGAAGCCGGCCGAGGCACGGGAACTGCTCGCCTACCTGACGTCCCCGGCGCTGGTCGGCGAGCTCTGCGCCGACTCCGGCTTCTTCCCGCCCTGGCCCGACGCGTCGCCACCGGCGGGCGACGACGTGCACCGGAGCTTCGCCCGGGCATTGCCGTTCGCCTCGGCCGGCGACGCCCATCCCCAGGCCCGCAAGGTGATGGGCCTGCTCGCACCCCACCTGCAGGCCGCGTTGCTCGGCGAGAAGACCCCGGAGGCGGCGCTCGCCGACGCCGCCGAGGAGGTCGACGCGTTGCTCGGCAGCGGGTGATGGCGCGATGGCGGGAGTCCTTGACGGTGCTCGTCTTCCTGCTCCCCGTGCTGGTGCTGTTCGCCCTGTTCCGGTTCCTGCCGATGCTGGGCGCGGTGGGCTTGAGCGTGTCCGACTACCACCCGGGCGGCGGCTCGCGGTTCGTGGGCGCGGCGAACTTCGTCAGCCTCGCCCACGACGAGATCTTCCTGGGCAGCCTGCGCACCACGCTCGGCTACGTCGCCGTCTACGTGCCGCTCACCGTCGTGGTGGCGCTGGGCACCGCGGTCCTGCTGCACGCCGTGCCGTGGGGCCGCGGCCTGTTCCGCGCGGCGCTGTTCGCGCCGTACGCCACCAGCTTGGTGCTGAGCGGCGTCGTCTGGCGCTGGGTCCTCGAACCCACCGGGTTCCTGCAGCACCCGGCGCTGGTCCTGCCCACGCTGGCCGTGGTCGGCGTCTGGAAAGGCTTCGGGTACGCGATGCTGGTGCTGTTCGCGGGCATCCGGAACGTCCCCGCCGACTGCCTGGAGGCGGCGAAGGTGGACGGCGCCGGTGCGTGGCAACGCTTCCGCCACGTCCTGCTGCCCGCGCTGCGGCCGGCGGTGTTCTTCGTCGTCGTGGTGGAGACCATGGCCGCCTTCCAGGTGTTCGACACCGTGTACGTGATGACGGGCGGTGGCCCGGTGCGGGCCAGCTACACGCTCGCGTACGCGGTGTACGACTACGGGTTCCGGTACTTCGACGTCGGCGGCGCCGCCGCGATCGGGGTGGCGCTGTGGGCGATTGTGCTGCTGGTGTCGCTCACCCAGCGCCGGGCCTTCGAGCGGAACCCGTGATGCGCCGCGGAATCTGGCCGGTCGTCCTGCTGACCCTGTCCTCGCTGGTGGCGATCGGCCCCTTCGTGGTGATGCTGGTCGTCGCCCTTTCCCCGGGCAACGCGCCGACGATCCCGTACCGGCTGCCCACCTCGCTCACCCTCGACAACCTCGCCGAGGTGCTCTCGACCGAGAGCTTCCTGCGCTGGACGCTCACCACGGTCGTCTACTCGGTGGTGTCCGTGGTGGCCGTGCTGCTCTCGTCGTCGATGGCCGCGTACGTGTTCGCCAGGAAGCGGTTCGCCGGCCGCGAAGTGCTGCTGTGGTCGATGCTGTCGACGATGATGGTGCCGTTCCAGGCGCTGCTGATGCCGTCGCTGGTGGTGATCGCCCAGCTCGGCTGGTCCGACACCTACTGGGGCCTGATCGTCCCGACGCTGGCCAACGCCCAGGCCGTGCTGTTGCTGCGGCAGTTCATCCGGGCCCTGCCCGACGAGGTCTTCGACGCCGCGCGGGTCGACGGCGCCGGCGACTGGCGGGTGTACCTGAGCATCGTGCTGCCGTTGTGCCGTCCGGTGCTGGCCACGCTCGCCGTGTTCGTGTTCCTGTGGCACTGGAACGACTTCCTGTGGCCGCTGGTCGTCGGGCACTCCGACGCGATGCGCACCCTGACGGTCGGGCTGTCCACTTTGGAGTCCGGGAACCCGACCGCCGGCGAGCTGATGTCCGCCGCCACGATCACCGGGCTGCCGTGCCTGCTCGTCTTCGTGGTGCTGCAGCGGCACCTGACGAAGACGATCAGCTTCACCGGCCCGGGAGGCTGAGCCCGAGGTCGTTCAGCGCGGAGAGGGCGCGGGCGTTGTGCAGCGGCATGCTGAGCCGTTCGAACAGGCGCGAGGCCTCGTCGAAGCAGGCGGCGGCCTCGTCGAGGCGCTGGTTGCGGTGCGCCACCCAGCCGAGGCTGTACAGGGAACAGGCCTTGCCGACACTTTCGTCCTCGGGCGAGAACACCGTCAGCGACTGGGCCATGAGCTGCGACGCCCGGTCCGCGTCGCCGTGTGCGGCGCAGGTGGCGGCGAGCACGTGCAGGGCCAGTGCTTCGTCCCGCGGGCAGGAGGCCGCGCGGAACAGCTCGACGGCTTCGACCAGCGCGCGCTCGGTCGGCTCGCGGTCGCCCCGGGCCTGGTGGTGCAGCCCGAGACTGAACAACGCGCACGCCTGGCCGTAGCGGCTGCCCAGGCCGCGGAAGGTCGTCAGCGCGCGGTCGAGGCACTCGGCGGCCGCCTCGAGGTTTCCGCGGTTGCGGTGGACGATGCTCAGCGCCTGCAGGGCGAAGGCCTCGCCACTGGCGTCCGCGCACCGGCCGAAGGCGGCCCGCGCCTGCCCCAGCTCGGCCGCCGCCTCGTCGTGCTTGCCGTGGTAGAGGTGCACGCTGCCGAGGCCGAGGTTCGAGTAGGCGTGGCCCCGGATCTCGCCGATCTCGGCGAAGATTCCCCTTGCCTGCTCGAAGTGCTCGCTCGCCTCGCCGTAGCGGTCCCGGTAGAACGCCAGCGCGCCGAGGCCCTGGTGCAGGATCGCCCGGCTGCGCCGCGCCCCGGTGGCCACGGCCGCCGCCAGCGCGAGCTCGTGGGTGTGCCGCCACAGGTCGTAGTGGCTGCGCAGGTCGAACAAGGTGGTCAGCGCGCAGGCGAGGTCGCACGCCAGGGCCGTCATCTCCAGCGCGAGGGCCTGGTCGACCACGGCGACGAGCGCGTCCCGCTCGGCGTCCAGCCACACGAGGGGATCGGCCGGTTGCTCCTCGGCCGTCGGCGGTCGCCCGGGCGTGAGCTGAACCTTGAGGAACCGGCACGGCAGACCCGCCTCCGCGCGCACCGCCCGGTCCAGCCAGGCGCCGAACGCCCGGCGCAGCGCGGCGGTCCGGTCGGCGGGCGACTCGACGGCGTTGGCGCGTTCGCGGGCGAACACCCGCAGCAGGTCGTGGAAGCGGTAGCGACCCTGACCGGCCGGGTCGGTGCCGGCGAGCTCGACCAGATGGACGTCGGCGAGGCCGTCGATGATGTCTTCGGCGGCCGACAGGTCCACCTCCAGCAGCGCGGCGACCACCCAGGCGGGGAAGTCGGGCACGTCGAGCAGGCCCAGCAGCCGGAACGCCCGCTGCTGCACCTCGTCCAGCCCCTCGTAGCTCCACGCCAGGCTGGCGCGCGCTTCGAGGTCGTCGATGCGCAGCTCGTTGAGCCGGGTGCCCTCGTCGGCCAAACGGTCCGCCAGCCGTCCGACCGTCCACTGGCCGCGGCGGGCCAGCCGGGACGCGGCGATGCGCAGAGCCAGCGGGAGGTTGCCGCAGTAGCGCGCCACCGCGGCCGTGGCGTCCGGCTCCGCGCTCATGCGCGCCGGGCCGGCGATCGACGACAGCAGCCGCACCGAGTCCTGGGGGCCGAGCACGTCGAGGTGCACCGTCCGCGCGCCCACCAGCTGCACGCGGCTCGTGACGAGCACGGCGGACCCGGCCGAACCCGGGAGCAGGGGGCGGACCTGGGCCATGCTCGTGACGTCGTCGAGCACGATCAGCACCGGCCGCGCGGCCAGCTGGGACCGGTACAGCGCGGCGCGGGCCTCGAAGTCCTCCGGCACCGCGTGGGGGTGCACGCCGAACGCGACGAGCAGGTTCGCGAGCACCGTCGCGGGTTCCTGCGGCGCCGATCCGGCACCGCCCAGCCGGACGTAGAGCTGACCGCCGGCGAAGTGCTCGCCGACCTCGTGCGCCACCCGGATCGCCAGCGCGGTCTTGCCGACGCCCGCCTTGCCGGTGATGGCGGCCACCGCCGACCTCGACGGCCGGATCAGCAGGCCGCACAGCTCGGCCGTTTCGGCCGCCCGCCCGGTGAAGTCGTCGATGTCGGGTGGCAGCTGCATCGGCCGCACGCTGTGGTCGGCCTCGGCCGGCTCACCGCTGAGGATCACCTGGTGCAGCTCCTGGACCGGGCCGCACGGCTCGACGCCGAGCGCGTCGACGAGCACCTCGCGCAGCGCGTGGTACGTCTCCAGGGCTTCGGCGCGCCGGCCCGCCCGGTGCTGGGCGAGCATCAACCGCTGCCACAAGCCTTCCCGCAACGGCAGCTGCCGCACCAGCGCCGCCAGCTCGGGGATGAGGGTGCTGTACTGGCCGACTGCCAGGCGCGCGTCAGCGAAGTCTTCGCGGGCCGCGGCGGCCGTCTGCTCCAGCCGCACCTTCTCGGCTTCCAGCCACCCGGCGCAGGGAACGTCTTCCAGCGGGTCGCCGCGCCACGTTGTCCACGCGTCCTCCCACACCGCCACGGCCTTGACGGTGTCGCCGGAGGCCAGCGTCGTGCGCGCTTCCTCGGCCGCCGCCTGGAAAACGTGGCTGTCCAGCTGGTCGGGCTCGACGAGCAACCGGTACCCGCCACCGTCGGTGACCAGCAGGTCCCGAAGGCCGATCTCGGCGAGGTCGCGCCGCAGGCGGCTCACGTAGGTGTGCACGTTCGCGACGGCCGAGTTCGGGGGACACTCGCCCCACATCGCCTCGACGAGACCGGTGAGACCGACCGGCTGACGGGTACGCACCAGCAGCGCGGCGAGCAGCGCCCGCTGCCGCGGCCCCGCGGACTTCAACGGCCGGCCGGCGTTCGTCACGCACAGCGGGCCCAAGATCCCGAACCTCGCGGTGTTTCCCACAGCTCCCCGCCCAAGCTGAGCAAACGACAACGCAGCGTAGCAGAGAAGGCACCCGCAGCGCTCGTCCTCCGGCGCTGCTCTGTAGGCGACGTGTAGGGGCTGTGTAGGGGCGGCTGTCTAGATTCCTCCGGGCTCACGAACGCGGCCACCTCGCGTCGGCTCTTCGTGACCCAGTGGTTCCGGTGCGGGTGGTGGGCCGTCGACGAGGGGGACGGTCCGCCACCCGCCCGTGTCGAGCAACCGGGAAGGCCACGGCCTTGGCCTCGGAGGAACGCATGAGAATCCGCGCACAGCGGGCCCGGTCCGCTGCCGCCGTCGTGGCCGTGGCGCTGACCCTGACCGGGCTCGGTGCCGTCCCTGCGGTCGCCGCGCCCGCCGCGACCAGCCAGGACTTCGGCCCGACGGTCATCACCGGCGTGCCCCATGCACCCGACCTGCAGGCGAAGCCGCCCGAGAAGCCGACCCAGAAGGTCGTGCCGCTGGCCACCATCAGCACGCAACTCGACGCCGGTGCGACCGCTTACGTCTACTCGGAGCTGCGCGCCTGGAACGCCGACCAGGCGAACCTCATCGACAACGAGATCCGGTGCTCCGGCGCGGGCGCGTCGAACGTCGTGATGGGAGAGAACGTCCTCCCGGCCACCAACCCGAACCCGGCGCTGCGCGACATCACGATCGTCAACCGGTTCCTCGTCACCGCGTCGACGACCGGCGCCCTGAACTGCACGCTGTACCTGCGGACGGCGTCGACCTCGCCGTCGGTGGCCCAGGAGACCGTGGCGGGGACCCTGCGGTTCGCTCGACCGCCGTCGGCGGCGACGTGAACGGCACGGCCATGCAGCGGTCGCTGCCGGCGGGGAACGTGCCCGTCACCACGAGCACCGTCGCCCCGATCGTCAACGCGACGATGCCCGCGGGCTACCGGAACCTCGCCGTCATCGCGGACGTCGAGTACCACCGCGGCCCCGAGCCGACCCCGGACAGCAAGATCCACTACTCCACCGCCCGCTTCACCCTCACCGTCACCACCTCCGGCGGCCCGAACTGCGCGAGCGCACCCGTCGCCCAGACCGAGGAAACCGTGGTGCGGGGCGTCAACCACGCTGCCATCCCGCTCTACACCAAGGTGCCCGTCAACCCCGGCTGCACACAGCTCAGCGCCAAAGTGACGACCACCCACCTGGGCGGCAACCCCGGCACCGTCGGCGGCGCGGCCCCCGGCCTCACCGACCAAACCGGCGTCAACGGCTCGACACCCAACCACACCTCGGCGATGACGCACCTGTTCGTGGTGCCCAGCTGATCGCGGCCGGATGAATTGCGGGGCCCGAGGAGTTTTCTCGGGCCCCGCAGTTTTTTGTGTAGTTGTTTCGGGAATTGACTGTAGAACGCGTGTAGTGGGTTTGTAGAACGGGTCGGTAATTTCGGGATCGCTACCAGGTTCGATCCTGGCGTGGTACTTCCGCACCACGCGGAGTCGGCCGTGAGAAAAGGAGGGACCATGATCAGAAAGATCATCGCGACTTTGGGGATTGCGGGGGCGGCGGTGCTCGGGTTGGCGGTGCCGGCATCGGCACAGCCGCAGGCTGCGCCCGACTGTCAGAGCAATGACGGATACGGCACGATTGTCGCGACCGCGCCCGTGTCCGCACTGACCGGCGGCACGCGGGTCGGCACCGTGGAACTCTGCCGCGACAGCGCGTATCGGTACTGGGCGTTCGTGATCTACAGCAGTCCTATGACGGCCAGCGAGTACGCCCAGGCCTACCTCCAGACCTACCGTGACGGCTCATGGGTCAGTGACGTCACGTGCGACAACACGGCAACGGGCGGCAACGGCCACGTCGCCCCGACGCAGCGCCGCTGCTGGACCCCGAAGGTCAACGGGGTCAGCGGGCATTACACCTTCCGGGCACGGTCGGACAAGTTCAGCAGCCACAGTGGCGCCTTGCTGGCTTCCGGTTACACCGCCCTCACCCGCTGACCGGAGGCCGGGCGGCGATTCGCGCCGCGAAATGGTGAACGGCCATGACCATTTTCGCCGAATCGCACAGATCTCTCGCCGCCGCTGGTTGCCCTGGCACGGACACAATCCGCAGGGGAGAGGGATATGACGAAAACACTGCTGGCAAAGCTCGGAATCGCGGTGCTCGCGACCGGGACACTTTGTGCCGCGGGTGCGACGGCCGCCTCGGCCGCACCGGCCGTGCCGCGGACGGCGTTGAGCTGTGAGCTCTACCTGGCCGGCGCCGGGTACGTCGTCGGTCCGAAGTCGACGAGCGCCTGCAATACCGCTGCCCGCGGGTTTCCGGCCGTGTGCGAAGTGGGGTTGGAAGCCATCAAGGTGTCCGCCACCGACGCGCGGCGTGCGTGCGCGTTGGGTGCGCAGTGAACTGACGCGTGGCCGGCCCGGGAACGGGCCGGCCACAGTCCTTCCGAAGGCCCCGCCGCTCACCGGTACACGACATGCACCGCCTTGGTTTCGGTGAAGCTCAGGAGTTCCTCGACGCACTCTTCGCGGCCGATGCCGGAGGACTTGAAGCCGCCGAAGGGGGTGCCGACGTAGTGGCGGGAGGAGCCGTTGATCCAGACGTAGCCGGCTTCCACGGCGGCGGCGACGCGGTGGGCGCGGCGGACGTCGTCGGTCCAGACGGCGGCGGTGAGGCCGTATTCGACGCCGTTGGCGATCGCCACGGCTTCGTCCTCGGTGTCGAACTCGAGGACGGACAGCAGCGGGCCGAACACTTCCTCCTGGGCGACCCGCATGTCGGGGGTGACGCCGGTGAACACCGTGGGTGGCACGATCAGGGCCTTCCCGACGCCTTCGGCCGGGGCGCCGCCGGCGACCGCGGTGGCGCCGTCCGCGCGGGCGATGTCCAGGTAGCGCAGAACCTTGGCGTGCTGCTCCTGCGACACCAGTGCGCCGACGTCCGTGGCTTCGTCGAAGGGGTCGCCGATGCGCAGTTCGCCGATCAGCCGGACGATTTCGGCCACGACCCGCTCGCGCAGGCTGTGGTGCACGACGAGCCGGGACGTCGAGCCGCACGACTGGCCGGACCACGAGAAGTTCATCCCGCGCACGGCAGACTCCGCGACGGCGATCGGGTCGGCGTCGGGGAAGGCGATCAGGGCGTTCTTGCCGCCGAGTTCCAGGCTGACGTCCTTCACACCGGTCTGCGCGGCGGCTTCCTGGATCTTGCGGCCGGTCGCGGCGCTGCCGATGAACGCGATGCGCCGCGCGTGGGGGTTGCGCACGATCGCGTCGCCGGTGGCGGGACCGGCGCCGGTCAGGATCGACACCACGCCCGCCGGCACGAGGTCGGCGATGAGCTCACCCAGCCGCAGCGCGGACAGGGGCGCCTGGTGCGGCGGCTTCAGCAGGACGCAGTTGCCCGCGACCAGCGGCGCGGCGATCTTGCCCGCGGCGAACATGATCGGGTGGTTGTAGGGCACGATCCGCGCGACGACGCCGATCGGCTGCAGCGTCGTGTAGTGCACGGCGCCTTCCGACGCCGGGATGGTCTGGCCCGTCAGGGCGTGCGCCGAGTCGGCGAAGAAGTCCAGCATCGCCGCGCCCGCGAACGCGTCGGAGCGGGAGAGGCGGATGATGTTGCCGCCGTCCAAGGTGTCGAGGGCGCCCAGCTCGTCCGCGTGCGCGCGGACCCGGTTCGCGATCTCCCGGACGACGGCGACGCGTTCGGGCAACGGCGTGGCGGCCCAGGCCGGGAAAGCGGCTCGGGCCGCTCGCACAGCCGCGTCGACGTCGGCGGCGTCCGCGTCCGGCACGGTCGCGATGACCTCGCCGGTCACGGGTGACGGGTTGGCGAAGGTCGCACCGGAACGTGCGGGCACCAGTTCGCCGCCGACGAGCAGCCGCCAGTCGTGGGCGCGCGTCGACTCGGTCAGCTCCTCGGCTCGTCGCGCGGCGGGCGCGACCACGGTCTCGGTCATCGGGTTTCCTCCAAGGGTTCGTCGGTGGCGCCGGCCGTGCGCACCAAGTACTGCCAACCGGCTTCGATCTGGGTGGGGTTCCAGCACTCGGCCCGTTTCGCCGCGCACTCCGCGGCGTCGGACCAGCCCCGCAGCTCACCCGCGGCCATCGCGGTGAGCTGGGTGCGGCACGCCCGGTCGAGCAGCACCGCGTGCATCACGGCTTCGGCGACGGTGGCGCCGACGGCGACCAGGCCGTGGCGTGGGAGCAGGAGCGCCCTGGCGTCCGCGAGCGCGCCGGCGACCGCCTCGCCGAGCCCGGCGCTGCGGATCAGGCCGCCGGTCCCGGAAAACCGGGGCACGTCGGGCTCGCTGAACAGGACCCCGTCGTGGTCGAGCGCGCGCAGCGGCACGCCGAGTGCCGCGAAGGCGGTGGCCGCGCGCGGGTGGGTGTGGACAACGCAGCCGACGTCGGGGCGGGCTCGCAGGATCTCCGTGTGGATGGGGTACTCGATGTGCCGCTTTCCCGTGCCGTCGAGGACGTCGCCCTGAGGCGAGACCAGCACCACGCGGTCGCGGGTGATCTCCTCGAACCCCCAGCCCGACGCCTTCGTCCAGACGCCCCGCCCGGCCGGGTCCCGCAGGGCCGCGTGACCCCACACGAGGTCGCCCTGGCCCGCGGCGGCGAGCGCGTGATGGGCGAGCACCACCGCTTCGGCGGGGTTCACGACCGCGCCTCGGCGAGTGCCGGCTCCACGACCGGGCCGGTGCGCCGGCCCTGCGCGGCCAGCATGGCCATCACCAGGGCAGCGACCAGGGCACTGGCGGCGAAGGCGAAGAAGACGCCCCGCGGCCCGAGCCCGGCGGCGAGGATGGCGCCGCCGAGCGCGGGCGCGAGCACCGCACCGGCCCGGCCGGTCCCGTTGGCCCAGCCGACGGCCGACGCGCGCATCCGGGTCGGGTACGAGTCGGCGACCGACGCCAGGATCAGCGTGAGTGCCGTCTGCGTGTTCGCCCCGATCACCGTGATCGTCGCCAGCAACGTGCCGGTCTGCTGCGGCCCCGCGGCGCAGACGAGGATGCCCGCCGCCGTCAGCGCACCGCAGACCGCGGCGACGACCCGCAGTCCCCAGCGGTGGGCGGCCAGCACCAGCACCAGCGAACCGGCGATGGCTCCGGCGTTGAGGCACAACGAAAACGTCAGCGCCGAGCCCAGCGGGTAGTGCAGCTCCCGCATCAGCGTCGTGAGCCAGGTGTTGAGCCCGTACCAGGTGAGCATGTTGGCGAACGTGGCCACGGCGAACAGCACGGTCAGCAGGGCGCGGCGTTCGCGGAACAGCGCGGCGAACGTGGTGACGGCGGACGGCCGTGGCGCGGCGACGGTGTCCTGCCGGGTCCCGAAGCCCGCCGATTCGGGCAGCCGCACCAGTGACAAGACCAGGATCAGCAGTGAGATCGCCGCGCCGACGAGGAACATCAGCCGCCAGCCGTGCGTGCCCAGCAAGCCGATGCCGAGCAGGGACGCGGCGGTGCCGCCGAGGGGAATGCCCGCCATCAGGATGGTGACGACGAGCCCGGTGCGGCGGCCGGGGCTGTACTCCTTGACCAGCGCGACCGCGGCGGGGATCACCGCCCCCATGCCGACACCGGTGAGCAGCCGCGCGCCGCCGAGCTGCCACGGCGCTTGGGCGAGCGCGCTCGCCGCGGTCCAGAGCGTGAACCACGCGACGGACGCGTTGACGAAGTTCCGCCGCCCGACCCGGTCGCAGACGGGGCCGCCGGCGAGGGCGCCCACCAGCATGCCCAGGTACACCAGGCTGCCGATCGAGCCCGCACTCGTGCTGGTGAGGTGCCAACCCGGCTCGGCGACGAGTTTCGGCAGCAGGGCGCCGTAGACGATCAGGTCGTAGCCCTCGGCCACGACGATCAGGGCGCCGAGCACCACCACCTGCCACGAGCCGGCCGCGGCGGCCCCGGGTCTCGGTTCTGTCATCACGAACCCCTCTCCGCTGAGTCCCTCGGACAGTAGTGTCCCTAAATTCGAGACACAAGTCCTTGTTTGTAGGACAAGCTCTGCTACCGTCATCTCGACGACAGCGAGACCGGACGGAGGTGGCCCGTGGTGACACGGACCTGGCAGACACCGATCACGACCGACGTGGTGGTCGTCGGGGCGGGCCCCGTGGGGATGACGGCTGCCGCCCTCCTGGCCGCCCGCGGAGTCGGCGTGACGGTGCTGGAGCGCAACGCGTCGACGAGCGACGAGCCCAAGGCGATCAGCATCGACGACGAGGCGCTGCGCACCTTCCAGGCGGCGGGGCTGGGCACCCGGCTCGAGCGGATCATCGTGCCGGGCACCGGCACCCGGTACTACGACGCGGCGGGCCGCGCCGTCTTCCAGGCCCGCTCCGGCTGGCCCTACCGGCTCGGGCACCCGTTCAAGAACCCGTTCGCCCAGCCCGACCTCGAGCGCGAGCTCGCCGAGCACCTGCGCGGCCGCGCGGAGGTGACGCTGCGGATGAGCACCGACGTCGTCTCGCTCGACCAGGACTCCGCCGGGGTCACCCTCGCCACCGCGGACGGCGAGACCTTCCGCGCGCGCTACGTGCTGGGCTGCGACGGCGGCCGTTCGACGGTGCGGGAGCAGTCGGGCGTCCGGATGTCGGGGCGGAGCTTCGACGACGTGTGGCTGGTCGTGGACGTGCTCGGCGACCCGCACGACGAGCGCTACGGAATGCACCACGGCGATCCGGCGCGGCCCACGGTCATCGTGCCCGGCCGCGGCGGCCGGTGCCGCTACGAGTTCCTCCTGCACGAAGGCGAGGGCGAGGCGGGCGCCCGGCCGCCGTTCGAGCTGATCGCCCGGCTGCTGCGCCCCCACCGCCGGATCACCGCCGACCAGGTCGAACGCTGCGTCGCCTACAAGTTCCACGCCCTGGTCGCCGAGCGGTTCGCGCACGGCCGGGTGTTCCTGCTGGGCGACGCGGCGCACATGATGCCGCCGTTCGCCGGACAGGGCCTGAACTCCGGCATCCGGGACGCGGCCAACCTGACCTGGAAGATCGCGGACGTGCTGGCCGGGCGGCTCGACGGGACGGCGCTCGCCACCTACGACACCGAACGCCGTCCGCATTCGCGGGCCACCGTCGCGCTTTCGGTGCGGCTGGGCCGGATCGTCATGACCACCGACGCCCGTCTCGCCGAGCGGCGCGACCGCGTCGTCGAGCGGATCCTGCGGGAACCGGAAGGCCGTGCCTACTTCGAGGAGATGCGGTACCGGCCCGCTCTGCGCTACCTCGACGGGCTGGTCGTGCCCGCACCGGCGAACGGCCCGGCCGCCGGCGTGCCGTTCGGCCAGCCGCGGGTGTACGACACCGGGACCGGGCGCACCCGGATGTTCGACGACGTGCTCGGCTCCGGCTGGGCCCTGCTCGGCGTCGACGTGCCCGCGGCCGTGCTCGCCGGCGCGGCGGCGCAGATCTGGCCGCTCGAACCGGTGGTCGCGCTCGTCCCCGGAGGCGACCGGCTGCCCCGCGAGACCGGGGGAGTGCGGGTGCTGGTCGACCTCGACGGCGCCGTCGACCGGGAAGCCGAGCCCTACCTCGGACGCGTCGTGCTGCTGCGGCCCGACCGCGTCGTGGCGGCCACCTGGTCAGCCGCCGAGGTTTCCGCCGGCGGCCCCGGGGCCGGTCTGGCCGCGCTGCACGCCACCGCGCGTGAGCCCGCCGGCGCGCCCCTGCCCGCGGCCGGATGAACCACCTGCCGCTTCGAACCACCCCGGCCCGCCTGCGGTGCCGGCGGCCCACGAGAGGAATCGAGATGACCACACCGACCAGGACAACGTTCGCGGAGGGGGCCGCCGCGGGCAGCCTCCGGCGCACCGCCACGTCGCACCTCGGGCTGCGCGTGCCCGACGTCGCGGCCGCCGCCGAATTCTATGGCCGCATCCTCGGCCTGCTCCCGTACGGCGAACTGCCCGACGGCGGCGCACGGCTGGGCTGGGGCAGCGGGCACCACGTGCTCGACCTGCGCCCGGGCGAGCCGGCCGTAGACCACATCGCCTTCGAGGTGCGCGACGAGGGTGGCCTCGACGCTCTGGAGAAGCGGCTGCGCGAGGCGGGTGCCGCGGTGCGCCCGCTCGACGGCGATCTGCTCGACGAGGCCGAGCCCGGCACCGCCGGGTTCGCGACCACCGACCCCGACGGCCTCACCGCGCACTTCCACGGTCCGGTCCGCCGCGCGGGCGAGCACGGCGCCGACACGGGCCGGCGCCCGGTCAAGTACCAGCACGTCACCCTGGCGACCGGCGACGTCGCGCGCAAGGTCGCCTTCTACACCGACGTGTGCGGTTTCCGGATCTCCGACCAGCTCGCCGACGGCCGCTTCGCCTGGCTGCGCAGCGACCGCGACCACCACACGCTGGCGGTCGTGGCGTCCCCTTCGGACACCGGGCTGGACCACTACTCCTACGACCTCGCGGAGTGGGAGGACTTCAAGACCTGGTGCGACCGGCTCACCGAGGAGGGGGTCGACGTCACCTGGGGCCCGGGCCGGCACGGTCCCGGCAACAACCTTTTCGTCTTCTTCGACGACCCCGCGGGGCACCACATCGAGCTGTCCGCGGAGATGGAGAAGTTCCACGACGACCGGGTGACCTACGGCGCGCCGCGCCGCTGGGAACCCGTCCCCGCCAGCGTGAACCTGTGGGGCGGGCAGCTCGCGAAGTGGCGCAAGACCTCGGAGGGAAACTGACATGCGGTACGTGACGTTCGAACACGCCGGCACGCGCCGGATCGGCCGGGTCGACGGCGACCTCGTCCAGGCGCTGGCCGGGCCCGCCGAGCTCGGCCGGGACACGCCGGCCGACGTCCTCGCGACGCTGCGTCCGGAGGGCGGCCCCGTCACCCTCGCCGACGTCCGGCTCCTGCCGGTGGTCCCGCACCCGGACAAGATCTTCTGCGTCGGGCTCAACTACCACGCGCACGTGGGGGAGACCGGCCGCGACCTGCCGACCTACCCGGTCCTGTTCACGAAGTTCGCCGGCAGCCTCGTGGGCGCTTCCGACGACATCGTGCTGCCGCCGGAAGCGCAGCAGGTGGACTACGAAGCCGAGCTGGTCGTGGTGATCGGCAAGGCAGGCCGCCGGATCTCCCGGGAAGCGGCGCTCGAGCACGTGCTCGGCTACACGGTCGCGAACGACGTGACGATGCGCGACTACCAGTACAAGACGCACCAGTGGCTGCAGGGCAAGGCCTGGGACCGGTCCACGCCGCTCGGGCCCGAGCTGGTCACGCCGGACGAGGCCGACGTCTCGGCCGCCCCGGTGTCGACCGTGCTGAACGGGGTGACGCTGCAGTCGTCGGACACCTCGAAGCTCATCTTCGACATCCCGACGCTGGTGGCCACCGTCTCGGAGTTCACCGAGCTGCTGCCCGGCGACCTGATCCTCACCGGCACCCCCGGCGGGGTCGGGTACCGCCGAGACCCCCAGGTGTTCCTGCACGACGGCGACGAGGTCGTCGTCGAGGTGGGCGGGGTCGGGAAGCTGGTCAACCGCGTGCGCGCGGAGGTCGCGCAGGTGCCGGTCCCCGCGGCCGCGCGGAATTGACACCCGACAGCTGAGCCGGGCCGGGCAGGTGCGTCACGCCCGGCCCGGCTCAGCCGTCGGCGGCGGACAGGCGGTTGCTGATCGTCTGCGCGGCGCGGCAGACCTCGGTGCGGATCTCGTCTTCGCCTTGACGGGAGACCCGCGAGGCCACGGCCGCCACGCTCACCGCCGCGACCACGCGCTGCTCGCCGTCCCGGATCGGGGCGGCGACGCCGAGGACGTCGTGGTCGAGCTCGGAGCGGGTGATGGAGTAACCGTCGGCGCGGATCTGCTCCAGCCGCGCCATCAGGTCGTCGACCTCGGTCAGGGTGGCCGCGGTGAAGCGCTGCAGCCGGGAGCCTTCCAGCAGGGCCCGGGCTTCGGCGGGGTCGGTCCAGGCGAGCAGCACCAGCGCCGAGGCGCCGGCGTTCACCGGCAGCGTGCTGCCGCGCTCGTAGGAGATCCGCACCCGGTGGGTCTGGGACTCGGCGCGGTCGAGGCACACGACCAGATCACCGACGCGGCGGGTGAGCAGCACGGTTTCGTTGACCGACTCGGCGAGCCCGGTGAGCACCGGCATCGCGATCTCGGACAGGCCGTAGGTCCGCCGCGCCAGCCGGGCCAGTTCGAGCAGCCGCAGCCCGAGCCGGAAGCCGCCGCCCGGAGCTTCCTCGAGGTAGCGGTTCGCGACGAGCGTCTGGATGTAGCGGTACCCGGTCGACCGGGCGACCCCCAGCTGCGCCGCGACTTGCGTGCCGGTGATCACGGGCGTGTCGTCCCCGAACATGCCGAGGATCTCGAGGGCGCGGTCCGCCGTGGAGTTCCGCTCCCGGTAGCCGTTCGATCGCGACTGCTGTCCTGACATACGGGAATCCTAGCGGTTACGTGGCCGGCCCGTCACCACCGGCCCGGCGGGTCCGGCGGTTTTCTCAGAACGGGTATCGCGGAGGCCGCCCGCGCACGGTGACCCATTGCTGCTCGGTGAAGGCTTCCAGATTCGCCGCCGTGCCGCCGTGGCGGGCGCCGGTGCCGGACTCGGCGACCCCTCCGAACGGCGCGGTGGCCTCGTCGTTGACCGTCTGGTCGTTGATGTGGGCCAAGCCGCTGGGAATCCGCTCCGCCAGCGCCATGCCCTTGGCCACGTCGCGCGTGAGGATACCCAGGGAGAGGCCGTATTCGGTGCCGGCGGCCAGCCGGGCGGCCTCGTCGAGGTCGGCGAACGCCACGACCGGGGCCACGGGACCGAAGACTTCCCCGGCGTACGCGGGTGCCGACAGCGGAACGTCGGCCAGCACGGTCGGCCGGTAGAACAGGTCCTCGTAGGTGCCCCCGGCCAGGAGCCGGGCCCCGGCGCCGATGCTGTCGGTCACGATCCGGTGGATCCCGTCGCGCTGCCCGGCATCGATGATCGGTCCCATCGCGACGGGGCCGCGCGGGTCGCCGACCGCCAGCTTGTCGGCGTGCTCGGCCAGCAGCTCCGCGTAGCGCTCGGCCACCGAGGCGTGCACCAGGTGCCGGCCACTGGCCATGCAGATCTGGCCCGCGTGGTGGAAGGTGCCGAACGCGCCGGCCGACGCGGCGAGGTCGAGGTCGGCGTCGTCCAGCACGATCAGTGCGGAGTTGCCGCCGAGTTCCAGGTGCACGCGCTTGAGCTGCCGGGCGGCCGCGAGTGCGATGGCCTTGCCCGCGCGGGTCGAGCCGGTGAACGCGATCACCCGGATCTGCGGTGCCTCGACCACGGCGGCGCCCGCGTCGGCGCCCCCGGGCAGGACGTGCAGCAGCCCTTCGGGCAGGCCCGCCTCTTCGAAGATCCGCGCGAGCACGACCCCGCCGCACACGGCGGTGCGCGGATCGGGCTTGAGCACCACGGCGTTCCCGAGCGCGAGCGCCGGTGCCACGGCGCGCATGGCCAGCACCACCGGGGCGTTGAACGGGGAGATCACCCCGACGACCCCGACCGG
Organism: Amycolatopsis sp. NPDC047767; assembly: GCF_040704195.1. Lineage (NCBI taxonomy): Bacteria > Bacillati > Actinomycetota > Actinomycetes > Pseudonocardiales > Pseudonocardiaceae > Amycolatopsis > Amycolatopsis sp. NPDC047767. The sequence goes on from NZ_JBEYSJ010000010.1 coordinate 64,316, forward strand.
CAGCCGGCGCGAGAACGAGAACCGGTCCTGGTGCGAGCGCAGGACTTCCCCGTAGGGCGCGGCGGCGAGCGCCGCGGCCGCGTGGCACTCCTCGGCCCCGCCCTCGATCGTCTGGACGCCGGCGAACGCCCGCACGGCGCCCGACTCGCGCACCAGCCAGGTTTCGATTTCCTCGCGGTGGTCCTCGAAAAGCCGGCCCGCGCGCCGCAGCACCGCCGCCCGGTCCTGATAGGGCAGCGCCGCCCAGGCCCGCTGAGCCTGCGCCGCCCGCGCGGCGGCGCGGTGCACGTCGGCGGCGGACGCCGCGCCGACGTGGCCCAGCACCGCGCCGGTGGCGGGCTCGACCGAAGGGATTTCCCCGTTCTCGCCGGGAATCCAGCCGCCGGAGAAGATCCGGCCGGTCCAGCGGGAAGTCTCGAGCAAGTCCGTCATGACGTCCTTTCCCTTGTGCGGCCCGGTTCAGAGTTCGGCACCGGCGGCGGCCAGGAGTCCGCGCAGCTGCTCGTCGGAGGATTCGCGGACGTTGTTCGCCCGGAACGGATGCCCGGTGCTCGCGGTGACCATCGCCTCCGCCTCGGCCCGCCCCACGGAGCCGGGGGAGAACCGCTCCGCGAACCCGACCGTCTCGTAGAGCCGCGGCAGCTCGGTGACCAGTTCCGTGACCGCCCGCGGGGAGAACCCGGAGTTGAAGCGGGCCACGTGCGGGAGCAGCACTCCGTTCTGGAGGCCGTGGGGCAGGTGCACCGAAGGAGCGGTGGACAGGGCGTGCACGAGGGTCAGACCGCTGTTGCCGCAAGCCATGTTGGCCGCGCAGGCCGCCTCCAGCAGCGACTGCAGCACGTCGTCGTTGCCGCCTTCCGCGTTGCGGCCGGACGCGGCTCCGTCCACTGCGGACGCGAGCAGGTCGAGCACGTCGCGCGCCGCCGCGATCCCGAGCGCGCGGGTGAACGACGAACCTCGCCGCGCCCATTGGGCCTCCAGTCCGTGGGAGAGCGCGTCCAGGCCCGCGTACAACATCGGGGCCTGCGGCAGCCCACGAAGCACGGTGCCGTCGAGCAGAGCGGTGCGCGGCTCGCACCCGGGCGAGCGCACCACGAGCTCCTCGGGGCGGCCGGCCTCGTGCAGCACCAGAACCTGCGACACCTCGCTGCCGCTGCCCGCGGTCGTCGGCACCGCGAGCGTGGGCGCGGGGGTGAGCGGAACCCGGCCGACGCCGGCGTACCGGTCGATCGGCTCGTCGTTGGTGAGCCGGATGGCGACCGCCTTCGCCGCGCCGAGCGCGCTGCCGCCGCCGACCGCGACCACGCTGTCGCAACGGTGCCGCCGCGCGGTTTCCGCGGCCCGCTCGGCCTCGGCGACGTCCGGATCGGGGTCGATCGCCACGGTCACACCGATCAGCCCGGCGTCGACCGGGCGCAGCACCGTCGCCAGCAGGCCCGCGTCGATCACGCCCCGGTCGGCGACCACCGCCACCCGGCGGGCGCCGAGGGCCGCGAGCTCGTCGGGGAGCAGCGCAAGGCTGCCCAGGCCGCTGACGACGCGGGTGGTCACGCTGAACGTCGGGATCATGACAGCACTCCTGCTTCCCGGGCGCGCCGGGAGAACAGCGCTTCCGCGTTGGCCGAGTCGATCTTCGCCCGCAGGGGCCCGTCGAGCTGGTCGGTGGTGTCGAGCCGCTCGGCGAGCCGCGCGCAGGCGTCGGGTGGGGTGAACGGGTAGTCGCTGCCGTAGTGGATCCGGTCCGGGTCCGCGACCGACAGCAAGGCGTCGAGCATCTCCCGGACGGGAGCTCCGGCGAGGTCGAAGTGCAGTGCGCGCAACGCTTCCCGCATGCTCGGCGGGGTCGCTCCGCCTTCGGCCAGCAGGGGCAGCAGCAGCTCGATCCGGTTGGCGAGGATCGGCAGCGCGGCGCCCGCGTGCGGCACGATGACCCGGAGGTCTTCGTGGCGCCGCAGCACACCGGACAGCACCAGGTCCGTGATCGAGCGCGTGGTCTCGAACAGGAACTCCAGCATGGGCCGCGGGTAGCCCAGCGCGAGGTGCCCGGCCTCGTACGGCGTCGTGGGGTGCACGAACACGGGCACGCGCCTTTCGGCGGCGAGCGCGTACAGCGGCTCCAGCGCCGGGTTGCCGAGGTACTGGCCGTGGGCGTTGGTCTCGAGGACGATCCCGTCGGCGCCGAGGCGGCCCAGCGAGTGGTGCGCCTCGGCGACCGCCGCGTCGACGTCCGGCAGGGGCACCGACGCGAACCAGCCGAACCGGCCGGGGTGCCGGACGGCGAGCTCGGCGGCTTCCTCGTTGCAGCGCCGGGCGAGCCGGGCGGCCGCCGCGTCGTCGCCGAAGTGCACCCCCGGCGAGGAGATGGACAGGTAGGACCGCGAGACCCGGAGCCGGTCCATCGTCTGCAACGCCTCCTCGGCGCTCCACTCCGGGATCGCCTTGATCCCGTCGGGCCGGGCGTGCCCGGCCGCGACGAGGGCCTCGCGGTAGAAGCCGGGCACGAAGTGCGCGTGGACGTCGATCCTGCTCATCGCGGTCACCGCCCCGGCGTCACGACGTCGGCGGTCACCGGCAGCGCCCGTTCGAGCTCGCTGGGCAGCCAGGTGTAGCCGTCGCGATCGCGGCGCAGGTGACCCAGCCCCGGGAACGGGAAGTGGTAACCCAGCACGGCGTGCCGGCCCTCGTCGACCAGCTCGTAGATCCGCCGCCGCTGCGCGGTGGCGCCGGGGCCGTCGAAGTCGAACTGGAACGCCCAGTCCGGCCGTTGCAGCAGCAGGACCTGGTGGTGGCACAGATCGCCCCAGCACACCATCGTCTCGTCGCCGCTGGTGATCGTGTACACGACGTGCCCGGGGCTGTGGCCGGGCGTGGCGACGGCGCGGATGCCCGTGGCCACCTCGTCGCCGTCCTCGACCCAGCGGATCCGGCCGGCCTCGGCGTAGGGCATCAGGTTCTTGTGCGCGCCGCGGAAGTGGTCCTTGCGGTGCTCGTCGGGCGCCGAGCCGACCTTGCCGAGATCGGTCCAGTGGTCGAACTCGGCTTTGCTGATGGCGAGGACCGCGTTGGGATAGACGGGGCGGCCGTCCGGATCGACGAGCCCCCACGCGTGGTCGGGGTGGGCGTGGGTGAGGGCGATGACGTCGATGTCGGCGGGGTCGATGCCCGCCTCGCGCATCGCCGGCACGGCGTGTCCGGTGCGCGGTCCGAAGAACCCGCGCCCCAGCGCCGGATCGGTGCCGACGCCGGTGTCGAACTGAACCAGTTCCGAGCCGGTGTCGACGATCAGGATGTTCTCGTTGAGCCGCACGTCTTCGGGCGAGAGGTGGTGGTCGGTCAGCAGCGCGTCGACCTCGGCGGGGTCGGCGGCGGGGAAGTTGCCGCGCGCGGGGCCCATCTCGAGCATGCCGTCGCTGACGACGGTGCATTCGAAGCCGCCGAAGCGGAACCGGGCGTAGGGCGCGGGGCGGTCGGTGGGCGGGTGGGTGCTCATGTCTCGGTCTCCTCGGACGGACGGGTCAGTGGGCGACGGGCAGGGGCGGGCGGGCGGCGGACCCCGCCGCGCGGGCGAAGACGGTGATCACGACGAGCGCGAGCAGCGCGGAGGCGCCGTAGAGGGCGAAGACACCGTAGGGACCGGATCCGGCGAGCACCGTCCCGCCGAGCACGGGACCGAGCGCGCCGAAGTACGACATGCCGTTCGTCCAGCCCATGGCGGTGCCGCGGGCGGAGGCGGGGAAGAGGTTGCTCACCGCGGCGTTGACCAGGTTCGCGGTGGAGTGCCCGCCGACGCCCATCAGGAAGATGCAGGCGTACAACACCGGGAGGGACCGGCCCCCGACCAGGACCCCGGCGAGCCCCACGACGGTCGCGGCAGCGGTCACGGCGCCGACCTTGAGCGGGCCCCACCGGTCGGCCCAGCCGGCCGTGCCGAGTGAGCCGATGATGGCGCCCGCCGTCAGCGTGAGGGAGAAGGCCAGCGCCGAGGTCAGCGGGTACTGCAGGGCGCTCATCGTGCCGACCAGCCACACGTTGAGGCCGAACCAGGTGAACATGTTGGGAATGGCGACCGCGGCGGCGAGCACCGCGAACAGGACGCCCCGGCCGGAGAACACGGCCCGCAAGGTGGAGCCGCGCCGGTGGTCTCCGGACTCGCGGCCGGCCGCGGTGCGCCGGGGCTCCAGCCGGAACGCGGCGGCGACCACGAGGATCACCAGCGTCAGCACCGCGCCGAACTGGAACATCGGGCGCCATCCGAAGGCCGGCATGATCCCGATGCCGAGCAGCGCGGCGAGGGTGCCGCCGATCGGGATCCCGGCCATCGTCACGTTCACGACGAGACCGACCCGGTGCGCGGGGGCGTGGCCGCGGGCGATGGCCAGCGCTGTGACGACCGCGCCGCCGACCCCGAGTCCGGAGACCAGCCGGGCGATGCCGAGCCCGCTGCCCGAGCCGGCCGAGCCCGCCGCGAGCAGACCCGCGCCGAACACCGTGATGCAGACCAGCAGCACGGGCTGGCGGCCGATGCGGTCGCCGAGCACGCCGGCGCCGAACGCGCCGAAGAACATGCCGACGTACACGAGACTCCCGACGACACCGGCCGACGCGGGCGTGAGCCCGAGCGAGCCGTCGGCCAGCAGCAGCGGCACGACGGAGCCGTACACGATCAGGCTGTAGCCCTCCATGATCGTGACGACGGTGCAGATGAGGACGGCCACGGCTGTGCCGGCTTCCGGGCGCGTGCGCCGCTCGCGGGGCGGGGCGGGCGCGGGGGCTCCGGCGAGCGGAGATCGGGCGGGTACGGCCATCGTGGCCTCCGGGGATTCACAGGCCCCTGGCGCGCGTGCTCGGCGTCGAGGCGGCGGGTAGTGGGTGCTGGGGGAAGCCTTCAGACCATCGCATCCTATTTTTTGAGGGTCAAGACCTGTTTTTTAGGACACCATCGGGGTTACTGTGGCCGCACACTGTCGACGCGGCCAGAGGAGCCAGGATGAGTGAGGACGACCGATGAGCGCCACGACGGCCGCGGTGGTCAGCGAGCAGGGCGGCGCCTTCGAGCTCGCCGAGGTGCAGCTCACGCCGCCGCGTCCCGAAGAGGTGCGGGTCCGGTTGGTGGCAACCGGTGTGTGCCACACCGATTTGAGCGTCGTCGCCGGGGTCACGCCGTTCCCGCTGCCCGGGGTGCTCGGGCACGAGGGCGTGGGCGTGGTGGTCGAGACGGGGGAGCGGGTCACGCGCACCTGGCCCGGCGACCGGGTCCTGCTGACATTCACGTCCTGCGGTCGTTGTCCGGCTTGCCGGGACGGGCATCCTGCCTACTGCGACGACCACCTGTCGCTGAACCTGCTCGGCGGGAGGCGGGCCGACGGGTCGGCGACGGTCCGCCGGGGCGAGGCCGAGCTCAACGCCCATTTCTTCGGCCAGTCCTCGTTCTCGCGCGAGGTGCTGGCGGACGAGCGGGGCGTGGTGGTGCTCCCCGCCGACCTCGCCGAGGCGGACCTGCCCGTGCTCGCCCCGCTCGGCTGCGGCGTGCAGACGGGCGCCGGCGCCGTGCTCAACGTGCTCCGCCCCCGTCCCGGAGCGACGCTCGTCGTCGCGGGTGCGGGCGCGGTCGGCCTGTCCGCGGTCATGGCGGCCCGGATGACGGCGGTGTCCCGGATCATCGTGGTCGACCGGCTGCCGGAGCGGCTGGAGCTCGCGCTCGAACTGGGGGCCACCGACGTCGTCGACACCCGCGGGCGTGACCTCGGCGAGGACGTGCGCGCCCTCACCGGTGGCCGCGGAGCCGACCACGTCGTCGAGACGACGGGTGTGGTGCCGGTGCTGGACGAGCTCGTCGGGGCGCTGGCCGTCGGCGGCTGCTGCGCCGTCGTCGGCGCGCCCCGCACCGGCAGCCGCGGCAGCTTCGACGTCCCGAGGCTGCTGCCGGGACGCACGATCCGCGGCGTGACCCTCGGCGACAGCGAGCCGGAGACGTTCGTCCCGTTCCTCGTGGACGCCTACCGCCGCGGCGTGCTGCCGCTGGACCGCATCCAGCGCCGCTACCGGTTCGAGGACATCAACCAGGCCGCCGCCGACGCCGCGTCCGGGAAGACGGTCAAACCGGTTCTGGTGTTCTGACCGTGCTGCCGCGGGGCCGCCCGGAACGCTGTGCGAAATGGGCCTTTTCACCCGCCCTGGCCGGATAGGGTGTGCCCATGACTGAGTCGAGACGGGCCGGCGACGCCGCGGAAAAGCTGGCCCGCGCGCTGCGTGCCCGAGCCAGGAATGCCGCGGTCGCCGTGTTGCGCGAAGGGCTGGAAGAGGTCGACGAGCGGCACGGCCGGGGCGTCGCCGACGAGGTCGCCGGGCTGATCGACGTCGCCGAGGTGTTCGCCGGCCTCGCCGACCGCGAGGTCCCGGCACGCGGCCGCCGCGGGGCTCGCGAAGACGACGACGAGCCGTGGGAGTTCAAGCCGCTGACCTCGTTGTGACGTCCCGGGTCACTTCTTCCAGTCGTAGCCGAGCACGGGCGGGTGGTCGGACACCTTGGTGACGGTGAGGTTCTCCTCGGGGTGCGCGGCCGCGTACCGCGTCATCTCGTTGTAGATCCGGTCGCGCAGGTCGGTGTCGCGCACCTCGATCGTGGCTCGCTGGCACAGCTGTTCGGGGTGCACGCCGGGTTCCGAGCGGATCGCCAGGTTCCAGAAGTGCCGCTTGTCGGTGCCGTCGGCGCCCTCGCCGTCGTTGGTGAAGTAGACCTTGCCGCTTTTCTTGTCGTAGATCTGCTGGGTCACCTTGATCTGGTCGTCGCCCTGGGCGGCGGAGAAGTAGCCGGACGGGTCCTGCGACCCCGCGTCGCGCGTGTAGAACCCGACTTCGCCGCCGAACGCACCGCCGAACCCGTAGCTGCCCTTCCACAATTCCAGCCGGTGCTGCTTCCCGGTCTTGGGGTCGGTGAACTCCATGTTGTCGCCCTGGGCGCTGGTGCGGTCGAGGTCCGCGCCGATGAGCTTCTCCATCTTGTCGTAGATGTCGTGCCAGCCGAGGTAGCTCTGCACGGAGTGCTCGCCGGTGGTGTAGAAGTCGCCGCCCTCGACGTACTTGAAGCCGAAGTAGTCGTAGATCTTCTGCGCGACCTCGGGGTCGCGCATGATCGTGTCCCAATCTCCCTTGAGCAGCGCCAGATCGAGCTTCGGGTTCTTCGCCACGAGCGCGGCGAGGCCGGGGATCTCGCGCAGGATGATCGCGGCGATCTCGGCCGGGTTCCGCTTCTCGGAGCCGGCGAGCTCCCACACCTGGCCGGTTCTGTTGCGGAGCTTGAAACCCTCGGCGAGCAGGACCGCGTCGTAGGTGGTGACCGCCCGCTGCAGATCGGCGAGCAGGACGAGGGCCTCGGCCTTGACGATCTTGTCCTGCGCCCACGCGAACACGATGTTGCCCTTGCCATGGGAGAGGTCGTTCCACACGTTGTCGAGCTTCGCCTGCAACTTCTCGGCGTCCTCGCGTTTGCTCCTGGCGTCGGACTGCGCCTTCGCCAGCGCGTCGCGCACGACTTCGAACGACTTCGCCGACTCCTCGAGGTCCTCGGCCTGGTCCTCGCGATTCTTCTTGAAGGCGTCCAGCGAGGAAAGGGCCGACTCGCCGGCCCCGCCGTGCCAGCTCTCGCTCAGCTGGGTGCCGACGCTTTCCAGCAGTGCCTGGGCGTCCTTGACCGATTCCTTGGCGGCCCGGCACGCGCGGGCCCGATCGTCCAGCTCGGTGGTGCTGCCCGTTTCCACTTTGCCGGCGAGCTCACGGATCTTGTCGAACACCGCCGTCACCGGTCGATCCGTTCGAACCCGCTGTCGAGCGCCTTCAGGAAGACGCCGCGTGCTTCGGTGTCGCTGCTGTCGTAACTCTTCGCGGCGTTGCCGATGGTTTCGACCAGGCTCTCGACCTGCTGGCGCGCCGCGTCCAGATCTTCCTGCCGGGTCAGCAGCCAGACCTCGTAGTCGCCCGCGAAGCCGCCGGCCCGATCGGTGCCGCCCACGTTCGGCGACCCCGGCGCGGACAGCGACGGTGGCGTGCCCTGGCCGAGCTTGGCCGCGGCGTTGCTGATGTTCTCGACATCGACCTCGAACCCCACAGAGCTTCCTTCCGCGCTGTCCCGCTCGCCAGGCGGAGGCCACCGGCGAGGCCGAGTGACATTCCGTGCCGGTAATGTAACACTCGTCCGGTCTGAGACGCCGGGATTCCGCTCCCGGTTCCCTTGCGGGTCAAGCGGTTCGGCTCACCCGACCACCAGGCGCCCCTCGTGGACCCGCGTACTCGACTGCTTGAGCCGGCGCAGCACCGGCACCACCTCGACCTGCCGCACGGCGGGCAGCACGCCGACCTTGGTCGTCACGAACGTGTAGAGCGCCTCGACATCGCGGCACGTGACGGTGATCAGCAGGTGGCCGCGCCCGTGACAGCGGCGGAGAACGTCGTTTCCGGGTACAGCGACAACGCGCGTCCGGTGGCGTCGAGGTCGCCGGGGGTGACGGTGAGCCACAGGTAGGCCGTGGCGTGGAAACCGAACAGCGGCGGGGCGAGGTCGACCGCGACGTGCAGCGCGCCGGATGCCAGCAGCTCCGCCAGCCTCGCCGACACCCGGGACTGTGGCCGGCCGGTCGCCCGGGCCAGCGCGACGACCCCGGCGCGGCCGTCGCGGGCGAGCTCGGCCAGCAGCGGCGCGTCCTCCTCGCGGATCGGCGTGCCCGGCCCGTCGGTCGCGGGCGGGTCGAGCTGCGCGAGCTGATCGGGGGTGAGCGGATCGTCGTAGGCCAGCCATTTGGCGTCGCTGCCGACGTACATGTGCATCACCGCGAAGGCGGCGAAGCTCAGCACCTGGCTGGTGCGCGGCAGCCGGGCCAGCACCGACCCCCGCGCGGCCCCCGGATCGCTGAACGCGACGCACACGATCTCGGAGCCGCCGGAGGTGACGCTGACCCACGACACGTCGTCGCGGGTCGCGATCGCCTCGGCCAGCGCGTCGGCGGCGTCGGGCCGGCACTGCACGCGGACGAACCAGCGCTGCTGCCCGGTCGCGCGCGGGGTCGGCGTCGCCCGGATCCGCAGCGCGCCGCCGGCGTGCAACGCCCGGTAGCGCCGGGCGACCGTCTGCTCGGACACCCCCAGCACCTGGGCGACCCGGCGGAACGGCGCCCGTCCGTCACGCTGCAGGCAGTGCACGATCCGGCGATCGATCTGCTCCACGGTGGAAGTTTACTGCCGCTCGTGCGCCGGTTTTGGCGGTTCACCTCGCGATTCCGGCTGTGGCCTGAGTGATGGTGGTCGGGCTCGCGAAGCTGGTCCTGTCCACGAACACCGACCGGAACGGACACCTCCGTGAACCCGAGCACCACCCTCGCCCTGGCCGAGGACCTCCACCCGACCCGCATGGGCTTCGGCGCGATCCGGCTGGCCGGCCCCGTGGCCTGGGGCCCGGCCCGCGACCGTGACGCCGCCATGGCCGTCCTGCACGAGGTCGTCGCCCTCGGCCTCACCCACATCGACACCAGCGACTACTACGGCCCGCACACGGTCAACCGGCTCATCCGCGACACCCTGCACCCCTACCCGGCCGGCCTGCACCTCGTCACCAAGGTCGGCGCCCGCCGCGGTCCCGACAAGTCCTGGCCCGCGGCGCTTTCCCGCGACGAGCTCATCTCCGCCGTCCACGACAACCTCGACCACCTCGACCTGCCCGCCCTGGACCTCGTCTACCTGCGCATGACCGACCCGGCGGCCGACCTCCGCGAGCCGTTCACCGTGCTGGCCGAGCTGCGGCAGGAAGGCCTGATCAAGCACCTCGGCGTCAGCAACGTCAGCCTCGAACAGGTGGCAGCGGCGCGCACCGTCGCCCCCGTCCGCGCGGTGCAGAACTTCTACAACCTCGCCGTCCGCAACGACGACCCCCTGGTCGACCTCTGCGCGGCCGACGGGATCGCGTTCGTCCCCTTCTTCCCCTCGGCGGCTTCCGGCCCCTGCAGTCGGCCGCACTGCAGGAGGTCGCCGACGACCTCGGCCACCCGCCCCTGCGGATCGCGCTCGCGTGGCTCCTGCACCGCTCACCCACGACCCTGCTGATCCCCGGCACGTCGTCGATCGAGCACCTGCGCCAGAACGCCGCCGCCGCACACCTCACCCTGCCCGCCGAGGCACTGTCCAAACTGGACACGGTCGGCAGCGAGGGCGCCACCGCTCCCTGGGACCGCCGGTGACCCGCGGCCGGCCGGGGACGGGGGTCAGTGCAACTTGGCCCACGCTTCGTCGATCATCGCCGCGCACACAGCCGGATCGCTGTGTTCCCTGGTGTCGTCGCCCAGCGGTTTGAGCTGGACGGTCAGGCCGGGATCGGTTCGCTGGCACAGGAGGACCGACGTCTTGTCCGGCGTCGGCTCCTCGAACGGCGCCAGGTCGTTGTGAAGGACGCAGGACACGTCGCCGACCTGGCGGAGTTCGTTGGTGGGCCCGGCGAGGCCGTTGTCCTTTTGCTCGTACGGGATCGCGAGCCCGGGGGCGTGTGTGCGGACGGCGGTGATCTGGAACGAGTGTGCGAAGTCCACCGCGGTATAGGTCTGCACCAGCGCCGGCGCACCGTACGCGGCCGCGACGCGGTTGGTGTTCTCGCGGTCCGAGGTGGCGTTGCGCTGGGCGAACTGGCGGTGGGCGAGGTCGTCCTTGACCTTGACGGGCTGCACGTCGGCCTTGTCGACGCCGCCCAGTGTGGCGGGCGCCTGGAGCGGCAGTCCACTCGCGACTCCGGTGTCGTGGGTGGTCAGCAGCCACGGGACGCCGACGCCGGCCGCGCCGACGACGAGGCCGATCGCGGCGGCGATCACCGGGGAAACCGAGCGGCGTGGGGGTGCCGGCGTCTCCACGAGCACCGGCAGGTGCTGGGTCACGGGCGAGTCCTTCGAGGCGAGGGCGATGTCGATCAGGGGATCGGCGGGCGTCTGCCGTTCGTTACCCACGCTTTGCCTCGTCTTGCCGGCGGCCTGGCAGAAGGCCACCAGGCTCTTGGTGTCTTGCGTACCCGAACCGAACCGGTATATTGGTAAGTCCATTAGTCAGCGGCTAGGAGTGGGACATGCCGAAGGTCGTGTACGTCGACGACGCCGGCGAGGAGCGGGCGGTCGACGCCTCCGTGGGGGAGAGCGTCATGAGCGCGGCCGTGCGCGCGGGGGTGCCGGGGATCATCGGCGAGTGCGGGGGCTGCCTGTCGTGCGGCACCTGTCACGTGTGGGTGCGGGAGGAGTACCTGGATCACGTCGGCGAAGTCGGTGACATGGAGGACGACCTCCTGGATCTCGCGGTCGGCGACCGGCGGGCCGGGAGCCGCCTGTCGTGTCAGATCGAGGTGACGCCGCAGCTCGACGGGCTCACCGTGGACGTGCCGGGGGAGCAGGTCGTCTGACCTCGGCACGGGGAACTCGTCATTGCCAGTGGTTCAATGGTCTGATATTCAATCCTATAACGGCTTCGCGATCGCCGGCGTGAAAGGACTTCAGCGTGCTCCGAACAGAGATCAACGAACTGCTGACGCAAACCGGGCCGGGCACCAAGATGGGCGCTCTGTTCCGGCGCTTCTGGCAGCCCGTTCTGCTGGCCGAGGAGCTGCCCGCCGACGACTGCCCGCCGGTGCGGGTCAAGATCCTTTCGGAGCGGCTGATCGCCTTCCGCGACTCGGAGGGCCGCTACGGCCTGATGGACGAGTTCTGCGCGCACCGCGGCGTCTCGCTCTGGTTCGGCCGCAACGAGGACGGCGGCCTGCGCTGCCCTTACCACGGCTGGAAGTACGACTACACCGGCCAGGCGATCGAGGTCCCGAGCGAGCCGGAGACCAGCAACTTCTGCGCCAACGTCAAGCTCAAGTCCTATCCGATGATCAAGCGCGGCGACGTGCTGTGGGCCTACTTCGGCGACCCCGAGGCGCAGCCGCCGCTGCCGGAGTGGGAGTTCGTGACGGTCCCGGAGGGGCAGGCGTTCACGTCGAAGCGCTTCCAGGAGTGCAACTGGCTGCAGGCGCTCGAAGGTGGCATCGACTCCAGTCACGTCACCTTCCTGCACTCGGGCAGCCTCGACAGCGACCCGCTGTTCAAGGGCTCGAAGGGCAACGCCTACAACCGCGCGGACCTGAAGCCGTTCTTCGAGGTCGTCGACTACGAGGGCGGTCTGCTCATCGGTGCCCGCCGCAGCGCGGAGGAGGGGCACTACTACTGGCGGGTGACGCCGTGGGTGCTGCCGAACTTCACCATGGTCCCGCCGCGCGCCGACCACCCGATGCACGGCCACTTCTGGGTGCCGATCGACGACGAGAACTGCTGGGCGTGGAGCTTCGACTACCACCCGACCCGCCAGCTCGACGGCGAAGAGGTCGCGGCCATGCGGGCCGGCCTGGGCGTGCACAGCGCGAACGACGAGAACTACCGGCCGCTCGCGAACAAGGACAACGACTACCTCATGGACCGCGACGCTCAGCGGCGCGGCGAGACCTACTCCGGCATCAAGGGCATCGCGCTGCAGGACTCGTCGCTGCAGGAGTCGATGGGGCCGATCGTCGACCGCACCAAGGAACGTCTCGTCGCCACCGACGCGGGCATCATCAAGGCCCGCCAGAAGCTGCGCAAGGCCGCGCTCGCGCTGGCCGAGGACGGCGTCGAGCCCGCGGGCAACCGGCCCCGGGACCAGAAGGTGCGCTCGGTCGCGGTCGTGCTGCCCGCCGACCAGTCCTTTGTGGACGGCATCGGCGAGGCGATGGTCGCCAAGCCGGGCGTGCCGCAGACCACGGTCTGAGACGGCGGGGAACGCAGTGTCGCAACGAGGTTTGGTGAGCAGTTGTGCCCGCGCGGCGACCGCCGAGGAGGCGGCTTTCCGGATCGACTACCCGTTGTCCGCCGCCCGCAACACGCGGGTGGTGGCGCTCGACGACGCGGCGAAAGGCATCGTCGCGCGAACCGCCGCCGAGCAGTGGGCGCAGGCGCGGTTCTACTCCGTTTCCGGTGCCGGCGACGAGCTGGTCACCATGGCCGGCGACCGGGTGGCGCTGACCGACGAGCTCAAGGACAGCAACACCGTCGTGCTGGTGTCGACCACCGGCGAGAACGCGGAGGCGGCGGCCATCATCGGCGCGGCCTGCACGGTGCGGGGGATCATGACGGCCGGCCTGGTCGTGACCTCCGACGGGTTCGCGAACGACGCGCTGTTCTCGCTGCGTCCGCACGCCCGGATCCTCTTGGTGCCCGCCGAGGAGGACGACCTGTTCGAACTGCTGAAAGCGACGCGCGCATGAACTCCGGGAACGAAGTGAAAGTCACCATCCCGGCTCTGCAGGCGATGAAGGCGCGCGGCGAGAAGAGCGTCTGCATCGTCGCCTGGGACTACCAGATGGCGCGCATCGCCGACCGGGTCGGCGTGGACATCGTCTCGGTCGGCGACACCGTCGGGGTCAACCTGTGGGGGCAGCCGCACCCGCTCGAGATCACGTTCGACGAGGTCCTCGTCGTCGCGAAGGCGGTGCGGCGGGGAGTCCGGCGGGCACTGCTCAGCTGCGACTTCCCGTTCGGCCCGCTGCAGCAGGGCGCAGCCAGTGCCGTCGACGCGGCGATCCGGCTGGTCAAGGAGGCGGGCGTCGACCTGGTGAAGCTCGACGGCGCCGCCGACTTCCCGGACGCGGTCGAGGCCGTCACCCGGGCGGGCATCCCGGTCTTCGCGCAGTTCGGGATCACGCCGCAGACCGCCCTGAAGTACGGCATCGAGTACTCGGCGGCCAGCATCGCGCAGGTGCCCGACGAGATGCTCGACGAGCTGGTGGCGGAGGCCAAGCGCCTCGAATCGGCCGGAGCCGTCGCGCTCAACTTCACCAACTCCGGCCCGGTGGTGGGGCCGGCGGTGGTGGACGCGGTGTCGATCCCCGTGCTCGGCGGGTTCGGCGGCGGTCCGTGGCTCGACGGGCGCATCCGCATGGCGACCGCGGCCATCGGCTACACCGCGGCCAATGTGGACAAAGAGCCCGACACCTACGCGAACGTCGCGCGGATCGTGTTCGACGCCCTGTCCGACTGCGCCGCGGACATCCGCGGCGGCAGGCAGATCCGCGGTGGCATCAAGGTGCCTCAGAGCTGAGGAGAAGTTCGCATGCCCGTGGTCGTGCTGGACGGGATCGCCACGCGTTACGAGACCGTCGGTGCGGGCCCGCCGCTGCTGATGTTCAGCCCGGGCGGCTTCGATTCCACTTTGGACAACTGGACCGGTTTCGGGCGCTACCGCGACCTCGGTTTCCTCGACGCGTTCGCCGCCGGCTACACCTGTGTGGTCTACGACCGGCGCGAGTCGGGACAGTCGGGTGGCCGGGTCGAGCGGCTGGACTGGCCGGTGTACACGCGCCAAGCGCTCGGGCTCCTCGACCACCTCGGCATCGACGCGGCGCACACGATGGGCGGCTGCGTCGGCTGCTCGACCGCGGCGGCGCTCGCCGTCGCGGCGCCGGAGCGGGTGCGCAGCATGGTGCTGTTCTCGCCGGCCGGCGGGCCCCGGTACCGGATGGCGCAGCACCGCCGGTTCGTGCGCCACCTCGCCTTCGTCGCCGAGCACGGGCTTCCCGCCGTCGTCGACCTGGCCCGGTCGACGAACGCCGGCTTCAGCAAGGACCCGCGCGTGGGTCCGTGGGCAGCGCCGCTGCGCAGCGACGAGACCTTCGCCGAGGCGTACGCGGCTTTCGACCCGGCTCGCTACGACCTGCTCGTGACCGGCTCGGTGCGGGGCCTCTTCGACCGCGACACCGTCCCCGGCGTCGAGCCCGAGGACCTGATGACCTGCGACGTGCCCGCGCTGATCGTGCCGGGACAGGACAGCTCGCACGCCCCTTCCGCCGCGCGCTACCTCCAGGAATGCCTGCCGGTGCACGAGTACTGGGACGTCCCGGTCGCCGAGCAGACGGCCGAGACCGCGCCGGCCCGCGTCCTCGAGTTCCTGCGCGGGCACGACCGGTGACTCGGCTCGTCCTGCTTCGCCACGGTGAGAGCACCGCCAACGCCGGGGACCTGTTCGCCGGGCACCTCGACGTCCCGCTGACGCCGGCCGGTGTCCGCGAAGCGGGTGCCGCGGCGGAAGCATTGGCCGGCTGGTGTCCGGCCGTCGTGCACTGCTCGCCGTTGGCCCGTGCCGCCGACACCGCGGCGATCATCAGGAACGTGCTCGCGCCGACCGTCGCGGCCGTGTACCACCCGGCCCTCGTCGAGCGGCATTACGGTGCACTGCAAGGACTTCGGCGGGCCGACGCGCGGGCGCGGTTCGGCGCCGAGGCGGTGGAGCGCTGGCGGCGGTCGCCAGACGGCGTGCCGCCCGGCGGCGAGAGCCTTCAGATGCTGCACGAGCGGCTGCGGCCGTACTGGCACGAGGTGCTGCTGCCGCTGCTGGAATCGGGCCGTCCGGTCCTCGTGGTCGCGCACGGCAACTCGCTGCGCATGCTGCTGGCCCACGTGAGCGGCCTGGACGTGGGGGAGGCGATCGGCGCCGAGGTGCCGACCGCCGTCCCGCTCCGGCCGGAGGTCAGGCTTCCAGCGCGGTGATCTGGTCGATGCGGTCCTGGTGCCGGCCGCCCTTGAACGGAGTCGCCAGCCACAGCGCGAGCAGCCGTTCGGCTTCGTCGTCCGTGATGATCTTCGTACCGATCACGAGCACGTTGGCGTTGTTGTTGCCGCGCGAGATCTCCACCATGAACGTGCTGTGCCCGAGCCCCGCGCGCACGCCGCGGATCTTGTTGCAGGCGATGACCTCGCCCTGCCCGCTGCCGCCGAGCACGATGCCGGCGTCCGCCCGCCCGTCGGCGACGCGGCGGCTCACGTCGGCGCACAACGGCGGGTAGTCGACGACGTCCGGTTCGCCGTGCGAGCCTCGGTCGGTCACTTCGTGCCCGTGGGCGGTGAGCCAGGCGGTGAGGCGCTGCTTGAGGTTGACGCCGTGGTGGTCGGCGGCGATCGCGATGCGCACGGCTCAGCCCACCAGTTCGCGGGTCGCGGGGGCGAACATCGAGTCGACGTCCACCGGTTTCGCCAGGATGTGTTGCGCCGCCGCCTGTTCGGCGAGGAGCTCGAGGATCGCGCGGTTGGGTTCGATGCCGTAGGGGAGGGGGTCGGCGGTGCCGGTCTCGGCCATGACCCGGGCGTACATCCGGTCGTCGGCGGTTTCGGCGACCCCGGCCCGCAGCCGCTCGACGTAGCGGCGCTTGGATTCCGCGAACGCGTCGAACACGGCCTTCGCCACGCCCGGGTGGGCGTCGAGGACCTCGTCCTTGACGACGACGAGGTGGTTGATCGGGTAGAAACCGCGTTCGCGCAGCGCGGCGAACCCCGCCTCGGCCGGTTCGGCGATGAGGGGCACGACCTCGGGCGAGTCCACTTTGGTGTTGACGACCGCGTCCAGTTCGCCCGCCAGCAACAGATCGGCCAGGCTTTTCCCGGCGGCGGCCGGTTCGACGTTCTCGGGCGGTTGGTAGGACTCCACGTGCTCGTCGCCGCTGAGGACCCACGTGACCGAGTCGAGGTCGAGGCCGTGTTCGAGCGCCATGATCGCGCGCGCCCAGACGCCGGTGGTCACCGTGTAGCCACGGTTCACGCCGACCCGCTTCCCCGCGAGCCGGCCCGGCTCGGTGATGCCGGAGTCCTTCCGCACGAGGATCGCGCCGTGGTGGAAGCCGCGGACCAGGAAGACCGGCAGCGCGGTGAAGCGCACGCCGTGCTCGCGGGCGGTGAGGTAGGTCGTCAGCGCCATCTCGCAGACGTCGTAGGCGAGCTCGCGGACCATCCGCCGGAACCCGGCGACGAGAACCGGTTCTTCCTTGAACGCCAACGGAAATCCGGCCGGGACGACTTCGCCGGACGTC
Organism: Amycolatopsis sp. NPDC047767; assembly: GCF_040704195.1. Taxonomy (NCBI): domain Bacteria; kingdom Bacillati; phylum Actinomycetota; class Actinomycetes; order Pseudonocardiales; family Pseudonocardiaceae; genus Amycolatopsis; species Amycolatopsis sp. NPDC047767. Next base: position 81,201 of record NZ_JBEYSJ010000010.1, read on the forward strand.
AGCGCGCGGTTGTTGCCCTGGGTGCGGGTCACGGTCAGCAGGTGCTCGGCCATCGGTCCTCGCCTCGTCGTCGTGGAGTTACGCGTCGTGCAGTCACTTGTCGCGGAGTTACCCGGTGAGAGTGCTGCTGCCGATGGTATATTGGGCTGTCCATTCTGCCAAAGAGGGAGATCCGATGGTCCAGACTGTGCAGGCGGCCGTCCGCGTCGCGCCGGGCACGACCGAGATGCAGGAGTTCGAACTTCCGGCGATCGACGACGACTCCGCTCTGCTGCAGGTGGAGGTCGCGGGGATCTGCGGGACGGACGTGAAGATGTACGCCGACCCGCCCGCCGTGATCCGGGGCCGGGTGATCATGGGTCACGAGAACGTCGGCGTCATCGCGCAGGCCGGGCCGCGGTTCAAGCGCCGCCACGGACTCGAAGAGGGCGACCGGGTGTTCGTCGAGCACTACGTCGGCTGCTTCAACTGCGAGTGGTGCCGGCTCGGGGAGTACCGGCACTGCGAGGCGACGGACTGGCGGACCAACCCCGACGGCCGGCGCTTCGGCTACACCTCCGCGGAAAAGCCGGGCACGCTGTGGGGCGGGTTCAGCGAATACATGTACCTGCCGTGGAACTCGGTGCTGCACAAGGTCCCCGACACGGTCACGCCCGAGCTCGCCGGCATGGTCATGCCGCTGTCCAACGGCATCGAGTGGGCGCTGCTCACCGCCGGCGTCGGGTACGCCGACACCGTGCTGATCCAGGGCCCGGGCCAGCAGGGCCTCTCTCAGCTGGTCGCCGCCAAGACCGCGGGTGCCGCCAAGATCCTGGTCTCCGGCACCACCCGCGACAAGCACCGCTTCGACCTGGCCAAGGAACTCGGCGCCGACGAGGTCATCGACGTGCTCACCGAGGACCCCCGCGAGAAGGTCATGGACCTCACCAGCGGCCGCGGCGTCGACATCGTGCTCGACTGCACCTCGCGGGCCGGCACCGCGCCGGTCCTGCTCGGCGTCGACGTCCTCAAGCGCCGCGAAGGCACGCTCCTCATCCAGGGCGAGCTGGCGGCGTTCCCGGACTTCCCGGTCAAGAAGGTCACCGAGAAGGCGATCACGATCAAGTCCGCGCGCGGGCACTCGTTCCGCGCCTGCGAGCTCGCCGTGGACCAGCTCGCCTCGCGCCGGTTCCCGCTGGAGAAGCTGGCGACGCACCGCTACGGCATCGACCAGGTCGACCACGCGATCCGCGTGCTCGCCGGCGAGACCGACGAGGACGCGATCCACATCTCCCTGATGCCCTCCCTGGTCGGCCAGGCCGGCGGGGCGGTCGCGCGATGAGCGGGATCGTCGTCACCAACCCGCCCCGAACCAGCCCGGAGACGCGTGACGGCCTGGGCCGGTTCGGGGTCGCCACCCTGCACGAAGCCCAGGGCCGCACCGGGCTGATGGCCGCGGCGCTCAACCCGATCTACCCGGGCGCGCACGTGGCGGGCACGGCCGTGACGGTGAGCGTGGCGCCGGGCGACAACTGGATGATCCACGTGGCCGTGGAACAGTGCCGGCCTGGTGACGTGGTGGTGGTCGCGCCGACGTCGCCCTCGGACGCGGGCTACTTCGGCGAGCTGCTGGCGACCTCGCTCAAGGCACGCGGGGTGCGGGGCCTGGTCATCGACGCCGGTTGCCGCGACATCGCCGAGCTGCGCGCGCTGCCGTTCCCCGTCTGGTCCCGCGCCGTTTCGGCCGAGGGCACGGTCAAGGAAACGCTCGGCTCGGTGAACACCCCCGTCGTCTGCGGTGGCCGGCTGGTCGAGCCGGGTGACGTGGTCGTCGCCGACGACGACGGCGTGGTGGTCGTGCGCCGGGCCGACGCGGACGAGGTCCTCGCGGCCGCGACGGCGCGGGAGGACAAGGAAGCGCGCCTGCGGGCGCGCTACGCCGAGGGCGAGCTCGGCCTCGACGTCAACTCGATGCGCGAGCGCCTGGCGCGCAAAGGCCTGCGGTACGTGGAGCACGACGAGTACCTCAAAGAGGTGCGCGACCGGTGATCATCGACATCCACGGGCACTACACGACCGCTCCGCCGGCGTTGAAACAGTTCCGCGACGCCCAGTTGGACGGCGCGTCGGCGAAACTGGCGCCGGTGTCCGACGACGAACTGCGCGAAAGTGTCGAGGGGAACCAGCTGCGGGTCCTGCGAGAGCGCGGCGGTGACCTGATGCTGTTCTCTCCCAAGGCATCCGGCATGGAGCACCACGTCGAGGACGTCGGCGTGGCGAACGCCTGGGCGCGCGCGTCCAACGATCTCGTGCACCGGGTCGCCGAGCTGTACCCCGAGCACTTCGCCCCGGTCGCGCAGCTTCCGCAGACGCCCGCAGGCAACCTCGGCGGCGTCACGGCCGAGATCCGCCGGACCGTCGAAGAACTCGGTTTCGTGGGCGTCAACCTCAATCCGGACCCGTCCGGCACCTGGGCGGGCAAGCCGATCACCGACGAGTCGTGGTTCGGCGTGTACGAGGTCCTGGCCGAGCTCGACGTACCCGCGATGGTGCACGTCTCGACGGCGTGCAACCCGAACCACCACACGCTCGGCGCGCACTACCTCAACGCCGACACCAGCGTCTTCACCCAGCTGCTCGAGGCGAAGCTCTTCGACCGGTTTCCCGGTCTGCGCCTGGTGATCCCGCACGGCGGGGGAGCGGTGCCCTACCACTGGGGCCGCTACCGGGGCCTGGCGATGCGCAACGGCTGGCCGGACCCGGCCGAACTGCTGCCGAACGTCTTCTTCGACACGTGCGTCTACCACCAGCCCGGCATCGACCTTCTGCTCGACGTCCTGCCCGCGAACAACGTGCTCTTCGCGTCCGAGATGCTCGGCGCGGTCCGCGGGGCGGACCCGGAAACCGGCATCGCCTGGGACGACACGAAACAGTACGTCGACCGCGCCGGCCTCACCGGTGAGGACCTGGCCGCGGTGTACGAGAACAACGCCCGCCGGGTCTACCCCCGGCTCGACCGGCGGCTCGCCGCCACAGGAAGGTGATCCGATGAGCCGGCTGCCCATCACGTTCGCGTGCGGCGACTACGACCGCACGCGCGCCCTCGAGGACGGGTCGATCCGGCCCGACGGCATCGACCTGACGTACCTGCGGCTCCCGGTCGAGGAGACCTTCTTCCGCATGCTGCGCCACGGCGAGTTCGACGCCTCGGAGATGTCGCTGTCGACCTACGTCGCCTCACTCGACCGCGACCCGGCGCCGTTCGTCGCGCTGCCGGTGTTCACGTCGCGGATGTTCCGCCACGGCGGCGTCTTCGTCAACACCGCGGCGGGCATCGAGAAACCGGCCGACCTTCGCGGCAAGCGCATCGGGACGCCGGAGTTCCAGCTGACCGCGAGTGTCTGGATCCGCGGCATCCTCGCCGACGCGTACGACGTGCCGCTCGACTCCGTCACCTACCTCACCGGTGGCCAGGAAACGCCGGGGCGGATCGAAAAGGGTGCCGTGTCGACCCGCTTCGACGTCCAGCCGATCCCGGCGGACCGGACGCTTTCCGAGATGCTGGCCACCGGCGAGATCGACGCGCTGCAGAGCCCGCGGATCCCGAGCTCGTTCGTCGCCGGCGACGGTCGCGTCGCCCGGCTCTTCCCCGACACCGTCGCGGCGGAGAAGGACTACTACGCGGCCACCGGGATCTTCCCGATCATGCACGTGGTCGTCCTGCGCCGCGAAGTCCACGAGCGGCACCCGTGGGTCGCGCAGTCCCTGACCAAGGCGCTCACAGCGGCCAAGAACGAGGCGTACGCCCGGATCTACGACGCCTCGGCACTGCGGTTCATGGAGCCGTGGCTCAACCAGCACCTGGAGGACGCGCGGAGCCTGCTCGGCCCCGACTACTGGTCCTACGGGCTGGACGCCAACCGGCACGTGCTCGACGTGTTCCTCCGCTACCACCACGAGCAGGGGCTCTCGGCTCGCCTGCGCACCGCGGAAGAGCTGTTCGCGCCCGGGTCGACGGAGTCCTTCGTCATCTGACCTCACGCGGCGCGCAGGAGCTCCTTCAGCGCCACCTCGGTGTCGGCCGCCACGTGCGGCGGGACGGTGCGGCCGGCCTCGAGGAGCTTGCGCACCGCCATGTAGTCGCGGGGCGCGTTCACCGCGTCGATCGCGATGAGACGTCCGCCGCGGTAGTAGAAGAGCGAGAACCGTTCACTGCCGGGGTCGCCGCGCAGCACGGTCTCGTCGTAGCCGCTGCTGACCCCCGCGATCTGGAGTTTCAGATCGGCCTGGTCGGACCAGAACCACGGGATCCCGGTGGCGGGAGCGGCGAGGCCGAGCAGGGTCGCGGCCGCCGTTTTCGCCTGCGCGATGGCGTTGGGTACGGACTCGAGGCGGAGGGTGCCGTGGTCGGGGTGCGCGACGATCGTGCAGTCGCCCGCGGCGACCACGCTGGGGGTGCTGGTGCGGGCGGACTCGTCGACGAGGATCCCGCCGGCGCACACGAGCTCGAGCTGTTCCGCGAGCTCGGTGTGGGGGACCAGGCCGATCCCGACGACCACGACGTCGGCGGGGAGGGTGCGGCCGTCGGAGAGCCCGACGCCGGTCACCCGGTCGCGGCCGAGGAGCTCGGTCACCCCGGTCGAAAGCACGACTTCGGTGCCGCGCCGGCGGTGCGCGGCGAGGTAGAAGCCCGACATCTGCGGCGCGACGGCACGCGCGAGCAACCGGTCGGCCGCTTCGACCACGGTGACGTTCCGGCCCGCGGCGGTGGCGGCCGCGGCGGCCTCGAGCCCCACGAAGCCCCCGCCGACGACCACGACGTCGCGGGCCGACGCGAGGTCGTGGCGGAGCGCCATCGCGTCGTCGACGTCGCGCAGGTAGTGGACGCCGGCGAGGTCGGCGCCCGGAACGCCCAGGCGGCGCGGGGTGCCTCCGGTGGTCAGGGCGAGGCGATCGAAGTCCACGGTCCGCCCGGACCGCGTGACCGCGAAACCGCCACCGCGCTCGGGATCGGTGAGGGTGATCGCGTCGATCCACTCGCCTCGGACGAGCTCGATCCGCTGCGCCTCGTAGAAGTCCGCGCCCCGCAGCACCAGCCGCTCCTCGGGCAGTTCCCCCTTGAGGAACGCCTTGGACAGCGGGGGCCGCTGGTAGGGCAGCCGGGTTTCCCCGCCCAGCAAGGTGATCGGTCCCGGGTCGCCCAGCTTGCGCAGCGAGGCGGCCAGCTCCACGCCCGCCTGGCTCGCGCCCACCACCAGGGTGCCGTTTCCCTTCACCGCCATGCCGTCACCACCTTGACTCTGTTGACGAGAAACCGCCGTTGGCTAGTCCATTAGACCTTAGCGGAAGGCAGCGTCCAGTGCGAGAGGTGTTTCCGACGCTGGTGCGGGGTTTTCGGGTGCTACTCGACCTCGTGCGACACGCGTTGCGCGGTCCGGGCGATGTGTTCGCTCATGATCCGCTGGGCGGCGGCGAGGTCGCGCTCGCGGATGGCCTCGGCGAGCTCGCGGTGCTCGCCGGTCCCGCGTGCGCCCATGATCGGCGCCTGCTCCCGGGCCTCCCGCAGGGACATCAGGAGCGGGCCGTGGAAGCTCTGGATCAGCATCGTCAGCGCGGTGTTGTGGGCGCATTCGGCGAGGCGGATGTGGAACCGCGCGGAGATGTCCACTGTGTACCGGTCCTCGTCGACGGCGTGCTGCCCCTCCTCGACGAGCTTGAACAGCGCGTCGATGTCCTCTTCGGTCGCCCGCTCGACGATCAGGGGGAGGGCCCCGATCTCGACGATCTTGCGCGCCTCGGTCACCTCGCCCGCGGTGAGCACGGACATCGACAGGAGATCGGCCAGGCCCTCGCCGACGCGGTCCGTGCTCGGCGCGGTCAGGAAGGCGCCGCCGTGGGCGCCCACCTTGATGGTGACGAGCCCGGTGGCCTCCAGTACGCGAAGTGCCTCTCGGACGGTCACCCGGCTCACGCCGAAGCGCTGGCACAGATCGCGCTCGCTCGGCAGCCGGTCGCCGGGGGTGAGGGAACCGTCGCGGATGAGTACCTTGATCTGGTCCACGATGACCTGGGACACCCGCGAGGTGCTCACGCGGCTGAAGAGGTCGTCCTTCTCGCCGCGCCCTGTTGCAGCCATGTCTCCACCTCGTCATGGTCGATGCCGGAAATGCACCGTAGTTTAACAGTCAATGGTCTGACCTTACGGCACCAGGCCTGGTCAGGGGTGTCGGCGCTGCTCCGGCCGGTCACGACCTGGTCAGAAAACTCAGTTGGACCATTGCTTTGGACTGACAATTAGTCCTACGCTCCCCTCCATGCTGAGCCGAGACAAGCCGGCACTGTCCAGAACGGCAGGCCGTGATGCTGCGCACATCGATGTGGGAGCCACGGGCGGGATCGCACACCTCGAGGCCCGGGGTGTCGCCATCGACTACGCCAAGCCTGGGTCGAAAGAGGTGACGACGGCCGTCGAGCAGTGTGATCTGAGCTTGGAGCGGGGCGATTTCGTCTGCCTCGTCGGGCCTTCCGGCTGCGGCAAGACCACGTTGCTCAACGCGGTCGCCGGGTTCGTCGAGCTCGCCGAGGGCGATCTGGAGCTCGACGGGCGGCCGATCCCAGGTCCGGGACCCGACCGGGCGATGGTGTTCCAGCACGCGAACCTGCTGCCGTGGCGGACCGTTCAGGCGAACGTCAGCTACGGCCTCGAGCTCACGAAGAAGGTCAAGAAGCCGGCGGCCAAGCAGCGCGCCGACGAGCTGCTGGAGCTGGTCGGGCTGGCCGGCGTGGGCCAGCAGTACCCGGCGCAGCTCTCCGGCGGCATGCAGGCCAGGGTCAACCTCGCCCGAGCGCTCGCGGTCGAACCGGAGATCCTCCTGCTCGACGAGCCGTTCGCCGCGATCGACGCGCAGACCCGCGAGGTGCTCCAGGTCGAGCTGCTGCGGGTGTGCGCCGCCCGCGACGTGACGGCTCTGTTCGTCACCCACGACATCACCGAAGCCGCGTTCCTCGCCGACCGGGTGTGCGTGTTCAGCCCGCGGCCCGGCCGCATCGTCAAGGAGATCACGGTGCCGTGGCCGCGTCCGCGTTCACACGAGATCCGGCGGACGCGGGAGTTCGCGCAGCTGCGGGACGAGATCGCCGACGTGCTCTACGGCGCCAAAGCCGGTGCCGGGGAGGGAGCCCGATGAGCGTCACGTCTTCGCCGAGGCAGACCTCGCGGGTGGCATCCCGCCCGGCCCGGAGCCCTCGCGCGGGCCGGCCGGCCCGTCGCCGGCTGCCGTCGTGGCTCAGCCAGCAGCGCTTGTTCGGCATCGGCGCCGTCGTCGTCGTGCTGGTCGCGTGGGAGATCGTCGCGCTGCTGCGGATCCAGCCGCAGCTGATCCTGCCCGGGCCGGTCGACGTGATCGACGCCTTCGGGGCGATGATCCAGGGCGGCCAGATCTGGATCGACCTGTGGACCAGCGCCCAGGAACTGCTCGCCGGCCTCGCGCTGGCGGTGGTGATCGGGCTGCCGGTGGGGCTGCTGATCGGCTGGTACAAGCGCATCGCCTGGGCGCTCAACCCCTTCGTCAACTTCCTCTACGCCACGCCGCGCATCGCCTTGACGCCCCTGCTGATCATCTGGCTCGGCATCGGCAGCTCCTCGAAGATCGCGATCGTCTTCCTCATGGCGCTGTTCCCGGTGCTCATCAACACCGCGCAGGGCGTCCAGTCGCTCGAACAGGGAACCGTGCGCGTGGCGCGCTGCTTCGGGGCGAGCGACCTCCAGCTGTTCCGCACCGTCGCCCTGCCCGGCACCGTCCCGTTCATCGCCAGCGGGATGCGGCTCGCCGTGGGCCAGGCGCTGATCGGTGTCTTCGTGGCCGAGCTCAGCGGCGCGCAGCACGGTGTCGGCATGACGATGAACACCGCCGGCCAGCAGTTCCAGACCGCCACCGTCTTCGCCGGCTTGTTCATCTTCGCCGCGGCCGGCGTGATCCTCACGGCTTTGCTGCGCCGGGTGGAGAACCACTACGCCGCGTGGCGCCTGAGCGACTGACGTTTCCCGTCCCCGCCCATTCCCAGAAGGACAGAACAATGAAGTTCAAGTCTGGCGCCTTCGGCGTCGCCCTTTCCGTGGCGCTGGCGGCCTCGACGCTGGCCGCCTGCGGTGGTTCGTCGGACGCCGGAGCCGGTGGCGTCATCACGGTCAGCTACAGCGAAGAGGTCGCCGACGAGCTGCCCCTGTGGATCGCGTCGGAAGCCGGCTACTTCAAGGAGCAAGGGCTCGACGTCAAGCTCATCAAGCTCGACAGCAACCAGGGGTACCCGGCGCTCATCGCGGGTCAGACGCAGCTCGCCTCGATGGGCGGTTCGCAGATCGTGGCCGGCACCGCGGCCGGCGGCGACGTGAAGGTGCTGGCCGCGCTCACCCCGGTGCTCCCGTACCAGATCTACGCGAACGTGCCGACCGCTGCTCAGCTGAAGGGCAAGAAGATCGGCTACACGACGAAGAGCGGGTCCCAGTACATCGGTACCTTGCAGGCGTTGAAGAAGCTGGGCATCAATCCCGGTGACGTGAACCTGGTGCCGCTGGGCTCGGTGACGAACGTCAACAACGCGCTGCTGGCCAAGACCATCGACGCCTCCGCCACGCACCCGCCGGCCAGCCTCAAGTTCGAGGACGCGGGCCTGCACATGGTGATCGACATGGCGAAGGAGAAGATCCCCAACATCAACGTGGGCATCTCCAGCACGTCCGAGTACCTCAAGGACCACCCGGACGTCGTCGGGAAGTTCATGGCGGGCCTCAAGAAGGGCTTCGACCGCGAGCGCTCCGACGAGGCGTACTCGACGAAGATCCTGGGCGCGCACCTCGGGGTCACCGACCAGCGCGCGCTCGACGCGACCTGGAAGTACTACGCGGGCGAGGTCCTCACCGACCCGCCCGTGGCGACGGTGGACCAGCTCAAGTCTTCGCAGCAATCCCTCGAAGGCTCGGTGAACGGGGTCGACAACGTCGATCTCGCGTCGCTCATCGACTCGTCCTTTGTGGACAAGGCCTTCGGGGCCAAGTAGTACGGGAAACGCGCGGTGCCGGGTCGGTCGCCCGGCACCGCGCGTCCGTCGGAGAACCTCAGGCTTCGAGCTGCGTCGCGTGGCGCAGGTCGTCGGCGGTGAGCAGGTTCGGGTCGAGGGCGACCTCGGTGCGCACCGTGAGCGCCGCGAGGATCGACTTGCGCACCCGCCGGCCGTCGAGGCCCCGCAGGCCCTTGGCCAGCTCCGCGCGGAGGTCGGCGTCCCGGGCGAGCGGCATCAGCCCGGGCCACTGCTCGGCCAGCTCGGTCAGCGAGGACGCCACGATCCGCTCGACGACCTCGTCGTCGGGCAGCGTGGTGGTCATGACCAGGTCGGCCCGCGAGAGCACGGCCTCGTCGACCGCGTCGACGAAGTTGGTCGTGGCCACGAGAACCAGGTGCGGGCACTGCGCGCGCAGCTGGTCGAGACCGGACAGCACGGCGTCCGTCGCGCGGTGCACGTCGACCGGGTTGGTTTCGAACGACGCCGAGCTTCGGCGCACGGCGAGTGCCTCGACCTCGTCGATCAGCACCACGGTGTGCGGTCGCCGCGCGGCGATCTCCGGCAGGGTGTCGAGGAACAGCCGCGAGACGGCCCGCTGGCTTTCGCCGAGCATGTCGCTCGGGAACGCGTGCAGGTCGACCTCGACCAGCGTGGTGGCGCCGCGCGGGGCCATCTTCCGTGCGGCGGCCTGCGCGAGTCCCTGTGCGAGCGTCGTTTTTCCCGTACCCGGGGGACCGGCCAGCACGATCAGGCCGTGCGGCGCGCCGGAGAGCCCGCTGAGCAACCGGCCCTGCCGCAGGACGAGCAGCGCGGTGCCGAGCAGCCTCTCCTTGGTGCCCGCCGGCACGATCATCGAGTCCCACGGCCCGTCGTGGTGGTCCGAGGGCAGCGCGTGCAGTCCGACGACTCCGGGCGGGAGCGTCCGCTCGCTCACGGCCAGGACGGCCGGTCGAGGGCGGGCCACACGACCGTGCTGACGTCGCCGGCCTGGGCGTCGCGGATGTGGTCCGGCGGCTCTTCGAAGAGCACCGCGGGATCCATCAGCGCCCGCATCGTCTCCAGCAGGCTGTCGAACATGTGGATGCGCACGACCCGCGCGGTGTTCTCCTTCGAGTCGTTGAAGTGCTGGTGCCACAGGAAGTGGTCGACCACGATCAGGTCGCCCTTCTTCCACGGGTGGTTCTCCCCGCCCTCCGGCTCGGTGCCGAGGTAGGAGTGGCCTTCGCCTTCCAGCACGTACAGCCAGGCCTCGCCGGCGTGGCGGTGCATCGACTGCTGCCGGCCCTGGCCGATCTCGAACATCGCCATCGTGATGCCGGAAGCCTGGTACCCGATGGCGCGGTCGAGGAGGAAGGTCGTGCGGGTGCCGCGCGGGGTGTTGAGCAGTTCGAGCTCGTCCCAGTCGGTGTGGAGCCGGCCGCTGCGCCGCTTCTGCTGCTCTTTGCCGAGCCGGCGCAGGCGCCGGGCGTACGCGTCGTCTCCCGGCACGTCGGGTGCGCTGAAGTCGGGCCGGCCCGGGAGGTTCTCGACCGGTTCGTGACCGCGGTCGTCGAGGATCGACATGCCCATCGTGGCGAGCAGCGGCTCGCTGGAGAACGTGAGGTAGCGGAACGTCTCGTCGCCGTCGTTGCCCGAGCGGTGCCACGCCCACGCCGGGATGTGGGCCGAGTCGCCGGGGGCGACGGCCACCCGTTCGCCGTCGATCTCGATCCAGCCGCGGCCGCCGACGCCGAGCACCATGGCGTCCCAGGAGTGCCGGTGGATCGTGGTGACCACGCCGTGGTCGACCTCGTGCACGAGGGCGTCGATGGAGCGCGTCGGGTTGTCCCCGTCCTCGCCCATGTAGACGCCGGTGCGCATGCCCCGCGCGGTCGGCTGGAGGGTGACGGCCTCGCTCCGGATGACCGTGCGGTGGTTGTCACGCCAGTCCTCGAGGAACTTCGCCCGCCGGGCTTTCTGCTGGTGGTAGTGGGTGGTCTTCGTCGTGGTCTTCGTCGACACCGAGCCTCCTGATTGGGCGGACCATTTTACCTTTCGCATTGTGGTCCGCCGGGCGCGCGGCGGCAAGCATGGACTTTTGGTCATACCATCAGGCAATATGGCGGTCATGAAGGTCGCCGAGGTCCTGCGCAACCGCGACTTCGACTTCTACTGGGGCGGTGTCGTCCTCTCGCAGATCGGCAGCCGGGGAACGATCGCGGCCAACCTCTACCAGGTCTACGAACTCTCCGGCTCGGTGGCGCAGACCGGGCTGGTCGGTGCCGCCCAGGTCGTGGCGCTCGTGGTGCTCAGCCCTTTGGCCGGCGTCTACGCGGACCGGGTGGACCGGCGCAAGCTCCTCCAGTGGTCGCAAGCCGTGGCCATGGTCGTGGCGCTCGCGCTCGCGGCGACGAGCTTCACCGGCCACGCCGACGTCGTGCAGGTGGTCGGCTCGGTCGTGCTCACCACCGCGGCCGCCAGTTTCGACCAGCCCGCGCGCCAAGCCCTGATCCCGGCCCTGGTCCCGCGGGCCCAGCTGCCGCAGGCCTTCGCGTTGCTCAACCCGTCCCGGGAGCTCGCCGTGCTCCTCGGCCCCGCACTCTCCGGGGTGCTCATCGCCGTCAGCGGGCCGGGCCTGATGTACGCCGTCGACGCGGTGACCTACCTGCTGCTGATGATCACCTTGGCGCTGCTGCGGATTCCGCACCTGCCCGGGGCGGGCGAGCACATCACGCTGCGGGAGCAGCTCGCGGAGGGGGTCCGGTTCGTCCTGGGGAGACGGATCGTGTGGCAGATGGTGCTGCTCGACCTGGTGGCGACCGTCTTCGCGGGCTACCGGGTTCTTCTGCCCTCCCTGGCGATCGACCGGTTCCACCTGGGAGCCACGGCGTACGGGCTGCTCTCGGCGGCACCGTCGGCAGGCGCGCTCATCGCGACGTACACGGTTTTCCGCGTCGTCGACCGCAGCAAACGGCTCGGCAAGGTCCTCCTCGCGTCGACGATCGCCTACGGCCTGAGCGCCGTCCTGCTCGCCTGGGCCGCCGGGCTCGTGGTCGCGCTGGTCGCCTGCCTGTTGCTCGGCGCGTTCGACGCGATGGCCACGACGATCCGGCAGGCGGCGGTGCAGCTCGAGACGCCGGATGCGCTGCGCGGGCGGGTTTCCGCGATCTACCAGATGGCCTCACGCGGCGGCCCGGCCCTGGGCGACACCGTGATCGGGGGCGTCGCGGCGGCGATCGGTCCCGTGCTCGCGCTCATGATCGGAGGGCTCGCGACCGCGGCCTTCGCCGTCGGGCACTTCGGCCGGGCGAACCCGGTGCGCAGGTACGCCGCCGCCCGCGCGGAGGAGCCCGAGCCGGCGTGACCCGCGAGTGTGACGGTTTCGCACTGAATGCCACATTCCGGTAGTGCCGGACCGCCGGTCGTGGTCTGATGTCCTCCGCGATTCGCGGAGGGGGCGGGGAATGGTCGACACCTGGCACGTGCCCGGGTTCACCGAGGTCGACGTGCTCGGCACCGGCGGCTTCGGGCGGGTCGTGCTGGCCAAGCACGAGGCGTCGGGGCGGATGGCGGCGATCAAGTACCTGCGCGCGGAATACCTCGCCGACGCGCGGATCGCGGACGGCTTCCGGCGCGAGGCGTGGCTGCTGTCCGGCGTCCGGAGCCCGCACGTGGTCCGGCTCTTCGACTTCGTGGAGACGCCGGGCGGCGCCGCGCTGGTCATGGAGGCCGTGCCCGGGGTGTCGCTGCGCGCGCTGCTGGCGGCGGAGAACGTGCTCGCCCCCGAGTCGGCGCTGGCCATCCTGAAGGGCTCGCTGCTCGGCCTCGCCGACGCCCACGCGGCCGGGGTGGTCCACCGGGACTACAAACCGGGAAACGTGCTGGTGTCCCGGGAAGGCGAGTCGAAGCTGGTCGACTTCGGGCTCGCCACTTTGGACGGTCACAACGGGCTGACGGCCGGCTCACCGTCGTACATGGCGCCGGAGCAGTGGTCCGGGCAGCCCGGAATGCCGGCCACCGACGTGTACGCGGCGACCTGCGTGTTCTACCAGTGCGTCACCGGACAGGCGCCGTTCCGGGCGGACACGACCGAAGGGCTGCGCTCGCTGCACCAGGCGGCGCCCGTGCCCGTGGACGCGGTGCCCGAGGCGTTGCGTCCCCTGATCGCGCGGGGGATGGCCAAGGACCCGGCGTGGCGGCCGGTCACGGCGCACGCGTTCGTGAGCGAGCTGGAAACCGTGGCGCGCAAGGCCTACGGGAAGAACTGGGAGAAGCGCGGCTGGAAGCGGCTGGCCGCCTCGGCCGCCGCGCTCACGGCGCTGACGCCGTTGGCGCTCCTGGCCACCGCCGGGACGGCCGCCGCACCGGTCGGCGCCGGCACGGCGGCCGGGATCGCGGGTGGGGTCGGCGGCGGAGTGCCGGCCACCGGGTCCGGAGTGGGCGCGACCGCGGTGATCGCCGGCAAGATCGCCGCGGCGGTGCTGGTCGTCGGCGCGCTCGTCGCCGGGGGAGTGGCGATCTTCGCCAACCACGACGATCCGCCCGCGCAGGCGGCGGCGCTCACCGTCGGCCTCCAGACCACGTCGGGGCGGGATCCGGCGCTGCCCGTCACCTACGACCTCCAGTTCCCCCAGGTGTCCGGCGGCCCGGATCCCGCCGTCCGGCAACGGATCAACGACGCGTTGCGGGCCCCGGTCGACAAGCGGCTGAAGGCGATCCGCGACGGGGTGGCCGGCAATCGCGAGATGTTCCAGGAGCGCGGGGACACGGCCGCGGCGCACACGACGGCGCGGATCCTGCTGCGGACGCCGAGCCTGCTTTCCGTGCGGTACGACCACGATCTGGATTCGGACGTGCTGTCGCACACGACCTGGCGGTTCCCCGAGACGGTGAACGTCGACCTCGGCACGGGACAGCTGCTCGGCCCGAAGGACATGTTCCGGCCCGAGGTGCTGACCGCGGCCGGGATGCGGACGCTGACCCAGCGGCTCGAGCCGGTCACGAAAAACGGGTTCTGCCGGGTCCCCACGATCGACGGAGCGGGGGACAAGGTCACCATCGACGCGGCCGACCGGGGCTCGGGCACCGACCATGTACCGGGCGCGGCCATCGGGTTCACCGCGGCCGGCGCCGAGTTCGAGATCCAGTGGTACGACCTCGGCTGCGACACGGCGTCCGGGAAAGAGACCGTGACCCTGCCCTACAACGGGATCGGCGACCTGCTGCTGCCGAAGTTCCTGACGATGCTCGGCAAACCGGCGCCCGCCTCGTCGCCTCCCGCTTCGCCGCCGCCTTCGACCTCGGTCTCCCCGACACCGACGACGCCCTCTCTTGGCCAGTCCGCGCAGGGGCCGACGTACACGAACCCGCGGTTCGGGTTCACCGCGCTGATTTCCGAGAGCTACCTCGCCACCCCGTACGCCCCGCCGAACGGGGAAGGGATGACGTTCAGCAGCTCCGACGCCGACGCGACGCTGACGGTCTGGGGCGCCAACTCGACCCAGTCCGCGGCCCAGACGATGGCCGGCGCGGTCGCCGCGGTGGAAGCGGACGGCGGACAGGTGACCTACCAGAAGGTCGAGGGTGACCGGTACTCGGTTTCCGGCTACCAGGGCGACGGCAAGATCTTCTACGAACGCGGGTTCACGGGATCCGCGTCGATGGCCGCGTTGCGCTGGGTCTACCCGCGGGAGGACAAGGACCAGTTCGACGGGCTCGTCAGCTCGACGGTGGAAGGGTTCCGGCCCGGCGACCTCTCCCGGCCGCACTGATTCCCGGCGGCACTGATTCCCGCTACGCGCGCCGGGCGGTGACGTACAGCCGGGCGAGGGCCACCGGCAGGTCACGCGGATCGGCGATCACGTGGTACTCGTCGGGGTCGCACATCGTCCGCAGGTAGTCGCCGCCCGCCGGGTCGACGGTGATGAGGTACGGGCGGACACCGGCGCGCCGGGCTTCCGCGAGCGCGCGCGTGGTGTCGGCGAGCGCGTAGCCGAGCACGGCGTCCTCGCCGTACTGCTGCCCGTAGTCGAGGTCGAACGGGCGGCCGTCGGAAACGAGCACGAGCAGTTTCGAGGGCGCGCCGTGGGCGGCGAGCCGGCGGGTGAGGTGGCGGATGGCCGGGCCCATCCGGGTGGTGTGCTGCGGCACGAGCCCGTCGAGCCGGCGCAGGGTCGCCGGGGTGCGGCGCTCGTCGAGGGACTTCACGACCGAGACGACGACGTCCTCGCGGCCGGTGCCGGAGAAGCCGTAGATGCCGTAGGTGTCGCCGACCCGCTCCACCGCTTCGAGGAGCAACGCGACCGATTCCCGCTCCAGGTCGAGGATCCGGCGGATCCCGTCGTCGCGCTCGGGCAGGCGTTCGGCCGTCGACGAGCTGAGGTCCAGCGCGAACGCGACGGCCACTTCGCGGGCCACCGGTTCGAGCGCGCTGTACACGGCTTCGCCCGGCGTCCGGCCGATCCGCAGGTCGGCCATCGCCTCGACGCAGGCGTCGAGGTCGAGGTCGTCGCCGTGGCGCAGCCGGGTGCGCCGGCGGCGTCCGAGCGGCGCCATGCGTTCCAGCTGAGCGGTCAGCGCGGGCAGCAGCGCGCGGTTGCGCTTGAGTGCGTCGCGGTGCGCCCGGCCGCTGCGCCCCGAACGGGGCCGCTTCTCGCGGACCAGGCACCAGTCGGTCAGGTACTTCCCGGCGCGGTGGTCCCACTCCGGGTAGGTGAACTCGTGCCGTCCGTTCGCGTGGACGGGGCCGGTTCCCCCGTGGTGGTGGTCGTCCAGGTCGGGGCCGTGGTCGTGCGGCAGTGGCTCCGGCGGCCGCTCGACCGTCGTGACGTCGACCTGTCCGCTCTCGGCCGCCAGCGAGCGTTCGGTGAACTCGTCGGCCGCCTGCGCTTCCTCGCCGGTCATCCGCAGGATTGCCTCCGTGAGCGGCATGCCGGAAGCCGACAACCCGAGGTACCGGGGACCGGGCACGTCGCGGTAGCGCACGGGCGCGAACCGGACGTCGAACACCTCGTCGCCTTCGAGCCGGAACTCCTGACCCGGCAGCGTGAACCCGTCGTCCACTTCGGACTCGGTGAACGCGACCGCCATGCCCGCGCCCGTCGCCGGTGCGAGGTTGGGCAGCCGCGCCAGCACGCCGTAGCACCGGATCGCCGCCTCGGCCGTCGATTCCACAGTGGACGCCCGGTCGGTCAGCACTCGCGCCACGGCGGCCATCCGGGTGACCGCCGGGTGCAGTGAGAGCGGCAGCCGGATCGAGGTGGCGCCGAGGCTCAGCCGGACGAGCGCCTCGGCGGCCGCGGAGCGGGCCGGCAGCTCGGCCGGATCCGGTCTCGTGGCCAATTCGTCGTCGCGCACCCGCTCGTAGACCGGGGCCAGACCGGGGAACAGCCGCAGGGCCGCGGCGTCCACTCGCAGGTCTTCGAGCACGGTGAACACCTCGACCGCGAGCGCCGTCCGGCCGAACAGGCCGGCGAAGCGGTCGAGCCCGCCGCGCAGGCCGGCCGGGCGCAGCCGCCGGAAGAACGGCTCCGGCCGGGCGAGGTCGAGCTCGAACGTGCCGAGCTCGTGGTGCAGCGCCCGGTGCGTCAGCGCCACCTGGTACCACGACGGTCCCGAGTGCACGTGCGACGGGAGCCGCACGGTCGTCGCGGTGTCGGGCCGCTGGCGGAGCTCGGTTTCGTCGTCGTAGGGCACCAGTTCGCAGCCGCGCCCGCACAACGCCCGGTAGTACAGCGAGAGCGAGCCGGTCAGTTCGGTCAGGTGCGCGAGCGTCGCCGTCATGCCGCGAACACGGCGTGCGTCACCTGCCGGACGGCGTCCTGCACGTCCCGGTCGTCGCTGGTGGCCAGCACGAGCGCGAGATCGCACGCGCGCCGCGGTGCGACGCCGCGGCCGATCAGCGCGCCGGCGTGGACGAGCAGCCGGGTGCTCGGGCCGTCGACGAGATCGGCGGCGTCGAGGTTGCGGATCCGGGCGCCGAGCGCGGCCAGCGCCTCGGCCACGTCCGCGGGCACCCCGGCTTCGTGCGCGATGATCTCGGCCTCCAGATCGGGGTCCGGGTAGCCGAACTCGATGGCGAGGAACCGCTGCCGCGTGCTCGGCTTGAGATCCTTGCTCGTGACCTGGTAGCCCGGGTTGTACGACACGACGAGCAGGAAGTCCGGGTGCGCCGCCACGGTGGTGCCGAGCCGCTCCAGCGGCAGCGTCCGCCGGTGGTCGGTCAGCGAGTGCAGCACCACGGTGGTGTCCTTGCGGGCCTCGACCACCTCGTCGAGGTAGCAGATCGCGCCCGTGCGCGCGGCCCGCGTCAACGGCCCGTCGAGCCACGTCGTGCCCTCGGCCGAGAGCAGGTACCGGCCGACGAGGTCGGCGGCGGTGAGGTCGTCGTGACAGGTGATCGTCACCAGCGGCTCGTCCGGCGGCGGCCCGGTGCGCTGTTTCGCGATCTCCCAAGCCATGTACTCGACGAACCGGGTCTTGCCGCAGCCGGTGGGTCCCTTGAGCAGCACCGGGATGCGCTGGTCGTAGGCAGCGCGGAAGAGGTCGACCTCATCGCCGGCCGGCAGGTAGAAGGGCGCGGTCACCGGGCGAACTCCCCGTTCTGCTCGCGGCGGATCCACGACACCGGGTCGGGTGCGTAGTCCCGGTGGTAGTCCCCGGGGTAGTTGATGCCCGGCACCGCGGGAATCCAGTCGTACTCCAGGTGGTGCGTGCCGCCGAGGCTGCTGGCGAGCCGCACCACGCGCTCGGAGTCGAGTGCGGTGATCCGGCCCTTGTCGATCAGCTTGACCCACTCGCCGGTGCTGCGCCGCCGGATCTCGTAGGTGGCGAACAGGTTGTGCACGTGCGGGAAGTGCATCGTCGGCAGCTTGTTCTCCTTGGCGTAGGAGAGGAAGGTCTGGTCCCAGTGCTCGGCGCCGAAGCCGAAGTGGATCACACCGGCCTGGGCGCGCTCGGGCAGGTTCGTCCAGGAGTCGTTGTAGTTCCACAGGGTTTCGATCTGGCGGTAGCTCTTGGGGTTGGTGCCGATCGACGCGTCGTTGAAGTACGCCCAGCCCGGGTAGGGGAAGCCGGGGTAGTGCGTGTCCCGGTAGCGTTCCACGACCTCGCGCCAGAGCTCGCCGTAGCGGCCGCCGCCCTCGATCTTCGTGATCATCCCCGACTCGATGGTCACCGACGCGTGCGGGAAGTAGCCCGTGTGGTTGCTCGTCCCGCCGATCACGCCGTTGAGCGTGGGCATCAGCGTCTTCGCCTCACGCAGGAAGGTCTCCGCCGGGTGGCCGAACCGGATGCCCTGGATCGTCGAGCCGAGGATGTGCCCGGAGATATAGGCGCCCTTGGGCCACAGCTCCGCCTGCTGCTCGCTCACCTGCCAGCCGAGGTCCGTCCCTTCGGGACTCGTGATGCGGACCTCGGCGGCGTCGCGGAACGCGTCGACCACCATGAGGTCCACGGTCCGCCAGATCTCGTCGGGGATCCCGTTGGCGCGGGAGATGAAGTCCTCGTAGGTCGAGTACACCCAGTTGTTCCGGATCCGCTTGCCGGCGGCGCGTTTCCAGTGTGAGCGCCCGGCTTCGCCCGCGTAGACGCCGGTGTAGCCGGGGCGGTCGTCGAGGAACCGCTTCAGCGCCGCCGCGGCGACGTTGAACTCGATGCCCTCCTCGATCATCGGCGGGAGCCGGTCGGTGATCTCCCGCCACCCCTCGGCCGCGCTGTAGGACTTCACCTCCATGCCGAGGTCGGTCACGTCGATGCGGTCGACCTTCGCGACGCCGATCTCCAGCAGGGCCTCGCGGATGGCCTGGAACACGAGCTCGTGCTGGTGCGGGAACGTGACGATGAGCAGCTCGTCGCCGGGCCGGACGTCGCCGAGCGCGGACCGGCCGTACCGGCGCCGCACGTGGGCCCGCGCGAGCGGCATCAGCTCCTCGAGGTCGTCGGTGCGCTCCTGCAGCAGGTAGCCCGGGAACCGCGGTGCCGGGTAGTCGAACCCGGGCAGCGGGGCGGGGACACCGGGGGCTTGGGCGGACAGGGGGTACGGGGCGCTCATCGGCGGCCGTGCTCCTCTCGGGTCAGTGCGCGGGCAGGACGATCGCGTCCTCGGGCTCGGGCTGCAGGAAGATCGGGTCGCCGTGGGCGAGACCGACCTTCTCCTTGTAGACGCGGACCTTCAGCACGTCGTCGCCGAGCCGGACGTAGTAGTCCCAGCAGTCGCCGTGGTAGATGCTGAACTCCACGGTGCCCTTCCAGGCTTCGGCGTCGTGCTGCTTCCGGGAGAACCCGAAGCTCTCGGGCCGCATGAACACGCTCACGGTGTCGCCGGCGCTCAGCCCCGAGCCCGCGCGGCAGACCAGCCGGCCGGGCCCGACCTGCACGCACACGCCCGCGTCCGACACCTCGGTGACCACGCCGGTGAGCGTGTTGGAGACCCCGAGGAAGCGCGCGGTGAACTCCTGCTGCGGGCGGGTGTAGATCTCCTGCGGCCGGCCGCGTTCGACGATCGAGCCGCTGTTCATCACCACCACGTCGTCGGAGACCGCGAGGGCCTCGTCCTGGTCGTGCGTGACGAACACCGTGGTGATGCCGAGCCGTTGCTGCACGGCGCGGATCTCGTCGCGCATCCGGTCGCGCAGGCCGGCGTCGAGGTTGCTCAGCGGCTCGTCGAGCAGCAGCACCTTCGGCTCGCGCACGAGGGCGCGGGCGAGCGCGACCCGCTGCTGCTGGCCACCGGACAGCGCCGGGGCCGGGCGTTCGGCGAAGTCGGCCAGGCCCACGAGGTCGAGCGCATCCAGCGCCTTCTTGCGCGCCGCCGCGGCGCGGATCCGCGGCTTGTTGACCCGCAAGGGAAACATCACGTTCTGCACCACCGACATGTGCGGCCAGATCGCGTACGACTGGAACACGATCCCGATCGGACGGCGGTGCGCGCCGGCGAACACCCCGTTGCGCGGATCGGAGACCACCTTGCCGTCGAGCTCGATCGACCCGGCGTCGGCGCGTTCCAGCCCGGCGATGAGCCGCAGGGTCGTGGTTTTCCCGCAGCCGCTGGGCCCCAGCAGGGTCACCAGCTTGCCCTCGGCGATCTCCAGGTCGATCCCGTCGACCGCGTTCGCGGCCACGGTCCGGCCCGGGAACCGTTTCGTCAGTCCGGTCAGCCTGATCATCTTCGGATCCCTTCTCCTACGGTGGTTGTCGGGTCTGCTCAGCTCTGATTCGCGCCCTGGATCCCGAAGCGGCGCCCGAGCAGGCGGACACCGGCGACGAGGATCGTCAGGAACAGCACCATCACCACGCCGAGCGCGGCGACCACCGGGTACGACCCGTTGGAGTAGAGGTCGTAGATGCTCACGGACACGACCTCCGACCCCGAGGAGTAGAGGAAGATCGCCGCGGAGATCTCGCGGAACGCGACGATCATCGTGTACAGGAACGCCGCCAGCAGTGAGGGCATGAGAAGCGGGATGAACACCCGCCGGAACGTCTGGAGCCAGGAGGCCCCGCTCGCGGTGGCCGCCTCTTCGAGCTCGTCCTTGATCTGCGCCATGCCGGGCACGAGGTAGCGCATCGCGTACGGCAGGCTGATCGTCACGAACGCCACGACCAGGATGGTCAGCGTGCCGTAGAGGTGCACGGGCAGCGGCGCGGCGAGGTACCAGTAGAGGATGCCGACGCCCATCACGATGCTGGGCACGGCGATCGGCACCGTCGCGAGCCCGTCGAGCAGCCCGCGGCCGAACATCTTCGTCTTCACCGTGAGGTAGGCGACCACGGCGCTCAGCGCGGTGACGATCACCGCCGAGCTCACCGCCGTGACGACGCTGTTGCGCACCGACTCGATCAGGGCCGGCTGCCGGAAGATCTGGGCGTAGTTGCCGAATCCCAGGTCTCCCAAGGCTTTCAGCGAAGGCGGCTCGTAACCCGGCAGCAGCGAGGACCAGATCAGCATGGCCAGGGGCAGCACGACGGCGATGACGAAGAACAGGATGAACACGGCCAGCCCCGCCCAGCGCCACTTGCCCAGGTCCTGCACCGTCGAGCGGAACCCCTTGCCGGTGATCGTCTGCGTGGCCGAGCGCCGGCTCAGCCGTTGCGACAGGGCCAGCCCGATCGACGCGATCACCAGCACGAACACCCCGATCACCCCGACCGTGCCGTAGTCGGCCGGGAACGCCTGCAGCGCGCTGTAGATCCGGCTGACGAACACGTACGTGTGGCCCGGCACGCCGATCAGCTGCGGCACCTCGAACGTCGAGATGGTCTGGATGAACATCAGCAGCGCGGCCGACAGGATCGCCGGCCGGGCCATCCGCAGCGTGATCACCCGGAACGTGCGCACGGGAGAGGCGCCCGACGCGAGCGAGGCCTCCTCCAGCGAGGAGTCCATCGAGCTGAACGCCGCCGTGCCCATGAGGAACGCGACCGGCGCGACGTGGATGGACTGCACGAACACCATGCCGGCGATCGAGTAGATGTTGAACGCCGGCAGCCCCACCGACCGCAGGACCCCGTTGAGCGGCCCGCGTTCGGGGGAGAGCAGCAGCGCCCACGCCACCGTGTTGAGGATCCCCGGCACGATCAGCGGAACGAGCGCCGCCAGCTGCGCGAACGTCTTGCACGGGGTGTTGGTCCGGCTGACCAGCCACGCGAGCCCGAACCCGATCACCGTGCAGACGATCGCGGTGAGCCCCGCGTAGAGGAACGAGTTGAGCACCAGCGTGCCGAACCCGTCGGCGGTGAAGGTCGTGGCGTAGTTGCGCAGGGTCCACGTCGAAACGCCGGTGCCGAGGAACGACGTCTGCAGGCTGGCGTAGATCATCGTGCCGACCGGCACCAGCGCGAGGTAGGCCACCGCGATCGCCGCCACGGCGAGGGTGAGGTAGCGCGGCTGCAGCAGGGAGCGCCAGGACCGCGAGGTCTTCGCGGGCCGGACGGTCTCGTGGGGTGCCGGATCGGGGGGTCGGGTGTCCAGCAGGGTCATCGGGGGTCCTTTCGCCGGCGGTGTCCGCCGTCGGGGGTCACGGCGCTTTCAGAGCCGACTTCATTTCCGCGAGCTCGTTGTTGTAGTCCGCCTGCGAGAGGTTCGGGTGGCCCCAGGCGGCCGGCCACTTCGTCTCGTCCCACACCTGTGCGTCGTTGGTGACGTCCGGGCGGACCGACGTGTGGTTGGTGACGTCGACGATCTCCTGCTGCCCGGCCTTGGAGACCATCCAGTCGTCGAAGAGGCGGGCGGCGTTGGGGTGCGGCGAGTTCTTCACGACGTCGATGAGGTTCAGCGACGCCGGCAACGGCGTGCCGTTGACGAAGTCCAGGGTGTTCGGCGTCTTCTTCTTGAGGCTGGAGGCTTTGTAGCCGTACGCGGTCGCGGCGGCGAGCGGCTCGCCGGCCTGCACGTTGGTCAGCGACTGGGTGTGGCTCTCGACGAACACCGGCGAGTTGTCGCCGAGCCCCTTCAGCAGCGCCAGGGCCTTGTCGTGGCCCATCGCGGCGATGAGGCTGTCGTACCAGTTGACCGCGCCGGGGTCGATCGAGAACTGGCCGCGCCACTGGGGCTTCGTGAGGTCCTCCCAGGATTTCGGCGCGGTCAGGCCCTTCTGGCCGAGCACCTGCGGGTTCCAGGAGAGCACGGTGGTGACGGCGTACACGACACCCTGGTAGCCGTCGGGGAGGCTGAGCCCGGCGGGCAGCGGCGCGGCGTCGACCGGCTTGTAGGGCTGCAGCGCGCCCGCCTGCAGGAGCTGGGCGATCTGCGGGGAGTCACCGGAGACCACGTCGGCGTTGAACTTGCCGCCGCGCTGTTCGGTGATCACGCGGGGCGGGATCTTGTCGGCGCTCAGCCGCAGCGCGTTGACCTTGACCTTCGGGTAGACCTTGTTGAACGACGCGATGATCGGCGCGACGTCGGCGTCGGCGAACGTGGTGTACCAGACCACCTCGCCTTCTCTCGCCGCGACCTCGGCGAGCTGCTGGGGGTTGCGCTGGTCGGCCGTCGTCTGGGCCGCGTCGGTGGAGCTGGCCGCGCCGGAGCCGCACGCGGCGGCCATCGTCAACGCCAGGCCGCCGGCGAGGACGGCCGAGACGGTCCGTCGGGTGCTTCGCCTCTTGAGCATTGCGGTTCCCTTCGGTGAGCGGACCGCCGCCGGGAACAAGGCGGGCTCACCACGATGTGAGTGCGGAACTGTCGCGGAGCTTCGGGTGCCGAGGGGCCCGGTGCCTGAGGCCGCGGGCCGTTCGGTCCGAGCAGTATGGACCTATGGTATGACCATTTGTCAACCGTTGGACCCGATGCTGGTCCCGATCGAAATCCTGGGGCGCGGATCCACTTCGGACGGTGAGCGCAGGGCGGGACGGCCCGTGTGCGGTGCGTGCAGACGGGCGCGTCCCAGCGGCGAAGTTCAGTCATTCTGCCAAAAACCGGCGGAAACCGTAGGGCCGAATGGCCGATTACCGCGACGGGTTCACACCACCACCTCGGTCATGATCCCGGCCGGGAAAATCTCGTCGGCCGTGGCGAGCCGGTGTGCGATGCCCTGCTGGGCTGCGTAGGTGAGCAGCTGTTCCCAGGTGGCGCGGTTGGGTTCGATGCCGAACGGGAACGGGTCGCCCGCGAACAGGTCGCGCATCTCGCGGCCGTAGGTGGCGAGCCAGGGCAGCGGGTAACGCGAGACGGCGGGGTCGAGCAGCCGTTCGACGCTGCGTTGTTTCGACTCCAGGAACGCGTTGTAGAGGTTGCGGGCCACCCACGGGTGCTCGTCGAGGATCTGCCGGCGCATCGCGATCAAGTGCATGATCGGCCAGATCCCGGTGTCGCGGAAGTACTCCTGTTCCTTTTCGCGGTAGTCCGGGAAAAGACGTACGACGTCGGGGTGGCCTTCGAGGAAACACGTCGGGGGCCGCGCGATGATCGCGCAGTCGATCTCGCCTGCGGCGAGCAGGTCCGACAGCGACCGGTCGGTCACGCGGGTGAGCCGCACGCCGGGTGGCAGCGTCAGCTCCACCTTCTCGACGCGG
Organism: Amycolatopsis sp. NPDC047767; assembly: GCF_040704195.1. Classification (NCBI taxonomy): domain Bacteria; kingdom Bacillati; phylum Actinomycetota; class Actinomycetes; order Pseudonocardiales; family Pseudonocardiaceae; genus Amycolatopsis; species Amycolatopsis sp. NPDC047767. The sequence goes on from NZ_JBEYSJ010000010.1 coordinate 105,228, forward strand.
CCCGGGGCGTTCGCGCCGGCCTGGTACCACTCGATCTCGTCGAGCTTGACGCCCATGTCGTTGTGCAGCCAGCCTCGCATGTACACCGCCGCCGAGTGGGCCCACTCGGGCGAGCCGACCTTCTTGCCGCGCAGGTCTTCCACGGAACGAATACCGCTGTTGCGGTTGACGTAGAACGAACCGAACCGGAACAGCCGCGAGCAGACGACCGGCAGTCCCACGATGTCCGGCTCGTCGCGGGTGATCTGGGCGCTGAACTTGGCGAAGGACAGCTCGGCGACGTCCCACTCCCGGTTCGCGGTGAACCGCGCGAAGATCTCGTGGTGGCTCAGCGTCGACCAGGTGTGGTCGATGCCCTGGGCGCGCACGGCGCCGGTGCGGAAGTCGCGGAAATGGTCGTAGTCGGTCGTCGCGATGCTGAGGTGGACGTCGCTCAAGGAAGCCTCCCGGACGGTCGGGCTCTGGATTGGTAGGACAGTTAGGCCTATACTTCGGAGCGTACCCGGGCCGGGCGTCCGGGAGGAACATGTTCTGCCTCCGTCGAAAAGCGCCAAGGCGCGGGAAAGCGAGGAACGCATGGGCAAGAAGGGACGCGTGTTCGTACGTGGCTTGACTTCTGAGACCTACGGGCTCGGTCAGTTCCGTCAGGCCCAGCTGGCCGCCGAACGGGTCCGCGACGACTCGGTGGTGGTCGACGACGCGAAGGTCGGCCACTCCGGCGACTCGGAGAAGTCCCGCACGTGGTGGCGGATCGGGCCTGGGGACGAGGAATTCCTGACCCAGACGCTGCAGGTCCATTTCGTCGAGCTGCCGCCGCACAGCTCCAACCGGGGACACGGACACCAGAACGAGGCGTCCTTCTACATCCTCGAAGGTGCCGGCTACGAGATCCACGACGACCAGCGGTACGACTGGAAGGCCGGCGAACTGGTCTTCGTCCACACCGACTCGGTGCACCGGCACTACAACCCGTACGACGAAAAAGCCGTCGCGCTGGTCATGAAGGCCAAGTGCACCTGGATGTTCCTGGGCCTGCTGCAGCAGGGCCGCGGCGGTCCGATCGAGCGGCCGGACGAGTTCGGCGAGCGCGAGGACTGGTCGCGGATCTGGACCGACGGTGTGCTGGAGCGCAAGAAGGTGGTGCGCCAGGAGGACACGGTCTGGGAGACGACCCCGATGGGCCGCGTCCGCGTGCTCAACAGTCCCGATCGGACGGACCTGCGCCAGTTCTCCGTCGACGTCTTCGAGCTCGACATCCCGGCCGGCAGCCGCTCGGGCAAGCACTGGAAGATGGCCGACGAGGTCCTCTACGTGCTCGACGGCTCCGGCTATTCGCTGCACTGGGAGGTCCAGGAGGAGATCGCGGAGAAGTACTACGCGCGGGTCGCGAAGACGCCGACCCGGCACGAGATCACCAAGGGCGACACGCTCTACGTCCCGCAGAACACGATCGCCGTGCACTACGCCGCCGACGGCACCCCGCTGCGGTTGCTGTCCGCGCAGAACCGCATGTTCAAGCACCTCGGTTACGACAAGGTGCACTACTTCGAAAACGCTCCGGAGTACACCGGCGAACTGGCCGAGGCCGCCAGCGCCGTCTGAGGTGTCCGTCCGAAGGGGCCTGTCTCGTGCACTCACCACGAGGCAGGCCCTTTCGCTTCGACTGCCGCGGGGCGCGGCCCTGCCGGCGGGGAGGAAGGTCCTGATGTCGAACCACGGAAGCGTCGGTGTGGCCGGGCTGGGGGCGATGGGCGCGCCGATCGCCCGGCACCTCGTCGGCGCCGGCCGCGACACGGTGGTGTACGACCGTGATCAATCCACAGCGGACACGCTCGTCGCCGCGGGTGCGCGGGCGGCCGGGTCCCCGGCGGAGCTCGGCGGGTGCGACGTGGTGCTCGTGATCGTTCCGTCCGATGAGGACGTGCTCGAGGTGTCGTCGGCCGTGCTGGCCGGGTCCGAGCGCGGGTCCACGTTGCTGATCTGCAGCTCGGTGACCCCCGAGACCTGCCACCGCGTCGAGGCCGAGGCCGGGGGAGCGGGCGTGGCCGTGCTGGACGCGGCGCTCACCGGCGGGGTCCGCGGCGCCGAGAACGGTGAGATCGTCCTGCTGGTCGGCGGGGAGGAAGCCGTGCTGGACCGCGTGCGCCCGGCGCTCGCGTCGTGGACGAAAGCGGTGCACCACCTCGGTCCGCTCGGCTCCGGCCAGGTCGGCAAGACGGTGAACAACCTGTGCCACTGGGGTCAGATCACGGCGATCGTCGAGGCGATGCGGCTCGGCCGTGACCTCGGCGTCGAGCCGGCGAAGCTGCGCCGGGCGCTGCTCGACGGGGTGGCCGCGAGCGCCACGCTCGCCCAGCTCGAACTGATGCGCTTCACCTGGTACCGCAAGGATCTGGCCAACGCGTTCCGCATGGCCGACGGCGTGGGCCAGGACCTGCCGGTGGCGCACACCGCCCGCGAGGTGATGGAGGGCATCACCGTCGCGGGCGTGGCGGAGCTGTTCGGCGGGCCGGGCGCTTAACGGTCGGGGTCGAGGGAGAGGTGGGCCGACCACTTCTCCTCGATCCGGCCGATCCGCCAGACCAGGACGGCGACGAGCCAGGTCGCGACGAACAGCCCGGCGATCGCGAAGCCGACGTTGTTCAGGTCGAGGCCGGCGATCGCGGCCAGCGGGCCCGAGACGATCCCGAGCCGGTCGGCGAGGATCGACAGCAGCTCGATCGTCCCGATGACCAGCGCGACCGCCACGGACAGCGCGGTCACGGTGAGGTTGTAGAAGACTTTCCGCACCGGCTTCGCGAACGCCCACCCGTAGGCGAAGTTCATGAAGCAGCCGTCGGCGGTGTCGAACAACGTCATCCCCGCCGCGAACAGCACGGGCAGCACCAGGATGGCGTACCAGGGCAGGGCGAACGTGGCGGCGCCGGCGGCCAGCACGAGCAGGCCGACCTCGGTCGCGGTGTCGAACCCGAGTCCGAAGAGGACACCCACCGGATAGATGTGCCAGGGCTTGCGGACCGCCTTCGTCAGGCCGGACAGCAGCCGGTTCAGCACGCCGCGCTTCGCGAGGTGCTCCTCGAGTTCGGCTTCGCTGAACCGCCCGTGGCGCATCTCGCGGAACACCCGCAGGATGCCGAACAGCACCACCAGGTTGACGATCCCGATGATGTAGAGGAACACCCCGGACACCGACGTGCCGATCAGGCCGGTCACCCGGTGCAGCGCCGACGAGTCGTCCGTGACCGATCCGGCGAGCGCGCGCACGCCGACCGAGAGCAGCAGGCACAGTCCGAACACGACGGTCGAATGCCCGAGCGAGAACCAGAACCCGACCGACAGCGGCCGTCCGCCGTCGGCCATCAGCTTGCGGGTGGTGTTGTCGATCGCGGCGATGTGGTCGGCGTCGAACGCGTGGCGCAGCCCCAGCGTGAACGCCGTGACGCCCAGCCCGACCCCGAAGAACCCGCCGCCGGCCAGCGCGTGGTGCTCCGGGGCCACGACGAGGCCGAGCACTCCCCAGCCGACGAGGTTCAGCAGCAGGACGACCGTGGCCATGCCACCCAGCGACGCCCACTCGCGGCCGCTGAGCGCGACGCGGACGCGGGCGAGCCGGCGGGATCCGTCAACCGTCACGACGAGCCGCCAGCAGGCAGGTGTACAGGCCGCGCCAGGGCATCTCGACGTCGGTGAACCCGGCCTTCGCGAGGCCTTCGAAGTGGTCGGCCACCGACGGGAGGGCGTCGTTGTGCTTGTGGGCACCGGCTTTGTCGGACGGCGGGATGAGCTGCTTGCGGGCCGCGCGCAGGCGCGCGTCCCACACCGGACCGGGCCCGATGTGGTCGAGGTTGAGCAGCCAGCCGCCGGGCGCCAGGTGCTCGGCCGCCTCGGTGTAGAAGCGCGCCAGCTGCGCCGGGTTCAGGTGGTGGCTGGCCCGCGACGTCATCACCACGTCGAGGTCACCGGGCAGCTGCGCGAGGTCCGTCATGTCGGTGAGCCGGTAGGAAACGCGGTCTCCGAACCGGGCGAGCCGCGCGCGGGCGGCCTCCTCCATCACGGTGGAGACGTCGGTCCAGATGCCGTGCGCGCCGGGGAAGAGATCGAGCAGGACCTCCAGGAAGTCACCGGGGCCGCTGCCGATGTCGGCCACCAGCTTCGTCCGCGGCCGGTCGCCCGCCACGAGCGTGGCGGCGATCCGCCGGGGCAGCACGAGGAATCCGACGAGGCTGTCCTGTTCCAGCCACGACGTCGCGACGTTCGGGTCGAGCCATTCGGACACGGGTGTTCCTTCGGGCACGGGCACTCCTCACAGGTCGGATGGGTTCGTGGCTCGGCCGTGCTCCCGCCTGGGGTGCGGGAGCACGGCCGAGGGGCCGGCTACTTGCGCGCGCCGTGCGTGGTGCCGGCCTCGACCGCCGCGTCGAGCAGCTGCTTGCCCTCCTCGGGGGAGAGCTGCACGCCGTGGCGCTCGATGTTGTGCAGGCGCATGGTGCGCAGCAGCCCCGTGTCCTGGATCGCGAGGTAGCGGGCCGTGTCGTTGCCGTCGAGGTTGAAGTGCTGGTGCCACGCCCACCGAGGCGGCGCGAACAGCGTGCCCTCCTGCCACTCGACGACCTCGATCGGCTCGTCGTCGTAGTTGATGAGCGAGAAACCGTGCCCCTTGACCACGTAGAGGTAGGCCTCGGTGGTGTGACGGTGGCGGACGGAGTTGTTGCCCGGCTTGAGCTCCGAGATGTGCGCGCTCAGCACCTCGTAGTCGGCGAGGTCGAAGTAGTGGCCGCGGTTGTTGCGCCACGGCCGGGCCGGCAGCTCCATCTTGCGCAGGTCGTCCTCCACGACCAGGCCCTTGTTCGGCGGGTGCTGCCGGTTGAACTCGTCGCGGGCCGCGATCTCCGAGGAATCGAGGTTCTTCTTCTCGCTGGCCAGGACACCTTTCAGGTACTCGTCACGCACTACTGCTCTCCTTGTCGTACTCGCGGGGGACTTCAGGGGTTTTCGGTGCGCCGCACCACGTGCCGCCACAGGGTCGTGACGTTGAACGCCCCGCCCAGGTCGGGCAGGCGCGCGAGGTCCTCGTCGGGGATCGCCACCGGCTTCCCGCCGGCCTGGGCGACGGCGAGGGTGTGCCGGGCGAGCGTGTCGACGGCGATGGCCTGCAGCACGGCCTGGGCCACCGCCGTTTCCGGGTCGCCGCCGGCCACGCTGACCAGCCCGTGTCCACTGAGGACCAGGACGGGCCGGTCGCCCAGCGCGTCGGCCATCTGCCCGGCGAGGTCGTGGTCGTTCACGAGCACCGAGCGCGGCCACACGGGAATTCCGTCGGCGGCGAGCCGCGCGGCCGGGATGTCGTAGGCGCCGAACAGGGGCAGCCACGGCAGCCCGGCGAGCGCCATGGTGACCACGGCGGGTGGGTGCGCGTGGACCACGGCCGTCACCTCGGGGTGGCGCCGCAGCACCTCGGTGTGGATCGGCAGCTCGTTGGGCACGCTCCACTCACCGGTGTCGGGTGTGCCGTACAGCGGCACCGGCCGGATGTCGTCGGCCGTCGTGTAGCGGAGGCCGGACTCCCGCGGGCCGCGGCAGCGCACCAGCAGCTCGTCCGGCGACGTGCGGACGCTGATGTGGCCGAGCACGTGCTCGACGAGGCCGGTCGCGGCGAGCACCCGGCAGGCCAGTGCGACGGATTCCCTCACGGCGCCTCCTGGCTGTTCTGAACCTCTGGTCTATTGGTTAGTCCGAACGACGATATGACCATAAGGCGCCCTCCAGCTGCCGGTCAACCCTTCGGCGGGCGCCGCGACGGCGGGCGTTCCGGCGTTCCTGTGAGAGGATCGCGGCATGGAACCAGCAGGGCGGGGTGGATCCGCGGCGGCTCCGCGGGCCGACAGCGGGCTGTTCGACGTCGTGTCGTCGAGCCGGATGTCGGAGGTCATCGTCGAGCAGATCCGCTCGCTCATCCGCGCCGACAAACTGCGTCCCGGCGACCGGCTGCCGAGCGAGCGCGCCCTGTGCGAGCAGATGGGCGTCAGCCGCGTCACCGTCCGAGAGGCCCTGCGCGTCCTCGAGGCCGCCGGCCTCGTCGCGATCCGCGTCGGCGCCCGCGGCGGCGCGTTTGTCACGACCCCCTCGTCGACCACGCTCAGCGCGAACCTCGCCGACCTCGTGAACCTCTCGCCGATGACGGGGCCGGAGGTCATCGAGGCCCGTCAGGTGGTGGAGCTCGGCATCCTCGACATCGTCATCGAGCGCGCGACCGAGACGGACGTCGACGAACTACGCGAGATGACCCACGAACACCAGGCCGCCCTGAAACGCGGCGAGTACAACATGGAGATGTCGGCGGCGTTCCACGTCCGCGTGGCGCAGTGCACCCACAACGCCGCCATCGAGATGCTGGTCCACTCGTTCCACGGCCCACTGCTGATGTCCCTGCGCGAGGCCCAGGTGGCCGCCCCGCTCATGGGCCACCGCGGCACCACCGAACACCGCGACCTCGTCGAGGCCATCGCCGCCCGCGACACGGAAAAGGCACGCGAGATCATGGCCAGGCACCTCCGCCGCACCTCCCAGCGCATCGCCCGTGTGCAGGCGTCGCGGGAAAAGGGCGAGGAAGTCTAGGACGGGGCCGCGCGTCAATTCACGACGCGGCCGGCTCCCGGCGTTCGCTGACGGTGAGAACGGTTCCGAGGTAGTCGGTGATGGCGTCGCGGTTGCGGGTCAGGAATTCGATGCGTTCGGAAAGCCGGGCTTGTTCGCGCTGCAAAGTGACGATCATTTCGGGGGTCACGAAAGGCGCGTAGATGGTGTGCGGCTTGTCCAGGCACGGCAGGAGCTGCTGGATGATGCGGGTCGGGAGGCCGGCGTCGAGCAGTCCCTTGATCTGCTGCACGACGTCCACGTGCGGCTCGCCGTACTCGCGGTAACCGTTGGAGGAGCGGGTGGGCGTGATCAGGCCCTGCTCCTCGTAGTAGCGCAGCAGCCGACGGGAGACGCCGGTGCGCTCAGCGAGCTCTCCGATTCTCATGTGACCCAGTCTACCTTGACCTTCACATCGATGTGAGTGTTCAGACTCGCAGTAGGGACTGGTGACGATTACAACGGAGATTCGAATGAAACTGGGACTGCGGTTGCCCCAGCGGCTGGAAGTGGATCTGCAGCGCGACGTGGTCGAAGCCGCCAGAACGGCGGAAGCGGCGGGATACGCGAGCTTGTGGACCTACGAACAGTTGCTGTTCCCCGAGACACCCCTGGAACCGTACGCGCCGCCGAACGTGCCGTGGCCGGAGAGCGGGCGCCAGACCGCCGACCCCCTGGCGGTGCTCACGGCAGCGGCGGTGGTGACCGAGAAGGTGCGCCTCGGGACGGCCGTGTTGATCGCGGCCCTGCACACCCCCGTTCCGCTGGCGAAGGCGCTGGCGACGGTCGACCGGATCAGCGGCGGCCGCGTCATCGCGGGCCTGGGCGCCGGCTGGTCCAGCGACGTTTTGCGGGCCACCGGCGCCACCCGAGCGGATCGCGGGCGCTTCCTTGACGAGATGCTGGACGTCTTCGACGCCGTGTGGGGGCCGGATCCGGTGACCTTCCGCAGCCCTCGCGTCATCATCGAGAACGCGTCGGTCCTGCCGAAGCCCGCTTCGAAGATCCCCGTGATGCTCGCCGGCGGCGCCAGCAACCTGGGCCGCGCCTCCAGTTCCACGGCCCTGGAGCGCATCGCGCGGCGCGCGGACGGCTGGCTGCCGCTGCTCACCACGCCCGGGCCGGCCGGAGCCGCGGCACTGCGCGCGGACTGGAACCGCATCCGGGAAATGGCCACCGGGTACGGCCGGGACGCGAGCCGGATGGAGCTGGTCGTGGTGGGCAACGTCACCTTCACCGACCGGCCGGCGGGATCCGGCCGTTCGGCGTTCGTCGGCACGCTCGACCAGATCGTGGAGGACATCCACACGGCCGAGGAGGCCGGCGCCGACGAGCTCATCGTGGACCTGAACCTGCAGGACTGGTTCAAGAGCACCGGGCAGATGCTCGAAAAGGCGGTGGAGATCCGCGAACGCTTCGCCGCCTGACCCGTTTGGACGGCAGCGCCGCCGCCCTGGTGCGCGTCAGCCGGCCGCGGCGAAGTCGGTGGAGGCGGCGACGTCGGTGACGACGTCGAGCAGGGCGTGCAGCGCGGCGGAGTCGTTGCCCTCGAGCCAGACCATCTCGGTGGAGACGACCTCGCCGGCGATCGGCACGAAGACCACCCCGGAGCGGCGCAGGCTGCGCGCCGACCGGGCGAGGCGCGTGATGCCGACTCCGGCGGCGACCAGGCCGAGCAGTGCTTGCACGCTCGCGTCGCGGTGGACCACGTCGGGGGTGAACCCGGCGGTCCGGAAGGAACTGTCGAACGCCTCGTGCCACGGTTCCCAGGAGCTGCGCGGGGTCAGCACCCACCGTTCGCCGGCCAGCTCGGCGAGCGTCACCTCGGCCCGGTCGGCGAGCGGATGGCCTTCGGGCAGGACCGCGCACACCGGTTCGATCACCAGCGTCCGGGATTCCAGATCGGACACGAGCGGCGGTCGCGTGAACGCGACGTCGTAGCGTCCTTTTCGCACCCCTTCGACCAGCGGGGCGATCGTCGTCTCCTCGGTGGTCAGCCGGAGCTCGGGGAGCCGTTGCCGGACCGCGCGCACCACCGGCGGCAGCAGGTAGTTCGTGGTGGTCGCGAGGAAAGCGAGGCACAGGCGGCCGACTTCGCCGCGCGTGGCGCGGGCGACGAGATCGAACGCTTCGTCCGCCCGGGCGAGCACCGCGCGCGCCTCGGGCAGGAACAGCGTGCCGATCGCGGTCAGGCTCGTGCCGCGGGTGTCGCGGTCGAAGAGCTTCGCGCCCAGCATGCGTTCCAGCGAGGTGATCTGCTGCGACAGCGACTGCTGGCTGATCAGCAGCTGCTCGGCCGCCCGCGTGTAGCTGGACTCCTCGGCGACGGCGACGAAGTACCTCAGCTGCCGAAGATCAGGGGTCACAGGAAAAGCCTACAACCACGACAGGCAACCGGTGTTGGACGACGCCACGCTCCCGGGACGACCATCGACCTTGTTGGACACCAAGGGAAAGGCATGGGAATGACGAACGAAACACCGGGCCGCGTCTGGCTGATCTCGGGCTGCTCGAGCGGCTTCGGCCGCGAGCTCGTGCGGGCCGCGCTGGCCGCCGGTGACCGGGTGATGGCCACCGCGCGCCGCCCGGAGACCCTCGCCGACCTCGCGGAGGCCGGAGGTGACCGGGTCAGCACCGCGGCGATGGACGTCACGGACCCGGCCTCGATCCGCGCCGCGGTCGACGCGACGCTCGCCGTGTTCGGCCGGATCGACGTGCTGGTCAACAACGCCGGCTTCAGCGTGCTGGGCGCCATCGAGGAAACCTCGGCCGAGTACCTGCGCGCCATGTTCGACGTCAACTTCTTCGGTGCGGTGGAGCTGACGCAGGCCGTCCTGCCGGTGCTGCGCGAGCAGGGCAGCGGCACGATCGTGGTGATGAGCTCCCTCGGCGGCGTGATGACGTTCCCGGGTCTCGGCGGGTACAACGCGACCAAGCACGCGCTCGAGGCGCTGGGCGAGGCGCTGTCACTCGAGCTGACGCCGCTGGGGATCCGGGTCGTGGTGGTGGAGCCGGGGATGTTCCGCACCAACTTCAGCACCAGTCTGCAGTGGACACCCGAGAACCCCGCCTACCACGCGACCTCGGGCGAACTGCGGCAGATGGTCAAGAACGTCGTGGGCCAGGAACCGAACGATCCGGCCAAGGGCGCCGCGGCGATCGTCAAGGTCCTCGAGTCCGAGAACCCACCGCTGCACTTCCTCCTCGGCGAAGACGCGGTCGACGGCCTGCGCCAGCACCACGAGGCCCTGCTGGCCGACGTCACCACGTGGGAGTCGCTCAGCCGGTCGACCACGATTTCCTGACCCGTGGACAGCGCGGACGGACTTCACGTTCCGCGGTGAACCCGAGACGGCCCCCGTCGCTCGAAGGTCCTCCCTTGCCGGGAGGTCGTCGGCCGGCGGGGGCCTTCTTTTCGGATCAGACGCCTGTTCCAGTCCGGATTCACCGGATCACCATCCGTAATACCCGCAGTTCAGAGCCGGTGCCTGCGCCCTTGTCAGACCGATGAGTCGACTCTTGTGCGACCCGGGGCACTGGTCTAACCTCTGCGGATGCAGTCTTCAGACCAGTCCGAGCGGACCGCCCTGCCGCAGCGGCGGTACCTGCGCGTGGCTCAGGCCCTTCTGAGCGAGATCCAGCAGGGGGGCTGGACCGCCGGGGCCCGGCTTCCGTCGGACCGTGAGCTCGCCACCAAGTTCGAGGTGTCGCGGGCGAGCGTGCGCGAGGCTTTGTTCGCGCTGGAGCTCAGCGGCGCCATCGTGGCGCGGCACGGCGACGGCACCTACGTGGCCGACCTGAGCCGGGGGCTGTTCAAGCGCTCCGGAAACGAGATCGGCTCGACGCCCGAGCACGTCATCGCCGCCCGGCTGGTGGTCGAGCCGCCACTTTCCCGCCTTCTCGCGGCGAGTCCGGGTGATCTCGACCTGGACAAGGTGCAGCACGAGCTCGACCTGGCCGCCCGCTTGATCGACGAGCCGGCGCAGCTACCCGACTTCGTCAACCACTCCATGGCCTTCCACGCCGACCTGGCCGCGATGTGCCCCAACCACATCCTCAGCCACTTCGCGCTGGAGCTGGTCGAGATCGACCGGCAGCCCCTGTGGGTCCTGATCAACCAGATCGTGCTGCAGGACCGCGGAAACCGCCTCAAGCTGATCAACGATCACCAGCGCATCCTCGACGCGATTCGCAGCGACGGTCCTCGCGGTGCCGAGGATGCCATGCGGGATCACTTGCGGCTCAACAAGGAACAGCTCTTCCCCGGGCAGGTTGGGGTCGAGTGGCCAGGTCTGGCGACCGAATCCGGAAGAGGAACGAATGACTGACAGTGTCACCGTCACGGGAAAGTACGTCCAGGTCACCTACGATCCCGCGAACCCGCCGGCGGACGGCCTGCTGCTGAGTGCGGCCAACGTCCCCGAGATCCAGAACTGCCTCGGTGTGGTGACGATCCCGGCAGGATCGCCGAGGACGGACACCATTGCGCACGCGACTTCCGAGGTCATGTACGTGGCCCAGGGGACCGGGCAACTGCACACGGACCAAGGTGTCATCGATTTCGAGCGAGGCCAGGCGATCTTCATCCCGGCGGCTTCGTGGCACGCACTGGAGAACACCGGCGGCGAGGACCTCGTTTCCGTGTTCTCCTTCCCCTCTCCTTCGCGGCCGTCAACACGCGCCAAAAGGGTGTCTTGAGGGCTCGGATCACCCACACTCGAACGTAGGAAGTGCAATCATGGCATTCGATGCGAAAGCCGCCATGGGCAGAAAACCCAGGTCACTTGGTGAAATCATCGATGACATGGGGCTCACCCGAACCCATTACCTGGCGCTCACCCTCGTGGTGCTGGGCGGCCTCTTCGAGGTCTTCGAGCAGCTCATTCTCTCCGCGCTCGGCCCCTCTCTCCAAAAAGATCTCGGCATCGACGCCTCCGCTTTGGCCTTGCTTTCGACGGTGAGCCTCATCGCGATCGTGATCGGCGGCATCGTCGGCGGAGTGGTCGCGGACCTGCTGGGCCGCAGGAGCCTGCTGGCCGTCAGCCTGGGGATCTACTGCCTGGGCTCGGTGCTTTCGGCCCTGGCGCCGAACGCGACGATTCTCGGGGTCACCCGGGTCGTGACCGGCCTCGGGGTCGGCGGTGAGATCGCCGTCGGGCTCACCTACCTGTCCGAGCTCACGCCGACCAAGGTCCGGGGCGTGTTCGTCTCCCTGTTCAACACCATCTCCGCGGGCGTCGGCCTGTTTCTCGCCTACGCCTACACGTTGCTGGTGATCGGCCCGTTCGCCTCGTGGGTCGGCGCCGGCGCCGACGACTGGCGGTGGGCCTTCGGCCTGCTGGGCCTTCCCGCGATCTTGATCTTCTTCTTCAGGCGGTACCTGCCCGAGACACCCGCGTACCTCTTGAGCCGCGGCAAGATCCGGGAAGCGAACGAGGCACTGACGCGGCTGGCGACCGGCAAGCTGCGCCTGCGGGGCGGCGAAGTCCACTCCTACGTCGACAGCCAGACCGCTGCCGTTTCCGAGAGCGCGCAGGGCGACGGGCCCGCGTCCCAGGCGTTGAAGAGCGTGCTCACCAAGCCGCTTCGCCGGCGCACCGTCGCCTTGGGAATCGCGGCGTTCCTGGCGTGGGGCGCGGAGTTCAGCGTGGTGCTGCTGATGCCCATCATGCTGGTCGACCGGGGCTATTCGGTGCAGGGCAGCGTGACCTTCACGATGCTGCAGAACCTGGGCGGTCTCCTCGGCTGCGCGATCGCCTCCTACGGCGGGTTCGCCATTTCGAGGCGGACCGTGGTCTGTGTGGGTGCGGTGTGCGGTGCCGTGGCCGTGCTCGCCTTCGCCATCTTCGCGCAAGGCGACGGGCTCATCCTGACGCTGGGTTTCGTGTTCCAGATCTTCGTGCTCCTGGTCAACACCACCATCTGGACGTGGGCGCCGGAGCTCTTCCCGACGCGGGTCCGCAGTTTCGGCACGGCTGTCGTCGTCAACACCGGATTCGTCGGCGGCGCGCTTCTGCCGCTGGTCGCCAGCTCGCTGCTGCAGGGGGTCGGCGAGTTCTGGGTGTTCGCCATCGTGGCGGTGATGTACCTGGGGCTGGCGCTGGCGGCGCTGTTCGTTCCGGAAACCCATCGGGTGCCCCTCGAGGTCCTGCACGGATCCGCCAAGTAGAACGAAAACTTCGTGAGTGAGGATTTGCGGTCGATGCGAGAAATTCCGAGCAATCTCAGCCGGGACCTGGTCGGCTACGGCAAGGACGTGCCGGCTGTCCGGTGGCCCGGCGACGCCAAGGTGGCGGTCAACCTCGTGGTGAACTACGAGGAGGGTTCCGAATACTCCCACGAGATGGGAGACGGTGAGAACGACAGTCTCGCCGAAGTGGACTACGCCTTCCCGGCTCATCTGCGGGACCTGGCGAAGGAATCGATGTACGAGTACGGCAGCCGCGTCGGCGTGTGGCGCCTGCTCCGCCTCTTCGACGAGTACGACGTCAAAGCCACGTTCTTCGGCTGCGCAGTGGCCTTCGAACGCAACCCCGAGGTCGCGTCGGCGGCCCGCGAAGCCGGCCACGACCTGCTCGGGCACGGGTGGCGCTGGGAAGAGCACTGGCGCTTGTCGCGCGAGGAAGAGGCCGACCGGATCAAGAAAGCCGTCGCCTCCTTCACCCAGACGTGGGGTGAAGCGCCCAGCGGCTGGTACTGCCGCTACGGCCCCTCGATCAACACGCGCGAGCTGGTCGTGGAGCACGGCGGATTCCTGTACGACTCGGACGCCTACAACGACGACCTGCCCTACTACGTCGACGTGAACGGAGTCCGGCAGCTCGTCGTCCCGTATTCGCTGACCTACAACGACATCCAGGGCACCCGGTCACCGAGCCTGTTCCTCGACTACCTCAAGCGCGGCTTCGACGAACTGTGGCTCGAAGGCTCGAAGGGCCGGCCCAAGATGATGTCCATCGGCCTCCACCCCCGCCTGGTGGGTCAGGCGGCACGCACCGGGGCGCTGCGGGAGTTCATCGAATACGCCCAGGCCAAGGGCGGCGTCTGGTTCGCCCGCCGGGCCGACATCGCCCGCTGGTGGAACGAGCACTCGGAGGAGTTCGTCCAGGGGTGAGGCCCGGACGGCTGGCGGACCGGGCCTGAGGACAGATCCCGCCGCCCGCGCTCAGGCTGCTCTGTCCCGCCTGTGACCTTCCCGCGCCGCCCCCGGTTTCCCGGTCCGAACCGGAGGGTATCCGGACGGCGCTCGGCCACCGCTGAGGAGTCCCCACCGGCCACCCTGGCCGGTGGGGCACATTTCCCCCGGGTACCAGGAGGTTCCATGCGTCTGCCCCATCCTCGCGGTCCGGCGAGTGCCGCGGTCGTCACCCGGCTCGGGTCCGAGCCGGACGACGCGGCGGCCAGTGCGGTACCGGCCGGCGCCGGCGGGCCGGTGTGCCACGACGAAGACCTGCAGCTCACCCTGTGGATCTGTTACGAGCTGAGCTACCGCGGTTTCGACGACGTCGACGCCGCCTGGGAACACGCTCCCTTCGTCACGGGCATGCGACGGCAGCTGGAACGCAGATGGGTGGCCGGTCTGCACGAGCTCGTGCCGCCCACCCCGGTGCGGCCGGACGCGGTGGCGCAGGCGTTGGCCGACCTGGTGCGGGCGGACGAAGGGCCACCCGTGGCGAAGTTCCTGCAGCGGCGCGCTTCCGAGGAGCAGTTCCGGGAGTTCGTGGCGCAGCGCTCGGTCTACCACCTCAAGGAGGCCGATCCGCACAGCTGGGCCATTCCCCGGCTTTCCGGCGCGGCCAAGGCGGCACTGGTCGAGATCCAGGCCGACGAATACGGGCAGGGCCGGCTCGCCCGGATGCACTCGGAGCTCTTCCGGGGCACCCTGCGCTCGCTGGGGCTGGACGACGGCTACGGCCACTACGTCGACCGCGTCCCGGCGGTGACGCTCGCGGTCAGCAACCTCATGTCCCTGTTCGGGTTTCACCGCCGCTGGCTGGGCGCGGCGCTCGGGCACCTGGCCGCGTTCGAGATGACGTCGTCGTTGCCGAATCGCCGCTACGGCAACGGACTGCGCCGGCTGGGTGGCGATGCCGCCGCCACGCGGTTCTACGACGAACACGTCGAGGCCGACGCCGTCCACGAGCAGATCGCCGCGCACGATCTGTGCGGCACGTTCGCCCGTGAGAACCCGTCGGCCGCGGGCGATGTCCTCTTCGGAGCGGCGTGCGCGCTGGCGGTGGAAGGGGAGTTCGGCCGGATGCTGCTCACGCAATGGGACGAAGGACGCTCGTCCCTGCGCCCGGCGCCGGGGTCAGCGCCCGGCGGCCGCGCGGAAGCCCCGCACCTTGTGAGTGCCGTCGCAGAACGGTTTGACGGCCGAGAGCCCGCACCGGCACAACGCGACCGTGCCCCGGCCGGGGTCGATGACCTCGCCGTCCGGTGAGCGGAGCTCGAAGGCACCGCGGACCAGCAGCGGCCCGTCTTCGTACGGGGTGATGGTCACGGTTTCAGTGACGTCGTCGTTCACCGGCCCCGGGTACCCCGCCCGCGCCCAGCTCAAGCCGACTCGCCGGCGACCGCCGCGGCCGCCGGACGATTCCCGGGTTTCCGCCGGCCGAACCGGGGTTATCCGGGAGGCGTGCGCATCGTGATCACCGGCGCGACCGGGAACCTCGGCACGGCGTCGGCGTGATGGAGACCGCCGACGCGATCGTGGTCGGGGCGGGGCACAACGGGCTCGTCGCGGCGAACCTGCTCGCCGACGCCGGCTGGGACGTCCTGGTGTTCGAAGCCACGGACGCCCCGGGCGGGGCCGTGCGCACCGCGGAGGTGACGTCGCCGGGTTTCCGCAACGACCTGTGCAGTGCCTTCTTCCCGATGGCCGCCGCGTCGCCGATCCTGCGTGGCCTCGGCCTGGAGGAACACGGGCTGCGCTGGCGGCACGCGCCCGACGTGCTCGCGCACGTCCTGCCGGACAACCGATGCGTGGTGCTCTCGCGCGACGTGGACCGCACGGCCCGGTCGGTGGCTCGGTTCGCGCCCGCCGACGGGGACGCGTGGCGGGAGCTGTTCACCCAGTGGCAAGGGCTGCGTGACCCACTGCTGGACGCGCTGTTCACGCCGTTCCCTCCGGTGCGGCCCGCCGTGAAGCTGCTGCGGCGCGCCGGTACCGCCGACGCGCTGCGGCTGGCGCGGATGCTGACGTTGCCCGCACGGCGGTTCGGGCAGGAACGGTTCGCCGGCGAAGGCGCGCGGCTGCTGCTGGCGGGCAACGCCGCGCACAGCGACCTGTCCGTGGACAACGCGGGCAGCGCGGTGTTCGGCTGGCTGCTGACGATGCTCGCCCAGGACGTCGGGTTTCCCGTGCCCGAAGGCGGAGCGGGCGAGCTGGTGGCGGCATTGCTGCGCAGGCTGGGTGGACGCGGAGCCCTCCACTGTGAACACGGGGTGACCGAGATCCTGGTGGCCGGCGGCCGCGCGGTGGGGGTGCGCTGCGCCGACGGGACTGTGGTCCGCGCGCGCCGGGCGGTGCTGGCCGATGTGCCGGCGCCCGCGTTGTACGGGCAGCTCGTGGCGCCGGAGTGGCTGCCGGCCCGCCTGCTGCGGGATCTCGAGGCGTTCGAGTGGGACAGCGCGACGGTGAAGGTCGACTGGGCCTTGAGCGGCCCGGTCCCGTGGACCGCGCCGGACGCCGCGGGCGCCGGCACCGTCCACCTGGGCTGCGACGAGGACGGTCTCGCGACGTTCGGCGCGGAGCTGGGCCGGGGCCGGGTGCCGCGCCGGCCGTTCCTGCTGCTCGGCCAGATGACCACCGCGGATCCCACGCGTTCGCCGGCCGGGACCGAAGCCGTGTGGGCGTACACCCATGTGCCGCGTGGGTCCGTGGCGACCGCGTCGGCGTCGGCCCGCCGAGCCGACGCGATCGAAGACACGATCGAGCGGCAGGCGCCGGGCTTCCGCGACCGGATCGTCGGCCGCTGCGTGCAGGGCCCGGCCGAGCTCGCCGGTCACGACCCGAGCCTCGTGGGTGGCGCGGTGAACGGTGGTACCACGGCGCTCCACCAGCAGCTGTTCTTCCGGCCCGTCCCGGGTCTCGGCCGCGCGGACACGCCGGTCGACCGCCTCTACCTCGCCGGTGCCTCGGCCCACCCCGGCGGCGCGGTCCACGGTGGACCGGGTGCCAACGCCGCTCGCGCCGCCCTGGCGCGCGACGGCGTACTCGGTGGGGGATACGCGGCACTGATCCGCACGGCCCATCGCGCGGTGTACGGCTGATGAAGCGGACGGCGCGGCGGTGGCGTCGCTACGGCCGGACCCGCGCCCGCTCTCGGCCCTCGACCACATCGGCCAAACGGGCCAGGGATTCCTGGTTGCGCGGCCGCAGCACCAGCGCCTGCACCGCCTCGGGGAGCAGCTTGCCGGGTCCGCGCAGCGCCCGCTCGGACATCCTGACCAGAGTCTGTCCATCTTGGACGGACAACGTCACTTCGACCTCGGCTGTGCCGAACGGCCACGCCTGGGCTTCGAGCTTCACGGATTCACCCGGTCGCACGGCGAGAACCACCGTGCTGTCCTGAACTTGCGCCGGCCAGGCGCCGACGCTGTGGTGCAGGCGGCTGCCGACCGCCGGCCACGTCGCGTCGACGTCGCGGATGTGCGAACTGCCGACGACCCAGCCGGCGTAGGACCACCCGTCGGCGAGGACGGCGAACACCGCCGCAGGCGAAGCCCGGACGAGGCGGGTCACTTCGATCATCGTTCTCTCCTCGGGTTGTCCCCATCGCTGCCGACGTTCCGCACCCCGGGTACCCGCGGCCGGGGAAGGTAACCGCCGCCGGCGAGATCCTGGTGTGCGAAAAACCTCTGCGACCTGGAGAAGTTTGGTTCCCGCCCGAGGGGGTATCGCGGTCGGAGCGGCTCCCGCCGGTCATGCAGCTGGTCGGCGGGAGCCGTTTTCCTGCCACCGCGTCACTCCGGTGCGCCGAGGATCCGGGTGAGGCTTTTTTCGGTGTCGGCGCCGACCTTTTCGAACACGACCTTGGCGAGTGGCGCCGCGAGCTTGGCGGCACCGTGGAACTCGATCGTGGCGTGGTAGGTGATCGTGGTGCCCGCGCCGTCGGCGGCGAGGCCGATGTCGTCGGTGGAAGTCGCGGTGTCGTTGCGGCCGACGAACACCACCCGGCCGGGTTCGAGCCACGTCAGCTCGTACGTCAGCTCCGTCTTGACGCCCGCGATCTTCGAGACGTTGCGCCATCGGGACCCGACCTCGACCGGCCCGCGGCCGAGCGGGTCGCACGAGACGGTCCCCGGATCCCACTCTTCGGCGTTGGCGAAGTCCTTCAGGTAGTCCTGTACCTCGGCCGGCGCGGCGGCGACGGCGAACTTGCGGGTCACCTCGACCATGGATCGTCTCCTTTGCTGCCGAACTCGTCGGCCGGTGCTTCGGCCGGCTGGGCTCTTCGCGGAATCGAGCCTCGGGTACCCCGCCCCGGACCGCCCAACCGGCCCGCGGTCGTCCACCCGCCCGCCGCGCGGCGGTGCCACCCAGCGCCACGGTGCGGTTGTCCGGGACGTACCGCGCGGCTATGGTGGTCTTCACGTGGTGGAACACAGAGCCACGTCATGGTTTTCGTCTGGCCCGGCCCCGCCTCTCGGTTGCCTCGGATCCGAGCGCGGGGAGCTCAGATGGCTCGCTCCTTCAAAAATATCGACACCAGCGGACGTTCGTCGTTGGCGGTGGAAACCCGCCATCCCCGGCCCGGCCAGGCACTGGTGATGGTGGGCGGCGAAGTCGACTTGGCCACGGCGCCGCGGCTGGCCGACGAGGTGAACGCTCTGTGCCGGACGCCGCACCACAGCGTGGTCGTCGACTTGAGCGGGGTGAACTTCCTGTCGGTGCGGGGAATCGCGGTGCTGCTCAGTCTGCAACGGCACTGCCGGGAGGCTTCGACCGAGCTGTCGCTGATTTTCTCCCCCGCCGTCCGGCGGATCTTGGAACGGCTGGACTCGTCCGAGTTCTTCGCCACGAGCGAGCTGCTCCGGCCCGCTCCGATGCGGACCGGCCCTTCCTGCCGGGCGTGAGCCCGCGCCGTCACCTCACCTCAGCCCGGGCAGGCGGCAAAGTCGCTCGCCACCGCGCACCAGGACTGACGCCGGCGGCGATCACCAGGGGCGAGGCCGGTTCCGGACGGTCTCGCTCCACGTTTTGCTTCAGAGAGCCGCAACGGGCAGCGTCAGGTGCGAACCCTCGCACGAGATCGTGTAGTGGCACGGCTCCGGGTTGCGCGCGAAGCGTGGGTGGGCCCCGCCGGAGATCTGCAGGCGCAGGCGCCGGCCGGGCGCGAAGCGGTGGGCGCAGGTGCCGAGCGAGAGGGTGACTGGGGCGTCGGTGGTGGTGAGGCGGGTGAAGACCTCGGTGACGTTCCACGAGCGGCCGCGTTCGTCCACTTCGCACAGTCGCACGAACACGTCGGGCGTGGTGCCGGTGGTGATCCGCAGGTGCACCGACGGCGCGCCCAGGACTTCGAGCGGTGTGTCCAGCGGAGCGGAGGTGAAGGTGACCACGTCGTCGCGGGCTTCGAGCGCGCTGTTGTCCTGGCGGCCGGCCTTGGCGGACATGTGGCGCCCGCCCACCGACGGTGTCGGGTCCGCCGGGTCGTAGGTGAACTCGACGGTGCCCGAGTTGCTTTCGGCGCCGAGGCCGCCGGTCGAGGTCAGGCCCAGCACGCGTTGCTCGGTCTTGGGTGGCCACGACGGCATCGACCGCCACTGTCCGGCGCCGGTCACGTGGATCCGCACGGGCGCGGGCCGCCGCGACGGAGCACCGGCGAGGTGCTCGTCGAACCAGGCCAGGGCCTCGGGGTCGGTGACGCGCGAGGATTTGAAGGCCGTGTCCAGGTGTGTCCACGGGCCGATCGTGAGGGCGACGTCGGCGTCGAGGCGGCGGTACTGCTCCAGCGTCTGGTCCACGAACACGTCGTGCCAGCCGCCGATGAGCAGGACGGGGATCCGCGTCGCGGTGAGCGCCGCCGAGGCGTCGTAGCCCGTCCAAAAAGGATCTTCGAGGTCGGGGTGGGCGAGCCAGTCGGTGAACCACGGGTGGTCGGGGCCCAGGGCCTTCACCGCGGCGGCTTCCGGCGTCGGCTCGCGCAGCGCGGCGTCGACGCGGCGGCGCGCGGCGAGCATCGCGCGCGGTCCCCGGGCCTGCACGGTGGTGCTCCAGCCGAGGAAGTCGGCCAGGGCCACGGAACCGGTGCCGCGGATGGCGCGGGCGAAGTCGTGCGGCCCGACGAGGACGACGGCCGCCCGCAGCTCAGGTGGCGGGTCCTGCAGCAGCGCCCACTGCGTCCAGCCGAGGTAGGAACCGCCGAGGGTCGCGAGCCGGCCGGTGAACCACGCCTGCTCGCGCAGCCACGCGACCGCGTCCTGGCTGTCGGCCGTCTCCTGCGCGATGGGCCGGAACGCGCCGGTGGACCCGCCCGTCCCGCGGACGCTCTGCACCACGACCTGGTACCCGCGCTCGGCGAACGCGCGGCCGTGGAACAGGCTTTCGGGCAGGCCGCGGCCGTACGGCGAGCGGATGAGCACGGTGCCGTGCGCCTCGCCGACGGGCAGGTAGAGGTCGGTGAGCAGCTGCGCCCCGTCGCGGGTGAGCACGGGTACCGCCCGCTCGACCGTGTAGCGCCGGCCACCCTTGGGCAGGCCGAACGCCGTCCGGTGGACGGCGCCGATCGCTCGGGCGAGCACGCCGGCAGGCCGGGGCTGGGCCATGGTTCCTCCTGGTGGTTCACATCAGCCGGCGTAGGGCGAGACCACTTCGGGCTCGTGGGACGGTTCCTTCGACTTGCCGGGGTGGAGCGCCACCGCCCCACCCCAGAATGCTGCGTGGCATCCGGTGAGGACACCCCGGCGTCGCCGAACGGGACCCATCCGCACCTCCGTGAAAAACCCGGTATCGGAATAGCTATTCCGGATCATAGCATGATGGCGTACCAGGTCATTCGGCGGAAGCGGCACCGGGAACACGGTCTTGAGGAGACAACCATGAGCGCAGGAGCGCGCAATGTCGTGCTCGTCCACGGGGGGTTCGTGGACGGTTCGGGCTGGGCGCAGGTCCACGATCTGCTCGTCCGCGACGGCTACTCGGTGAGCGTCGTGCAGAACCCGACGCTGTCGCTGGAGGGCGACGCCGCGGCGACCCGGATGATCCTCGATCAGCAGGACGGCCCGACTGTCCTGGTCGGACACTCCTACGGCGGCGCGGTGATCAGTGAGGCGGGTACTCACGACAACGTGGCGGCGTTGGCTTATATCGCCGCGTTCGCGCCGGACAAGGGGGAGTCGGTGAACACGCTGATCGCCGACCCGCCTCCGGGGGCGCCGGTGCCGCCGATTCTTCCGCCGCAGAACGGATTTCTGTTCCTGGACAAGGAGAAGTTCCACGAGTCGTTCTCGGGTGACCTCACGCCGGAGCGCGCGCGGTTCCTGGCCGACTCGCAGGTGCCGTGGGGTGTGGACGCTCTCGCGGGCGCGGTGAGTCAGCCGGCGTGGCGGGTGAAGCCGAGCTGGTATCTGGTGGCGACGGAGGACCGGATGATTCCGCCACCCGCGCAGCACGCGATGGCGGAGCGGGCCGGGGCGACGGTGACGGAGGTGGCGGCGAGTCACTCGTTGTTCGAGTCTCAAGCGGCCGCGGTGGTCGAGGTGATCAAGACGGCGGCGGCCTGACCCGGGATTCCGCCGGGGCGCGGCCGCGCCCTAGCCGTCGCCCGAGATCCGCCGGCGCCGGCCACGCTCCAGTGCGGAGATCTGCCGGTCGGTGAGCCCGGGTTCGGGCAGTGGCGTGGGGGTGTCGCGGGCGGGCTGGAGGCTGTCCATCAGGAAGCCGATCATCCGGCGGTACAGGCGGGGGTGGGCCGCGCCGCCGAACTCGACGGACGTCTGCACGGCCATCGACATCAGCAGCAGGTCGCCGGCCACGAGGTCGTCGCGCACGCGACCGGACTCGCGCGCCCGCTGCACGAGCCGGCCGAGGTGCTTGCCGGTGCGGTTGTGGGTGTCCTCGACCAGCTTCGCCAGCCGGTGCGGCGTGCGGGGCCGCGACCAGCCGAGCGACTCGCTGTAGGAGCCGCTGAGCAGCTCCCGGAACCCCTTGTCGGGAGCGAGGGTGGTGACCGACTTCTCCAGGAATCCGGCGATGCCCGCCCACGGGTCCGGGTCGAGGCTCGCGTCGATCGCCTGGTTCTCGGCGAGCTCGAACAGCGGCGCGTAGACGTCGTGGATCAGGTCGTCCTTCGTCGGGAACGTGCGGTACACCGTGGCCACGCCGACCCCGGCTGCCTTGGCGACGTCGGCGAGGGTGGCGCTGCAGCCGTGCTCCGCGAAGACCTCGGCGGCGGCGTCCAGGACCCGTGCGAGGTTCGCCTTCGCGTCCCGCCGCGACGGTCCCGGTCGCGGGGTCCTCGGTTCGGCTGCGCGCGGCTCGGTCACCTACCGGATTTTACCGGGCTGTCCTGCGGCTTCGCGGTCTGACGAGCTGAGCGGCACGATCGTCGGCGCCGGCCATCCGCGCCGGGTCGACACCGTGCTCGTCGCCGGCCGCGTGGTCAAAAGCGACGGTCACCTCGTGGACCTCCCGTTGCCGGCCCTGCGGTCCCGGCTGCTCGAGTCCCGCCGCCGCATCGCCGAAGCGGCGGGCGTCCCCCGACCGCACCTGGCTGCCGAGGACCGAACAGGCGTAGCCATCTCCGCGTCGGCTTCACACGTTTGCGTGAAAGGGGACCGATTGCGCCGAGATGTGCTGCGTCGGCGCAGGTCAGGGTGGTTGCCTCGGGGGACAGGGCGGGGTGAGGAGTGTCGATGGGGCGAGGTCGAGGCGCGCTGGTGCCGGCTGTGTCCATGGGGTTGGCCGCGCTGCTGGGCGTGCTCGGTGCGCAGCCGGCCGGCGCGGCCGGGTCGGCGTACGCGACCTGGGACCTGCGGTCCGGCGAGGGTCCGGTGACGGTGCCGGTGGCGGGTTTCCCGGCCGGCGCCTTCTCGACCGACGCGACCTCCGCGACCGCGACGAGCGGCGGGACCACGTACCTGGCGGCGGACACGCCGTTCGGACAGGTCTTCGGCAGCTCGCGCGGGCGGCCCTACGCGGTGATCCGGCCCGCCGCGGGCAGCGCGCCGTCGACGACCACGATCAGCTTCGCCCGCCCGGCCCCGGCGTCGAGCTGGGGGTTCGCCCTAGGTGACGTCGATGCCGACACCGTCCAGGTCAGCGCGACCGGCGCGGACGGCAGCCGCGTCGACGTCGCGTCGCTCGGTTATCAGGGCGCCTTCAACTACTGCGGCGGCACGCCCAAGCCGGCGTCGTGCGGCAGCGGGAGCGCCGGCGACCGGCCGACGTGGGACCCGGGCACCGCGACGCTGCGCGGCAACGGCCCCGACACCGAGGGCGCGAGCGGCTGGTTCCGCCCGACCGCGGCGATCTCCTCGCTGACCCTGCGCATGACGGTGCTGACGGGCCGGCCCGTCTACCAGGTCTGGCTCGCCGCCCTCACCCGCACGGTGAGCGGCACCCTGGCCGGCGCGTGCGACGGCCGGCCCGCCACGAGCACGGTGCGCCTGCTGACCGGCAGCGGCGCGGTCCTCGCGGAAACCACCTCCGAGCCCGACGGCAGCTACGCCTTCGCCTCTGTCGCAGCGGGTCACTACCAGGTCCAGGTCGTGCCGGCGGAAGGCTTCACCGTGGACGGCCCCGCCACCACCCCGGCCGACACGACCTCCGCCGACGCCCCCGACGTCGACTTCGCCCTCACCTGCCGGCCGAAACCACCGACGACGACGCCACCATCGCCGACGTCGACCACATCGCCACCCCCGACCGATGTGTCCACCACCGAGCCGACCTCCGCCCAGCCCACGACGACAAGCAGCGGCATCGTCGTCCCGCCCGCGACCCGCACCACCCCGAACGGCCCACTCGCCACCACCGGCACCTCGGCCGGTCAATGGCTCGGCGCCGGCCTCCTCCTCGTGGCCGTGGGAACAGGCCTGCTCATCCTCACCGCTCGCCGGCGCCGCACCCGCTGACCGCGCGAGGCTGGGCCACCCGACCGATCGGCCGAGTCGCCGAACACCTCAACATCCACATCGGACCGTACGACCGCGACCGCACCGACCGGCCACAATTCGGCGGCCTGCGCGAGGCTGCCGATCGGCGTGGAGCTGTGCCCGACGAAATCTTTCCCCACAGCCAAGCATTTTTCACCGCCCGGCTGCACGCGAGCCCAGGATGCGGGCGGTTTTGTTCTCCCGCCGGCTGGACGGGGCTGGACACGGCCGCGACCGCGACGAGAATGGAAGGCGGTCCGGTACGGGAGGCTGACGATGAAGCGTGCGATCCGGGCATTGACCCGAGCGGTCACCGGCTACGGCTGGGTGCTCGCACCTCCGTCCGCGCCGCTCGACTTCGGGTTCGTCATACCCGTGCCGCGGTCGGCCGCGGCCGATGAGCCGAGCGTGCCGCTGTCGCGCCGTGAGCGTGAGATGTTCCGGCGGATCGTGCACGACTTCGCCGCGTCCGAGTGACTGTCCACAGTGGCCCTCGCGGTCAGGCCAGGCCGCCGAGGACTTCGAAGGTGCGGGCCTGGTCTTCGGGACCGCCGAGATCGGTCTGCGTGAACACCACTTCGGTCGCTCCGGCGTCGAAGTAACTGCGCACCCCGGCGGCGATGGCCGATTCGTCCCCGATGACGGCGAGCTCACCCGCGTGCTGCGCGCCCGCCAGAGACACGACGCGCTGGTAGGAGGGGATCTGGTCGTAGAACGCCATGTCCCGCAACGCTTTTTCCCGGACTTCACCGGCGTTCGCCGTGACCGTGCCCGCCACGAAGGCGACGATCCGCGGTGCGGGGCGGCCGGCCTCCTCGGCCGCCTGGGCGATGGCGGGGACGATGTTCTCGCCGAGCACGCGCGGTGAGGCCAGGTAGGGGAGTGTGCCGTCGGCGAGTTCGCCGGTGACCCGCAAGGCTTTCGGCCCCATCGCGGCGACGAGCACCGGCACCGTCGGCTGCGCGCCGGGCACGGTGACCGGCAGGATCGGCGCGACGGTGAGCCGGTCGCCGTGGAAGTCGGCGGTGCCGGTGTCCAGCAACGCCCTCAGCGAGGTCAGGAACTCGCGCAGCAGCGCGACGGGCCGCTCGAACGGCAGCCCGAACGTCTTCTCGACGATGAACCGGGCGCCGAGCGCGAGCCCGAGGTGGAAGTGCCCGTGGGTCGCGGCCTGCGCGGTTTGCGCCTGGGACGACACGAGCACGGGGTGGCGGCCGAACACGGGGATCGCGGACGTGCCCACGTGCAGCCCCGGGAGCTCGCGTCCCAGGACGGTGGCGAGGGTGGCGGCGTCGTAGTCAAGACGCTGGCCCACCCACGCGGAGCGGATTCCGGCCGCGGCGGCCGCGCGGGCCTGTTCGACGACGGCGTCGACGTAGTTGGCGACTCCGGTGGTCGTGTTGAGCGAGACTCCGATGGTCATGCCGGGAACAACCCGTGCACCGGCCGAAGCATTTCTTTGTACGGCCGGATCTCGTCTGATGGGAGGATTTCCGCGCTCGTCCGGCGCCGTTGACCGGTGCGAGAAACGGTCATTAGAGTTCGCGGCGAGCGGCATCCCGAACCGGCGGCAAACCCGGCCGGAGGATGCCCGAATCGTGAGGACGCATTCTTTCCCGCCGCGGGAATTCCCGCCGACATTCGCGTGATCCGGCCGCGAGACACGACGTCGTGTTCCGCCGTGCCTTCGACGAGCTAGGAGTACCCGACCGTGAGACCGTCTCTTCACCGGCGCCGGACCAGTCGAGTGGCCCTCGCCGCACTGGCGGCAGCCACTGCCTTGACGCTCAGCGCCTGTGGGGAAGGCGGCGCCACGAGCACCGCGAGCGGACCGCCCCACAGCGGTGGCACGTTGACCTTCGCGGTGGGCTCGGACGCCGGTTGCGTGGATCCGCAACAGGTCAGCAGCAACGACACGATCTATTCGCTGCGCCAGATCGTCGATTCGCTGACCGACCAAGATCCCGCGACCGGCAAGATCGTGCCGTGGCTGGCGCAGAGCTGGGACATCAGCCCGGACGCGACCACGTTCACCTTCCACCTTCGCCCCGGCGTGACCTTCAGCGACGGCTCGCCGCTGACCGCGCAGGTGGTCAAGGACAACTTCGACGCGGTGCCGAAACTGGGCGCCCTCGGGGTGCTGGCCGAGGGCTATCTGAGCGGGGTCCAGGCCACCACGGTGGTCGATCCGAGCACCGTCCGCGTGCAGTTCAGCCGGCCCAATGCCCAGTTCCTGCAGGCGACCTCCACGTTCTCGCTCGGGATCGAATCCTCGGCGAGCGCGAAGAAACGGCCGCAGGACAAGTGCAGCCAGGGCGTGATCGGGTCCGGTCCGTTCGTGCTGAAGCAGCACGTGGCGAACCAGTCGATCACGCTGGCCAAGCGCACGGGCTACGACTGGGGTTCCTCGCTCTGGCGCAAGAAGGGCGAGGCCTACCTCGATCAGGTCGTGTTCAAGGTGGTGCCGGAGGCCGGGGTGCGCCAGGGCAGCCTGCAGTCCGGTCAGGTCGACGCGATCGGCAGCGTCGGCAAGGCCGACGAGGCCGCGCTGAAGGCGGCCGGTGTCACGTTGCTGGCGAGGGCGAATCCCGGCGCGGTGTTCAACCTCGGTCTGAACAATTCCCGTCCGGCACTGCGGGACGAGCGGGTGCGCCAGGCACTGCAGGTCGCGGTCGACCGGGAGCAGATCGTCGACACCGTGTTCCCGACCGGGACCCGGCCGGCGACCAGCGTCCTGTCGCACACGACACCCGACTACGCCGACCAAGGCCCGGCGCTGGCGTTCGACGCAGCGAAAGCCAAGGCGCTGCTGGACTCCGCCGGCTGGACGCCCGGCGGCGACGGCATCCGGCAGCGCAACGGCGCCCGGCTCAGCCTGAACCTGGTGTGGTTCGCCAACGCGGCCACCAACCAGCCCGCGCTCGAGCTGGTGCAGCAGCAGCTGAAGGCCGTCGGCGTCGACGTCGTGCTCAAGCAGCTGCCGATCGCGCAGCTCGCGCAGGCGCAGACCGCCGGTGACTTCGATCTGTTGTGGGGCAACCTGACGCGCGCGGATCCCGACATCCTGCGCGGCCAGTACTCGACGCAGCTGGCCAATGTCTACCGCATCCCCGCGCCCGGAATCGACGAGTTGCTGACGCGGCAGGCGGCGACGACCGACGCCGCTCAGCGCAAGGCGGTTGTCGCGCAGGCGCAGCAGGAGGTCGTGCGCAACGCCTACGTCATCCCCGTCGTGGAACTGCAGACGGAGCTCGGCGTCGCGCCGAAGGTGCACGACCTCGACTTCGAGGCCTCCAGCCGGATCCAGCTGCACGACACGTGGCTGAGCTAGCCGGCCCCCGGCCCAGGAGGTGAAAACGCCATGCGTCGCTACGTGATCCGCCGCATTGCCCAGGCGGTGGGCGTGCTGTGGGCGGCCTACACGATCTCGTTCCTCGTGCTGGACTTCCTGCCCGGCGACCCGGTGTCGGCGATGGCGGGCGCCGGCACGGACTCGGGGCCGGTCGACCCCGCGCAGCTCGCCCGCCTGCGTCACGAGTACGGGTTCGACAAACCCGTGATCCTGCAATACCTCGACTACCTCGGCAGGGCGGTGCGGGGCGACTTCGGCGACTCGATCTCCACCGGCCGACCGGTCACGGCCACGCTCGCCGACGCGTTGCCGCAGACGCTTGCTCTCGCCGGGGCGGCGCTGCTGCTGGCCGTCGTCTTCGGTGGGGGACTGGCGGTGCTGGCCACCTACACCACGCAGCGGTGGCTGCGTCAGCTGCTGTTGTCCCTGCCGCCGCTGGGGGTGTCGGTGCCGACGTTCTGGATCGGGCTGATGTTCGTGGAGCTCTTTTCCTTCCGCCTGCAGTTGTTCCCGGCCTTCGGCGGCGAGGGGGTGCGCGGGCTGGTGCTGCCGGCCGTGGCGCTGGCGGTCCCGACGGGCGCGATCGTGGCCCAGGTGCTCGCCAAGAGCCTCTTGACCGCGCTGGACGAGGCGTACGTGGAGACAGCGAGGGCGAAAGGCGCCGGGCGTGCGCGGATCCACTGGGGACACGCCCTGCGCAACGCCTCGCTGCCCGCGTTGACCGTCGTCGGTCTGCTGGCCGGGCAGCTGATGGCGAACTCGGTGGTGATCGAGACGGTGTTCTCGCGCGACGGGCTGGGCCGCGTGACCGCGGGCGCCGTGACGGTGCAGGACATCCCGCTGGTCCAGGGAGTGGTGGTGTTCGGGTCTTTGGTCTTCGTGGTGGTGAACCTCGTCGTCGACCTCGTCTACCCGCTGCTGGACCCGCGGATCGTGGTCGCGACCGGGAGACGGGTGGGTGTCGCGTGAGCCAGGGACTTGTCGACGACGTCGCGGCCGGAGCGGTTCTCGGCCCCGACCCGGCCGACGCCGGGGGGACGCCGGGAAAGCGCCGTGGAGTGGCGCGGTTCCTCCTGCGGCGCCCGGGCCTGGTGGCCTCGGTCGTCGTGGTGGTCCTCGTGGTGCTGGCCGCGTTCTGGCCGGATCTGTTCACCTCGCGGGATCCGCTGCGCGGCACGCCGGCGCAGCTGTTCCAGGCCCCGGGCGGCGCGCACTGGTTCGGCACCGACGAGCTCGGCCGCGATGTGTTCACGCGTGTTGTGCACGGCGCGCAGCTTTCCTTGCAGGCCACGCTGATCGCGCTGGCCGTCGCGTTCGTGGCGGGCGGGCTGCTCGGGCTGGTCGCCGGGTTCGTCGGGCGCTGGGTCGAAGACGTGCTGATGCGGTTCGTCGACGTGCTGCTCTCGATCCCGGCCCTGTTCCTGTCGCTCGCGCTGGTCACCGCGCTGGGCTACGGCACGGTGAAGGTCGCGATCGCCGTCGGCATCGCGAGCGTCGCGGGGTTCGCCCGGGTGATGCGCGCCGAGGTGCTCAGGGCGCGCCAGGCCGTGTTCGTCGAGGCGGCCCGCTCGTGCGGTGTGCGGTGGTACTCGGTGCTGCTGCGCCACGTGCTGCCCAACGCGATCGGCCCGGTGGTCGTGCTGGCGACCGTCGAGATCGGCACGGCGATCCTGGCCGTGTCCTCGCTGAGTTTCCTGGGCTACGGAGCGCCGCCGCCGGCGCCGGAATGGGGCACGTTGATCTCCGACGGACGCAACTACCTGGCCAACGCGTGGTGGCTCACCGCGCTGCCGGGCCTGACGATCGCGGTGACCGTGCTGGCCACCAACCGGATCGCCCGGGCCCTGGACGGCGAATGGGCGCGACAGCGATGACCGGGGCCGAACCGCTGCTGCGGGTGCGTGACCTGTCGGTGTCTTACCGCACGCGAGGCGGGCAGGTGAGTGCGGTGCGTGGAGTCGACCTCGACGTCGGCGCCGGCGAGGTCGTCGCGGTGGTCGGGGAATCCGGCTCCGGCAAGAGCACCACCGCACACGCGATCATCCGGCTCCTCGCGGCGAACGGCCACCTCGACACGGGCACGGTCCGGTTCGGCCGGCACGAGCTCACCGCGTTGTCCGAGCGGGAACTGCGGACGGTCCGCGGCGCGCAGATCGGGCTCGTGCCCCAGGACCCGACCGTGTCGCTCAACCCGGTCAAACGCATCGGCGAGCAGGTCGCCGAGGTGCTGCGGATCCACCGCCTGGCGAGCCGGCGCGCCGCGTGGCCGGCCGCGATCGAGGTCCTGGACCGGGCCGGCCTGCCGGACGCGGCCACCCGCGCGCGCCAGTACCCCCACGAGCTGTCCGGCGGCATGCGGCAACGCGCCCTGATCGCGGTGGCCATCGCCGCGAACCCGCGGCTGATCATCGCCGATGAGCCGACCAGCGCGCTCGACGTGACCGTGCAGCGGGTCATCCTCGACCACCTGCAGCGGCTGACGGAGGAGTCGGGCACCTCGGTGCTGCTGGTCACCCACGACCTCGGCGTCGCGGCCGACCGGGCCGACCGGATCGTGGTGATGTCCGAAGGCCGGGTCGTCGAGACCGGCCCCGCGGCCGGCCTGCTGGCCGACCCGCAGCACGAGTACACGCGGCGGCTGCTGGCCAGCGCGCCGAGCCTGACCACGGCTCACCCTCGGGTCTCGGCGCCGGCGCCGATCGGCTCCGCCGCGCTGGTCGAAGTCCGCAACGCCGTCAAGGAGTTCCGGCTGCCGCGCGTCTCGGGCCCGGCTCGGACGTTGCGTGCGGTCGACGACGTCAGCTTCACCCTCCAC
Organism: Amycolatopsis sp. NPDC047767; assembly: GCF_040704195.1. NCBI lineage: Bacteria > Bacillati > Actinomycetota > Actinomycetes > Pseudonocardiales > Pseudonocardiaceae > Amycolatopsis > Amycolatopsis sp. NPDC047767. The sequence continues at coordinate 135,128 of NZ_JBEYSJ010000010.1, forward strand.
CGCGGCCGGACGCTCGCCCTCGTCGGCGAATCCGGCTCCGGCAAGTCGACCACCGCGCGCCTGGTGCTGCGCCTGACCGACCCGACCGCCGGCGAGATCCGCTTCGACGGCACCGACGTCACCACCGCCCGCGGCGCCGAGGTGCGGCAGCTGCGCCGCCGCGCCCAGCTGATCTACCAGAACCCGTACGCCTCACTCGATCCGCGGTTCTCGGTCGGCGAGGTGATCACGGAACCGTTGCGCGCCTTCGGCCTGGGGGACCGCGCCTCCCGCCTCGCGCGCGCCCGCGACCTCCTCGACCGCGTCGCGCTCCCCGCGGCCACGCTCACCCGCCGCCCGGCCGAACTGTCCGGCGGGCAACGCCAGCGCGTCGCCATTGCGCGGGCCCTCGCGCTGTCCCCGGACCTGGTGGTGTGCGACGAACCCGTCTCGGCGCTCGACGTCTCCGTCCAGGCCCAGGTTCTCGACCTGCTGGCCGAACTCCAAGCCGACACCGGCCTCGCGTACCTGTTCATCTCCCACGACCTCGCCGTCGTCCGCCAGATCGCCCACGACGTCGCCGTGATGCGCCAGGGCCGGATCGTGGAAACCGGCACCACCGACGCTCTGTTCACCAACCCGGGCCACGAGTACACCCGCGAACTCCTCGCCGCGATCCCGGGCAACCGGCACCCCGACGGGCCTCGACCGCGCGACGTTCTCGGTGCGTTCGACCCGACAGCGTGAGTACGCAGTCGAACACAGCACTGCTGTCGCCCGAGTCCGCGGCCTCGGTGAACCATTGATCTTGCCGTTCTGTTGAAAACCGTTCGACGGCCGACACCGATATGGAGGAGAACTCCGCGAGTACACTGAGGACCGTCAGATCTGGTGGTGCAGCGACGTTTCCAGGGCTTCCGAAGCGACAACGGGAGACAACTCGTGGAAGACCAATGTGCTCGACCGGCACCACCGTCGCACGCTGGTCACGTCGATCGACAGCTCGGCGCCCGGTCCCGGCTCGAGGCGATGCGCAGCGCCGAACGACTGGCGCAGTCCGGCTGACCGGAATACCACCTGAGGGTTATGGCCACGGCCGCTCTCGCGGAACAGGGTGGGTGCCCGGGGTCCCGAAAACCGGCCCCGCCCATTTTGCGAGAGGACGATTCGAGTGACGCACGACGTCGGCGCGCCAGCGCGAACGGACCTGGTCATCACGGCGGGCGCGATCGCGACGATGGACGCGACCCGCCGGATCATCCGCGACGGCGCGGTGGCCGTCACCGGCAACCGGATCGTCGCGGTCGGCAAACGCGACGAGATCCTCGCCGCCCACGCGCCCGCGAAGCTGATCGACCGGCCGGGCGGCCTGCTCACACCCGGCCTGATCGACTGCCACCACCACCCGGCGGGCGCGTTCCTGATCAGCGGTGTCGTCGACGAGCAGCTGCAGGTGAACCGCCTGAAGGAACGCGTCATCCCGCACGAGGACCAGCTGACCGAGGACGAGGCCTACACCGCGGCCTCGGCGAGCTTCGCCGAGCTGATCCGCCACGGCACCACCTGCTTCGCCGACGGCGCCGGGCCGCGCACCGCCGCCACGGCGCGGGCCGCGCTCGACATCGGCATCCGCGGGGTGCTCGCGGCGAAGTCCGGTGACCAGGCCGGGCCGTTCGGCGGAAGCGTCCCGACCGCCGAGGAATGCCTGGCCGAGGCCGACGACATCCACGACCGGTTCCACGGCGCCGGCGACGGCCGCCTGAAAGTCTGGTACGACCTCGACATCCCGCCGGCCGTCAGTGATCGGCTGCTCGAGGGCGTCGTCAAGCGGGCGAACGAACGCGACACCGGCATCCTCGGTCACTTCATCGGCGCCCAGACGGATGCGAGCCGCAACCCGGATCTCGAGCGGTACGAACGGTTCGGCGTGCTCGACCAGCGGCTGCTCCTGGCCCACATCGCGTGGCTGCCCGAAAGCGACATCGAGTTGCTGCGGGCCGCGAATGTGTCCGTCGCCCACTCGCCGTCCGCCAGCCTCACCGGCGGCAACGGCTGGGTCACCCACGGCGTGATCCCGGAGCTCGTGGCCGCCGGCGTGAACGTCACGCTCGGCACGGACGGCGCGGCGATCAGCCGGTTCCTGGACCTGGTGCGAGTGATGTACGCGGCGGCCGCCGCGCACAAGGACGTGCGCCGCGACCCCCTGATCATGGGTGCGCACTCGGTGTTCGAAATGGCGACGGTCAACGCCGCCGACGCGCTGGGCTGGTCCGCCGAGATCGGCTCGATCGCGCCCGGCTGCGCCGCCGACCTCGTGGTCTTCGACGCCACCAGCCTGTCCTGGTCCCCGAACCGGCTGGCCAACCCGATCGCCGACCTCGTCTACTCGGGCAGCGGCACCGACGCCGAGACGGTCGTGATCGACGGCCGCGTGGTGCTGGAGGACAAGCAGCTCAAGACCGTCGACGTCGAGCAGCTCAAGCGGGACGTGGACCGGGCCGCCGACACGGCGCTGGGCCGCCTCGGCCTCCGGGCGGCGCCCCGGTGGCCAGTGGAGTGATGTGCAGGGCGGGAAATAACACCTGAGGGGTATGGCGATTCGGAGGTTCCCGGCGCGAAACTGTCCGGCACCTGAGTTGGTTTTTCCATCAGCCGTCTCCATTACGAGGAATGAGTTCTTCCGTGGACCAAAACTTCGTCAAGCCCAATCCCATTCGGGATTCGGCCAACAAGCTCAAGCTGAGCATCTTCGGCATGAACGGCGGGGGCGCGTCCTTCACCTTTCACCCGGACCGGTTCTCCGGCGGCTGGGAGGCCACCGCGCGCCTCGCGAAACGGGCGGACGCGCTCGGCATCGAAGGGTTCGTCTCCGCGTCGCGCTGGCACCCCTTCGGCGGTGACGGGCACTATTCGGGGGACGTCATGGAAACGCTCTCCTGGGCCGGTGCCGTCGCCTCGATCACCGAGCGCATCAGCGTCATCAGCACCGTGCCGATCACGCTGGTCAATCCGGCGTTCGTCGCGAAGGCGGAAGCCACGCTCGACCTCATTTCCCGCGGCCGCGCGGGAATGAACCTGGTGTGCGGCTGGTTCCAGCCCGAGTTCGACCTCTTCGGTGTCGCCATGAAGGAACACGGCGACCGCTACGCCTACGGCGACGACTGGATGGAGGTGTTCGACAAACTGTGGTCCTCGACCGAATCCTTCGATCTCAAGAATGACTCCTTCGAGCTCAAGAACGCCATTTCACAACCGCACCCCCTTCAGTCCCGTCCGGTGCTGCTGAATGCCGGGGGCTCACCCCGCGGCCGCCACTTCGCCGCCCAACACGCCGAAGTCGCCTTCACCATCCCGGACGACCCGGACCCCCGCGCGGTGCAGGCGCGACTGGCCGAATACCGCGAAGAAGCACGCAAGAAGTTCGGCAAGGAAATCCAGATCTGGCTCTCCGCCTACGTCGTGCAGAAGGACACCAAAGCCGAAGCCGAAGCGTACGCCCACGACTACATCGTGACCCAGGGCGACGACAAGGCGGTCGAGGAGTTCATCGCCGCCAACATCCCGAACGCCAAGACCATGCCGCCCGAACGCATGGCCGACATGGCCAACGAATTCAAGGCCGGCTACGGCGCCTACCCCCTCGTCGGCACGGCCACCGACATCGCGACCCGCGTGACCGAACTCTCGGCTGCCGGCGTCGACGGCCTGATGCTCCTGTGGCTCGACTACGAGACCGGCCTGGAACGCCTGGCCGCCGACGTCCTGCCGCGCCTGGAAGAAGCCGGCCTGCGCTCGCCCGCCCCCACGGCCTGACCGCAGCGGCCGTTCGTGGCCGGGCCCGGGTTTTCCGGGCCCGGCCACGGATGTTCTGTGTCCGCGCGCGGTCACCGTCCGACGTGATCTCGGCGGTGGCCGACGACGTCAAGGGATCTGCTTCAACCGGTCGACGATCGTGTTCACGACCTTCCCGAAAACCGCGTTGAGCGCGGGCTGCTGGTAGTCCTCGTGCTTGAAGGCCCACAGGGTGACCACGTGGCGGCCGACCTTGAACAGCAGGTGCGGGCTGCCGCCCGTGGGTACCCAGCAAGTGTCGCCGTCTCCGAGCTCGGCTTCGGTCTCCTCCGAAGGCGCGCCACCCGGTCCGGGGGTGTGCGGGTGGCATTGCACCTGGTTGGAGTACGTTGCGCCGTCAAGGTTGTCGTACGTGTCGAGCTGAACCGTCAATCCATCCTGGTCGATCAAGTTGCCCGTGTTGGCATGATTCATGCGATAGCAGCTGCTCCACACGTATTTCCACGGCCCCTTGCCGGAGTCCTGGGCATCGGCGGTGAACCGCACCGGACCGATCGACGACTGTTCCTGAACCCGGCCGGACGCGGTGTCGTCCGTGAACGACAGCCCCCAGTCTTCGGGCCGGTACACGTCACATGCGTTCGGCACGTTCCAGGGTGGCGCGAACCGGTACTTGGAGAGTCCCACCTTGCCGGGCCCGGCGGCCAGCTTGCCGGCGATCTGATCGATCAGGAACTTCAGAGCGTCGGCGGGTTCCTGGGAGATGCCCGGGCTGTCCTCAGGGGTGCCGTAGTCGCTGGCGTGCATGTTCAACGTGGCCCAGTACTGGTCGCCACCCCAGAAGAAATACACCTCGTACTCATCGGGATACACGGGTGTCCCCATCGTCACATAGATCTGCATGTCGCCACGCGTCTCGTGGCTGACGGTGTGGGACTGGGTGCTCTGTTGCGCCTCGGGATTGGTGGCGAGGCGCCAGATGGTGTCCCGGTCGCTCGAAAAGCCGTCGCTCTCGTACTGCTTCTGGTCGATACTCAGGCCGAGCTGGTACTTGTCGTCTCTGCCCGTCATCAGGCACTCGGACGCGGGTTCCGGCGAGCTGTGCGTCCCGGACGGATCGTAGGTGACAGAACCGGGGGCCGGGGGACCGTCATTGCCGGTGAACTTCATCTGTATGAAGGTGTTCTCGGGATTGATCACGAACCCCGCCTGCTGCATCAGGAACGGGTTCATGATCGCGCAGGCGTCGTAGACGGGCTGACCGGCGTACGTCATCGCCTCGGCCGGAGCCACGGTCAGGTTCTCAAGGGCAATCCCGGTCTCGGCCTGCTTCGCCTCAGGGGAGTTCGCCGGGTGAGCCCGGCCCGCAATCGACGAGCTGCACGCGGTCACCGCCAGCACCCCTGACACTGCGAGGCAGGCCCACATCCTGGCCTTCTCGGAAGCCTTCACCGCAGATCTACCCCCTCGATTCTCCTCCGAATTCCGATCCTGCCCGCTTGGCCGATGGACCGCAGGAGTTGCCGTCGCGGTGGCTTTCGGTGGATGGGCGCGAACTCATGTGCTGAGGCTCCGAGCATCCCTATGCTGTGTGCCATGACCGCCGACCTCGGGTACGACTGTTCCTGCTGCGGCCGGCACCACGACGAGCTCCCCTTGGGCTACCGAACATTCGCGCCCGCCTACTGGCACGACGGCCTGACCGGCAATCCCGGCAGCATCCTCGGCGACGAGCAATGCGTGATCGATGGCGAACACTTCTTCATCAGGGCCCGCCTGGTCCTGCCGACCCTGGACACCGGCGACGACTTCGAATGGGGCGTGTGGGTGTCGCTCAGCGAGGCCAACTTCGCGCGCGTCGCCGAACTGTGGACCAAACCGGAACGGGTGCAGGAACCGCCCTACTTCGGCTGGCTCGCCACCGAACTCCCCACGTACGAGCCGACGACCGTGAACCTGAAAACCAACCTGCACAGCCAGCCCGTCGGCGTCCGGCCGACCGTGGAACTCGAGCCCACCGACCACTCGCTGGCGGTTGAACAGCGCACCGGTATCACCCGTGCCCGCGTGCAAGCCATCGCCGAACTGCTCCTGCACCCGACTCGTGACTAGCGGGCCGGTGCCGCGGCAGGACTGGTGAGCGCTCGCAGGCCGCCGGAGAAGTGGGTGGCGATCGCGAGCACTGCCATCATGCCGGCGAACACGATCGTGGCCGCTGTCGGGCTCAAGGCCGAGGCCAGCAACCCGGCGGCGATCGGGCCGAGCCATTGGATCGACGTCGACGCGACGCTCATCGCGCTCTGCACCCGGCCCATCAGCTCGTCCGGGATGATCTTCATCTCGTAGGTCGCAAAGACGACGTTGAGCGGCGAGAGGAGGAACATCATCACGGCCAGCAGCGCGCCGACCGGCCACGTGCCGGGGACCGAACCCGTGGCGAGCGCCACGACGGCCATCGTCCAGGACATGGTGATGACCAGCAGCCGTCCGGGGAACCGCTTCACGATCCGGCTCGAGAGAAGTGCCCCGGCGAGCCCGCCGAGGGCGCCGATCGAACTCACGGCACCGACGAGTGAGGCATCACCGCTGCGGCCCTGGACGATCACGATCACGAGCAGGACCAGGCCGCTGTAGCAAGCCGAGACCAGGGAGACCCACGCTGCCGTGAACCGCAGGTAGGCGTTGCGCCAGATGAACTTCAAGCCGGCGCCGATGCTCGCGAAGACCGATTCGCCGGGACCGCTGTCCTCGTCGTCACGGTCCGGGCCGAGCGGGCGCTTGATGAGCAGCACGCCGACCGCGCTCGCCAGGAACGACAGGGCGTCCGAGAGGAACGGCACCCAGCGCGTGACGCCGAACAGGAAACCGCCGACCGCAGGGCCGGCCAGCTTGATCGTCCTGACCCTGGCCTCGTACTGGCCCCAAGCGGTCGCCATCTGCTCGTCCGGCACGAGGCGCCGCAGCGCCGCGAGTTGCGCCCCCTGAGTCAGTCCGCCGGCGAGCCCCTGCACGAACCCGACCGCGGCAAGACCGCTCACCGCGACGTGGCCGGTCGGCACCGCGACCACGACGCCGCTCACCGCGGCGGCCTGGACCAGCGGGCCGATGACGAGAATCGCCCTCCGGGAGAATCTGTCCGCGAGCACGCCGCCGAACAACATCGTCATCAGGCTGCCGACAATCACGGCCGCTTCGACAACACCCGCGCCCGCGACCGACCCGGTGACCGCCAGTACCAACAACGGATAGGCGACAACGGACAGCGCACTACCGAAATCCGAGAAGGTGTCTCCGATCCACCAGCCGGTGTAGTCACGATTGCGGAACATCAGCCCGTTCGACTGCACGTGCTCAGTGGAAACGGCTGCGGCTTCGTCCTTCACACATCCCCCAGGCATTGACGGCCTTTGCCATGGCAGCGTAGCGAGAACAGAACTCGCTTTCGCACGCGCCGTTGACGAAGAATTTCGTTTGTCACAACCGCTTTCGCGATGTTGTCGAACGCCGCACCGATGTTCTGGGCCGGTTCGACACCACGTACGGTCGCTCGCGGTCGGCCGCCGCAGCTGTCCCTCGTCCGGTTCGGCATTGTCGGCGATTGGCAGTAAGATCCGCTGGTCACGTTCCGTTAATCGACGGGACCCAGAGTAGGGGAGCCGGATGCACGACGCCGCGAGCGGTCATGACGGCGCCACGCCCGTCGGGCGACGAGAAGCAGTGGTGGGTCGAGCCGTCGGTGGCGCGGGCATGAGGGCGTGGGCGTTGGCCGGGCTTGTGGTGCTCGCCGCGGGTCTGCTCAGCGGGTGTGGTCCGGCCAAGCCGCACCGTCTGCTCTCGCAGCCTCCGGCTCCGGCGCAGACCGGGGCGCCGCTGCCGTTCACCCAGGTCGACCGGCCCGTCGACCTGGCCAAGTTCGACTCGGACCCGTGCAGCCTGCTCACCAAGGACCAGACCGCGGCCGTCGTGGCTGACCCGCCCAACGACATCCGCGCGAACGTGCGAAACGGCCCTTCTGACTTCGGGTGTTCCTGGACCAACCACCTCGGTGCGCTGATCTCGGCCTTGAAGCCGATCGACGGCCCTAAGACACTCGCCGAACTGTCGGTGGACGGCCTGAAGAAGGACGGCAAACTCGACCCGTGGACCGAGACGTCGATCGCCGGCCTCCCCGCGGTCGTCTACCACGTCTTCCGGCACATGTACGAGTGCTCCGTCTCCGTCCAAGTCACCCATGACCAGATGCTCACCTTCGACATCCAAGGCGAAGACCTGCCCGGCAGCTACTGGGACAACGACCGCTGCGGCGGACTCGCGAAAATGGCCGAATTCGTGATCGGCAATCTCCGGCAAAGCTGAAACTCCCGGCGGGCTGTCGAGACGGGCTCCATGACCTGCGCCTGCACTACCGAGGTACAGTCGCCTCCCGCCGAGCAGTGCGCGAGCAGGTCGGCGGCGCGGGCGCAACCAACAAGCCCGCTGCGCCGGCCCGGCGCGCTGGAACCTCCGCCGTCATCTCCGGTCCTCGAGGCAGACCGCCCGGAGAACCGTCTCGAGGGAGGGGACGTTGGAAATGCCACCGGACCAGTCGACGCACTGGGAGCCCGGCTTTCCCGTGGACGCGAAGCTGACGCTCAAGAGCCTGCGGCGCGGCCGGTACGACCCCACCCACCGGGTGGAAGCCGACGGGACGCTGTGGCGCACGGCCCGCACCTCGTCAGGGCCGGTCACCTACCGGATCCGGCAGCAGCGCCTGGACGATCTGGACGTCGACGCGTGGGGGCCGGGGGCCGAGGAGCTCGTCGGGAACATCCGCGCCGAGCTGGGGGAGCACGATCGCCCCGAGGAGTTCCGGCCGGGGCATCCGGTGCTGGAACGGGCCTGGAAGCGGCTGCCGGGACTCCGCGTTCCGCGTACGGGGCGGCTGTTCGAGGCGCTCGTGCCCGCCGTGCTGGAGCAGCGGGTGGTCGGCCTGGACGCCATGGCCGCCTGGGCCCGCCTCGTCCGGGCGCACGGCGGTGCGGCACCGGGACCGGCGCACGAGACGATGCGGGTCATGCCCTCTCCCGAGGAGTGGGCGAAGATCCCGGTCTGGGAATGGCGGCGCGCCGGGGTCGACCTCCAGCGGTCGAGGACGATCACCTTCGTTTCACGGCATGCGGCCAAGCTCGACCGTGCCGCCGGCGATCCCGCCCGCGCGTACGAACTGATGTCGCTGATGCCGGGCGTCGGCGTGTGGACCGCGGCGCAGGTCGGGCACCGGGCGCTCGGGGATGCCGACGCGCTGCCGCTCGGCGACTTCCACCTCGGCCGGATGACCGGGCTGGCCCTCGCCGGCCATCCCCTCGCCGACGACGAGATCGAGGCGTTTTACCGGCCGTGGAGGCCACACCGTTATCGGGTGGTCCGGGTCCTCGAACTCACTCCCGGCACGGCGCCGCGGCGTGGCCATCGTGCGCCCCGGGCCCAGCGGTTCCGGTGACGAGCCGGTCGTATGTCCACTTCGGAACGTCTTACCTCTGAGTGATTGTCGGCACTACAACGGGGAAATCGCGCCGTTCTACCGGGAAACTGGATCACCTGCAGGGTTGAGTACGAAACAAGTTCCACGTCACTCGGTTGACGGGGAGGACGCCGACGATGCCCGTCACCCGTTATGTCAACGCAGTCGAGGTTGTGCACCGGCCGGTTCCCGATGGCGTGGAGCTTCCGCCGCTGCCGACCCAGGCGGACCGCTGGGTCGGCCACTACCAGCGAGTCCTGCTCAATGTCCGGACCGGCGAGCTGTCGTTCTTCTGCGCCGACTGGCGTGTGCACGCGCCGATCCGTGACAAGGGCGGGGATCGCGCAGTCTGGACCTCGCAGTACCCCGGCGGCGGTTCGGACAGTTCCGTGCATTCGGCCACGGAACCGATCCCGGAGCTGCTGATGTTCTTCATCGACACCTGGACGCGCGCCGACGTTCCGGCCACCGCGCGTCCGGCGACGCCTGTGTGGACGTTCATGACCCGTGAGCAAGGTGACGCGTTCGTGGCTGCGCTGGTCCCGCTGGCCCAGCAGCTGGTGGACAACCTGTTCCGAGTGCCCGGCACCGACGATCTCGAATGGTCCGCGGAGTCCATGACCGCCGTGCGGGCGATCGATGCCGCGTGCAGCCGTCACCACCAGGGTCCGCAGGGCGTCGCGGTGTCACGGGCGGGCATGGTCAATTTCGCCGAAGTCGTCGCGGCGGCACCGGGACTGGTCCGTCCTGAGTGGGCCGCGATGGCAGACGCCGACCTCGACCACGTGGCCGACGGCCTGAGCAGGTCGGCCGTGTATGGAGCGCGATCCTGGCTCTACGCCTATCGCGCCTGCGAGAACCGGTCGGGCGCCGGAGAACGATGCTCCCACATGTAGCCCCACAGGTACGACGTCGCGTACGAGCGATACGGCCGCCACAATTCGCTGCGCTGCTCCGCAACCTTCGGCGTGATCCTCTTCTCGAGCCCGTCGAACGCCGTGATCGCGGCGCGCACCGTGAGGTCGCCGGCCGGGAAGATGTCGGGTCTGCGCAGGTACAGCATCATGAACCGCTGCGCTGACGACGGACCGATACCCGGTATGGCCACGAGTTCGCTTTCAATCTCGGCATCCGACCGGGTCGCGAGACCGTCCGGATCGAGCAGACCGTCGTCGGCGTGTTCGGCCAACGCTCGGATCGCCCTGGCCTTGGGGTAGGACAAGCCGACGCCGCGCAGCGTCGGCTCGTCGGTCGCGATGACCCGCTCGGCGGTGACGGACCCACCCAGCTGGGCGACGAACCGGTCGTAGATCGAAACCGCCGTCGCCCTGCTGAGCTGCCGCGAGGCGATGGTGAAGGAGAACCATTCGAGCGGACTGCGGACGTCGACGGGGAGGTGCATCTCGTAGGCATCGATCGGTCCGGCCGACCGCACCCACCTGGCGAGTGAGTCGCCGAGCGAGCCCAGGTACTTCGATGCGGCACGCTGTTCCTTGGTCGCGCGCTTGCCCGTGCGAGTCATGGTCACCTCGCAAGCGTGGCAAATGTGGCCCAGATAGTCCAGATAGGTGAGGGCGCAACAGTGGCAGCGTCAGGATGCATACCGGTGGTTACTCGACGTGCGTGGCTCACCTGAGTGGACTAGATAGTCCGCAGTGGGGCATGATGGACGCTCGGAACGGCAGAGTTGCGTCAGGCGAACTCGGTGGCGCTCGCTGCCTGCACCGCGCCGCGCCTGAGCGTGAACTCGGCGCAGTACACCAACCAATGTGGAGTGAGATCACCATGCCGGCACCTGCAGCTCTGATCACCGGTGGCACCAGCGGGATCGGGAAGGCGACTGCGGAGGTTCTGCACAGCCGCGGCTACCGCGTCGCGATCACCGGGCAGCGTCCGGAAAGCGTCGCCCGGGCGCGCGAGGAGCTGCCCGAGGACGTCCTGGTGTTGCGTGCCGACGCTCGCTCGCTCGCCGACACCGACAAGGTGGTGTCCGAGGTCCAGGACCGATTCGGGACGCTGACGACGCTGTTCCTCAACGCCGGCGTCAGCCGTCCGATGACGCTGGACGCCTGGGACGAAGCCGCCTACGACGATGTGTTCGCCGTCAACACCAAAGGCCAGTTCTTCACCTTGGTCAAAGCGCTGCCGCTGCTGTGCGACGGAGCTTCGGTCATTTTCACCGTCGGCATCGGAGCGACGCGCAACCTGCCCGGCAACAGCGTCGCGGCCGGATCGCACGGCGCGATGCTGGCCATGATCCCGACGCTGGCCCTGGAGCTCGCCCCGCGCCGCATCCGGGTCAACGCCGTCAGCCCGGGACTCACCGACACCCCCATGACACGGGCCCACATGGGACCCGACGAGGTCGCCGTGACGCTGGCGGCCATGGCGGAGCAGAACCCGTTCGGTCGCCTCGGCACGCCGGAGGACATCGCCGAGACGGTCGCGTTCCTGGCTTCGGACGGGGCCGCGTACATCACCGGGCAGGAGATCGTCGTGTCCGGCGGCGGTGGATTGTCCATCTGATCGAATGCGCGAGAAGAAACGGGATGTTCTTACGCAGCTCGGATTCCGCGCGGTGTAGTAGCGTTGCCCGGCGTGAGTGATCAGGGGGCCGCCGGCAGTGCACGGGTTTCCGGTTTGGACCTGCACCTGATTCGCGGTGGCGGTGGTGCGCGCGCGGGCCTGATGGATGCTTTCCGGGAAGCGATCCGGTCCGGGCGGTTGCTTCCCGGGACGCGGCTTCCGTCGAGCCGTGCGCTGGCGGCGGATCTCGGGGTGGGGCGCAACACCGTGGTGCGCACCTACTCGGAGCTCGTCAACGAAGGGTGGCTCACCGCCCGCCACGGGTCGGGGACCGAGGTGTCGCAGCGTGGGGTGGAATCGGTGCGTGCGCGGCCCCGGCTGCGGGCGGCGCAGGCGTTGCGGCGGCCGGTGCACGATCTTCGGCCGGGGTGCCCGGATTTGTCGTCGTTTCCGCGGGAGGAATGGGTTCGCGCGGTGAAACGGGCCGTCGGGGCCGCGCCGCTCGACGCGTTCGGATATTCCGACACGTCGGGCCGGGTCGAATTGCGTGAGGCTCTCGCCCGATACCTGGCGCGCGCTCGAGGTTTGCGGACGCAGGCGGACAACATCATCGTGTGCAGCGGAGCCGCCGAGGGACTGCGCCTGGTGGCGGCAGCACTGGCGGCCGCCGGCGTGAAGGCGGTGGCGGTCGAGGAGTTCGGGCTGCCCGCACAGCGCCGGACCTTGGAGAAGGCCGGGCTGGCGGCCCCGGCGATCCCGATCGACACCGACGGAGCCGACATCGCGGTGCTCGACGGCCGGCCGAACGTGGGAGCGGTGCTGCTGACACCGTCGCACCAGTTTCCGCTGGGGGTGGCGTTGCACCCGGACCGGCGTGCGGCCGTGGTCGAATGGGCCCGTCGCCGCGGCTCGGTGATCATCGAAGACGATTACGACGGTGAGTTCCGCTACGACCGCGCGCCCGTCGGCGCGTTGCAGGGGCTGGACCCCGAGCACGTGATTTTCCTGGGCACGGCGAGCAAATCGCTGGCGCCGGGCCTGCGCCTCGGCTGGCTCGTGGTGCCGGACCACCTGGTCGACGCCGTGGCCCGGCAGAAGGGGGAAACCGAGGAGACCGTCGGGTTCGTCAACCAGCTGGCGATGGCGGACTTCATCGAGTCCGGCGCGTACGACCGCCACATCCGGGCCATGCGGTCGCAGTACGGGCGGCGCCGGCACCAGCTGGTCGAGGCGGTCAAGCAGCACTCGCCGGCTTCGTCGGTCGGCGGCGTGCCGGCGGGGCTGCACGTGCTGCTGGAGCAGGCCGGCCGGCTGACCAGCGCGGACGGGCGTCAGGCCGCGTGGAAACGGCTCGCCGTCGAACCACTCGACCTGTTCCGGCACCCGGAATCGAGGTCGGTTCGCGACGGTCTCGTCGCCGGGTTCGCCACGCCGTCGCCCAGCGCGTGGTCGGGAGCGCTCGAGGCGTTGGTACGCCAGTTGCCGTAAGCGTGGCTGGGCGAAGTGGTCCCCGTTCAAGGCCGCCGAGTGGTCCCAGGTTGTGGTCCGAAACGGCGTTAGCGTCGGGACCATGTTGGCCGTTGGAAACGTCAAGGTCTCCGACCTGCTGTCCATCACCCCGCCGCGGATCCCCGAGGGCTCGCACGCCATGACGCAGCTCGTCGAGCTGCCGCCCGCTGACGAGGGACTGCGTCCGCACCGTCACAGCGGACCGGTCTTCGGCTACGTGCTCGAGGGCAAGATCCTCTTCGAGCTCGAAGGCGAAGCCCCTCGGGAGATCACTGCCGGTGAGGCGTTCTGGGAGCCCGGTGGCGACGTGGTGCACTACCAGGTCGCGAACCTGGAACCGGAGAAGTGGAGCCGGTTCGTCGCCGTGTGCATCTGCGCGCCCGGCGTGGAGATGATCACCATGCTCGAACCCGCCGAGATCGCGGCGCGGGACCACCTCCGCCACCCGAGCGCCCGCACCCAGGCCGGCTGAAAACCTTCGCCAGACCACCGAGGACTGATACGAGAGCCATCACCGTCCAGGACCGCGACGCCGGCCCCGGCGGCATGTCCCTGACGGAGCGCCCCTACCCGCACGCGTCGGAGAACGACGTGATCGTGCGGGTCTGTGCGGCCGGATTCACCCCCGGCGAGCTCGAGTGGCCCGGGACCTGGGCCGACCGGGCCGGGCGCGATCGGACGCCGAGCGTGCCCGGGCACGAGCTGTCCGGCGTCGTCGCCGAGCTCGGCTACGGAACCACCGGCCTCACGGTCGGGCAGCGTGTGTTCGGGCTCGCCGATTGGACCCGCGACGGGTCCCTCGCGGAATTCTCCGCCGTGGAGGCCCGCAACCTCGCACCGCTCCCGGCGGGCATCGACCACACCGTCGGCGCGGCATTGCCGATCTCCGGTCTGACCGCGTGGCAGGCGCTGTTCGACCACGCCCGGCTCGAGGCCGGGCAGACCGTGCTGATCCACGGCGCGGCGGGCGGCGTCGGTTCGATCGCGGTGCAGCTCGCCCACCAGGCGGGCGCGACGGTCATCGGCACCGGGCGTGCGGCCGGCCGCGACGTGGTCCTGGACCTCGGCGCCGACTCCTTCCTCGATCTGCAGACCGACCGGCTGGAGGACGCGGGCGAGGTCGACGTGGTCCTGGACGTGCTCGGCGGCGAGATCCTCGACCGCTCGGCGAACCTCGTCCGCGCCGGCGGCACCTTGGTCACCATCGCGGGCCCTCCGACCGTGAAGCCACGCGACGGCCGGGCCGTGTTCTTCGTCGTCGAAGCCGACCGCGCCCGCCTGGCCGACCTGGCACAGCGCGTCCGCGACGGGCGCCTGCGCGTGCTGGTCGGCTCCGTGCACCCCCTCGCCGACGCACCGGCTGCCTTCGCACCCGGACAGCACAACCGCGGGAAGACGATCATCCGCATCGACTAGCTCGCTCCGGCCAAGCGCGGACCGCCTCGCCCAGATCACTGGCCGCGCCGGAACCGGTTCGAATCAGGGGGAGGAAGGTAAGAAGTCACGGCGTTGCGGCAGCAGACCTACCGACGAACACCAGTCGGGGGAGACGCTGACGTGGAAGGAACGCCGGATGACACGATCGGCAGGCGGTACGCCGCGACCGAGGACCGCGCTTGTCACCGGTGCGACGGGGGGAATGGGCGGGGTCATCGCCAGGAGGCTCGCGGCGGACGGATTCGACGTCGCTCTCGCGCACGGCCGCGCGGCCGCGCCGAAGGAGACCATGGTGGCGATCGACGGGCTCGGACGCCGCTGTGCCGCGTTCACGGGGGACGTCGCGGACGAAGACGAGATGCGCCGGGTGTTCGACGACGTCGTCTGGCATTTCGGGGGCATCGACGTCGTCGTGCACACGGCGGGGATCAATCGCACCGCGATGCTGACCGACCTCGACTGGGCCGACTTCGACGCGGTCTTCCGCGTCAACGTTCGTGGCACGTTCGTGGTGAACCAGCAGGCGGCGCGCAGGGTCCGAGCGGGCGGAGCCGTCATCAACATCTCGTCGACGGTCGTGCGGCTGGCGCCTCCGGCGCTCAGCGCCTACACGGCCTCCAAGGCCACAGTGGACACGTTGACCCGGATCCTGGCCAAGGAGCTCCGGGGCCGGGACGTGACGGTGAACTCCGTGGCGCCCGGCCCGACCGCGACGGCGAGTTTCCTCGACAGCACCTCGGCCGAGGAGCGGTGGGAGCTGGCCGATCTGCCGCCGTCGGCGCGGCTGGGCGCACCCGACGACGTCGCCGCGGTCGTCTCCTTCCTCGCCGGACCGGATGGCCGGTGGGTCAACGGGCAGGTCGTCCGCGCCAACGGAGGAGTCGTCTGACCGACGGCGATTGCGCTATCGGCACAGCGGGTGCGGCATCGGGTGCGCGAGCAGGACGCGCCGGTCGCACGGAGCGTGGCTGCGGAAAACCGCCGCCGCGATGGTGCCGGAGACGACAAAGGCGACTGCGCAGATGACGCAGATCAGCCGATAACCCGGAAGGAAAGCCTCGGACCGGGTGTACGACGAGCCGGTCAGCCCCACGATCGGCGGAAGCGCCGCGATCCACAACAGGCCACCACCGCGTGCGACCGCGTTGTTCACCGCGGACGCCACGCCGGCGCGCTCGTCCGGCGCCGACGACAGCGCGACGGCCGTCAAGGGCGCCACCATCGCGGCGATCCCCAGACCGAACACACACTCGAGGGGGATCACCACACCCCAGTAACTGGTGTCCGGGTTGACCTGCAGGGCCATCAGCGCCGCCACACCGCACAGTGCGGGACCGACAGCCAGCTGTAATCCCGGCCCGATGCGGGCCGCGAGTTTGCCACTGGACGGGGCCAGAAGCAGGCTGATGACCGTGATCGGCAAGAGTGCGCTGCCGGCCTTGGTGGGGCTGTACCCGGAGACGGTCTCCAATGCGATCGTGAAGATCAGGGAGAACACACCGAACGCACCGTAGACGATGAAGGTGATCACGTTGATGGTGACGAACGGCCGGCACTTCATCAGCAACGCCGGCAGCATCGGGGACGCGGTGCGCCGTTCCCACCAGACGAAGCCGAGCGCCGCCGCGATGGCGACGCCCACGCTCGTCACCGCCCAGGGGTCTCTCGGGTTCACCGGTAAGCCGGTCAAGGCGTAACTCGCCGCGGCGAGGGCCACGACGGCCAAGGCCGATCCACCCCAGTCCATTCGCGACGCTCGGCCGTCGCGGGTCTCGGGAACGTGCCGCACAGTCACCAGCAGGACGATGACGGCGACGGGCACGTTGATCAGGAAGATCCAGCGCCACGAACCCAGCGCCAACAGCCACCCGCCGACGAACGGCGCGAGAACTCCGGCGATTCCGGCGAACCCGGACCACGTGCCGATCGCCCGCGGCCGGTCGTCCGGGGTGATCGTGGACTGCAGGATGGCCATGCTCGCCGGCGCCATGAAGGCGCCGCCGATCCCTTGCAGGATGCGCGCGCTGACGAGGCTTCCGATGTCGGGCACGATCGCGCACAACACGGAGGCGAGGGTGAACACGGTGACGCCGACGAGAAAGATCCGCCGGCGGCCGTATCGATCGCCGAGCCCGCCCGCGAGGAGGATGAGCGAGGCGAGGCTCAGGGTGTATCCGGTGACGGTCCACTGCAGTGAAGCGAAGCTCGCGCCGAAGTCCCGGCCGATGTCCGGGAGCGTGACGGTCACGACGCTGGTGTCGATGCCGGCGATGCTGGCGCCGAGGACGGTCGCGACCAGGATCCGTCGACCTTGCGGCGAGCGGACCGGAACACCCACCGGTCGTGGCAGGGTGACCTCGGTATCGGCCACCTCGTTCTCCTTCTCGGCGTCATCCGGACAAGCGTGTCGGACGATTGTCCGGAACGCTCGATTACGGCTGGGGCGTCAGTCGATCGAGCTCGTCGAGTTCGGTGGCCGTCAACGGAATGTCCACTGCGGAAACGTTGTCGGCCAGATGCCGGACGCTCAACGTTCCGGGAACGGGGAGCATCGCGGGTGAACGCTTCAACAGCCAGGCAAGAGCGAGCTGCGCGGGGGCGACCCCACGCTGTCGCGCCATTTCGGCCAGCGGGCCCTCCCGGTCAGCCAGCGCCCCGGTGGCCAGCGGAAGCCAGGGGATGAACCCGATGCCCGCTGCCTCCGCGTAGTCCAGCAACGGCTCCGTGGCCCGGTTGACGAGATTGTATTCGGCTTGAACCGTGGCGATCTCCGCGAACTTTCGCGCTTCCGCCAGTTCCTCGACCGTCACCTCCGCCAAGCCGATCAGCCCGATTTTCCCTTCTCGCTGCAGGTCGGCGAGCATTCCGATCTGATCGGAGATGGGCGCGTTCGGGCTGAACCCGTGCAGCTGGAACAGCGGAATGTGATCGAGCTTGAGGTACCAGAGGCGCATTTCGATCTGCTTGCGAAGGAACGAAGGCCGGATCACCGGCTCCCACTGGCCTTCCGCCGATCGAAGCAGCCCGCCCTTGACCATCAGCAGCAAATCTTCGGGATACGGGCTCAGCGCTCGAACGATGAGTTCTTCGTAGTCGAACGGGCCGGACGATTCGGCGATGTCGATGAGGTTCACCCCGAGATCGACGGCTTCCCGGAGAACCTTCGCCGCTTCGGTGGCGTCTTCCGGATGGCCCCACACACCGGACTCGCTCATCTGGGCCGTGCCGAGTCCGAGTCGCGTGATCTGGTGACCTCCGATCGTGAAAGTGCCGCACCGATCGGGCAGGGTTCCGCGCATGGTCATGTCTCCTCCGGAGTCCTCTGAACTTCTTTACTGGTTTCGAGGGTGCGGCAAGCGCCCCTCCGGTGCGACCCTCGGAGTACGTCAGTTGGTGCGTTCGCGCGGTGCGCGATCGGGTACCGCGGCGCCGCCCGGGTAGCGGCTGTCGACAAGGTCCGTGTATTCGGGGTGGTCGGCGATGTAGTCCGCGACGAACGGGCAGTAGTTGGTGAGCTTCAGGTCGTTCGCGCGAAGGTCGTCCAGAGCGTGCTTGACGAGCCGGGTGGCGATCCCTTGGCCGCGGTACTCGGGTTCGACGATGGTGTGGCTGAGTGTCACGCGCTGATTGCCGTGCGGTGTGTGGTAGACGATCATGCCGACGACCCGTCCGTCGACGACGGCCTCGTACGATCCGCCTTGGCTGTTCTTCTGCAGATTCATGTCGTTGTCCATGGGGTTTCTCCTGATCGTGCTTCAGCGGTGGGGTGCGGCGTCGAAGGTCGCCGGGGTCAGGGAGTGGCTGAACGGCACGTTCAGCCGCCACCTGGATTCGTGAAGTGGCGTGGGGGGAACCTCGAAGGTCGTGCTCCAGAACATGCTGGTGGCGCTCCCGTCGGAGAAGGTCATCGTCAGCCGGTACGACTGCGTGGCCGCTTCGTCGAGGTGTGCGCCGTGGTGCCGGCCGGAGACGTGGATGACGCGAGGCAGCGAACTCAGGAAGATCGAGTTGACCTGCAGTTCGAGCTGTTCGGCTGCCCGGCTCGCTTCGGGAAGACCGGAAGTGGCCTGCGGCGCCTCGTGGCTGGTGGCGAGCATGACTTCCAGCTCGCCCAGCACGCGGACGCTGATCGAGAGCTCCCGCGGCCAGCGGCGCTCGATTCCGACGTCGTGAGACCGGCTGCTGTCGTCAGCCGTGATGATCGCTGACGACAATTTCAAGGGAAGGCTGGTAGCCGGCGAAATCGGCTTGAAGCCCGGCTGCTCGCTCACCGTGTGTAGACCCTTCTCGCGTCCTGTGCGACGGAGCGCAGGCGCAGTTTGCCCAGTCAGCGGCTCAGCGCTCTGCTGGTTCAAGTTCGTTTGTCCGGCGCGCCCATCATGCACCACAGAGGACTATTCAGTCCACTAGGGTATCCCGTGGCTGAGGGCAGGTTTTGCCGGCTGATCGTGCAGTGCGCGCGCCGGGCCTTGGGGTTCCGGTGAGAGTGTGGATCGTGCCACAGATCGAAGGTGCGCTTCAAGACCCTGAACGCGGCCGTCCTTGCTCACATGGCGGACTTGGAGGTCCACTTGGTGTGATGAGTGAGGGTTTTCGACTGCCGGTCAGCCGGTCGGGCGCACTGCTGATCGGAGCGCCTGGAAGCTGACCCGGCCCCGATACGCGCGGCCGTTGATGAACAGCGTCGGCGTGCCGCGGACGTCGAGCTCGGCGCCGGAGGTGTAGTCGGCCACGACGGCCGGACGGAACTGCTGAGCGGCTTCGCCGGTGACGTCGCCGGCCCCGATGCGGGTCGCGTACGTCCGCAGGTGGGCGTCCGTCAGCTTGGTCTGGTGGGTGAGCAGCAGGTCGTGCATGGCCCAGAACCGCTCGCCGGACGCCTCGGCCGCGAGGGCGGCCGTGAGCGCGTACGGGTGAATCGTGAAGAGCGGGAAATGGCGGAACACCAGGCGGATCGAGCCGTCCGAGCTGTCGACCAGCTTGCGCAGCTCCGGTGCGGCCGCGGCGCAGTACGGGCACTCGAAGTCCCCGTACTCGACCACCGTGACGCGGGCGGAGGGATCGCCGTAGACGTGCCGGTCCAGGTCGACGTCGCTCCTCGTCGTCACGTGCGATCCCTCCGCGGTCAGGTGATCCACTCCGGACAGCCTCGCCGCGAGGTCGCTGTCGAACCGGCCGGCGTCCCGCCGGTCTGGCCGACGCTACACAATCCGGTCGAGGGCGCGTCGGTCATACTCGGCTCGTGAACGCCGACTCGAGCCGATTCACCGACGGGCTCCTCCCGCGGATGCCCTCGGCGACCCGTCGGGTGAACGTGCCGCTGCCCTATGTTTCCGCCGGGTTCCGCCGGTTCCTGCTCACCGAAGCAGGCAGCGCCGTCCTGCTTCTGGCCGCCACGGTGGCCGCGCTCGTGTGGGCGAACGTGGCGGGCGCGAACTACGACGCGTTCTGGGCGACCCCGGCGGGCGCGGAAGTCGGCGCCGCGCATTTCTCGCTGAACCTCCGCGACTGGGTCAACGACGTTGCCATGGCGGTGTTCTTCGCCGTGGTGGGTCTCGAGATCAGCCGCGAGGTGGCCGTCGGCGAGCTGCGCGAACGGCGTTCGATCGTCGTCCCGGCCTGCGGCGCGCTCGGTGGACTGGTGCTGCCCGCGGTGATCTACTTCCTGTTCAACAGCTCCGGCGTCGCCGCGGTCGGGTGGGGCATCCCGATGTCGAGCGACACCGCGTTCCTGATCGGCGTGCTCGCGCTGTTCGGGCCACGCTGCCCGGACCAGTTGCGGCTCTTCCTGCTCACGCTCGCGATCGGCGACGACATCGGTGCGATCACGGTGATGGCCGTGTTCTACACGCAGCACGTGTCCGTGCCGGCGCTCGCTGTCGCGGTGGTGCTGATCCTGGCTTTGCTCGGGCTGCGGTGGCTGGGGGTGTGGCGGTTGACGCCGTATCTCGTCGTCGGGATCGGGTTGTGGGCGGCTGTCGACGCTTCGGGAGTGCATCCGACGCTGGCCGGCGTCCTCGTCGGACTGATCGTGCCGGCCGGCGAGGTCGACGCGCACAGCGGTGAACGGCTCCGCCTCTACGGCCGCGCGGTGATCGAGCGCGCGGACGCCGTGCGGGTGCGGCTCGCGACCACCGCGATCAAGGCGACGCTTTCCGCCAACGAACGGCTGCAGGCGATTCTCCACCCGATCAGCGCGTTCGTGATCATCCCCGCCTTCGGCCTGGCGAACGCCGGCGTCCAGCTCGACGGCGGCGCGCTGCGGGCTGCGGCTTCCTCCACCGTGACACTGGGTGTGGCGGTCGGGCTGATCGTCGGCAACGCGGCCGGTATCTCGCTCGGGGCGGGAATCGCCCTGCGAACCGGGCTGGGTACCCTGCCGGGCCGCGTCCGCTACGGCCACCTCATCGGTGGCGCGATGCTGGCCGGGATCGGTTTCACGATCGCGCTCTTCATCACCGACCTCGCCTTCACCGATCCCGGCTTGCAGCAGCAGGCCAAGGTCGGAGTTCTCGGCGGTTCGCTCTGCTCGGCGATCGTCGGGTCCGTCCTGCTGCGGTTCCTCGGCGAGCGCCTGCCGCTGTGCTCGTTCGACGAGCGGTTCGCGGTGCCGGAGCTGCCCGAAGGGCCGTGGCTGGATCCGAGCCTGCCCTAGCGCAAACGGCTGCTGAGTGTCAGATTTCTTGCCGGAGCTGCGCGTCGCGCACAGTGCGCGCCAAGTTGATGGACTTTATGGTCCAGCTATAGGATGCCGACGGTGCCACCGCGAGGCCACAAAGGACTTTCCCTGCCCACTGACCCGGAGTGCAGTTGAGCGACGTTTTGCGTGCAGTCACGGACGAGCTGACGTCCGACCCGTCGAACGCGTGGGCCCGCGACCTCGGTTACCGCCCCGTGTGGGCCGGGTCCGCGGCCTCCCGGATCGCGATCATCGGCCAGGCGCCGGGCCGGCTCGCCCAGGAGAGCGGCATCCCGTGGGACGACGCCAGCGGCGCGCGCTTGCGCTCGTGGCTCGGCGTGCGCGACGATCAGTTCTACGACCCGGCGCTGTTCGCCATCGTGCCGATGGATTTCTACTTCCCGGGGAAGGGCAAGACGGGCGACCTGCCGCCGCGCAAGGACTTCGCGCCGCGGTGGCATCCGCGGATTCTCTCCGGGATGCCGGACATCACGCTCCGCGTGCTCATCGGGACATACGCTCAGCGGTTCTACCTCGCCGGCCGGGCCAAGGCCAATCTCACCGAGACCGTGCGGTCCTACGGCGACTACCTCCCGGGCGAGTTCCCGCTGGTGCACCCGTCGCCGCTCAACTACCGCTGGCACGCGAAGAACTCCTGGTTCACGGCCGACGTCGTACCCGAGCTCGCCCGCCGGGTGTCGATCGCGCTGGGCTCCTGATGATCGCCGGCCGCGGCGGGCTACGGAACATCTCGCGCTCGACACTCCCTCCGGTCAAGGAGACATCCATGCCCCACACCAACACCTCCGTGGTGGACAACTTCTTCCGGGCCATTGAGCGCGGTGACATCGACGCGGTGCGCGCCATCTACGCCCCCGACGCGACGGTCTGGCACAACGACGGCGGAGGCGACCAAGGCCTCGAAGCAAATCTCGACATCCTCGGCTTGTTCAGCCGTGCCATTCGCGGCCTGCACTTCGACGTCTCGCGCCGCGTCGACGTCGGAGACGGAGTCTTCCAGCAGCACGTCCTCCGCGGCCGGCTGTCCAACGGTGAGGAGTCCGCTCTCGAGATCGCGATGTATCTCGCTGTCTCCGACGGCAGAATCACGCGAATCGAGGAGTACTTCGACGTCGCGACGGTGACCCACATCATCGCGGTCGCCAACGCATCGGACGCCGGACCATCGGATCGTCGCTGAACCTTGCGGGGCGGGCGGATCCCGCCGATGGTCAGGTGCCCGGAGCGATCGCGCAGGCCGAGACGCACACCCAGGTGCCCTCACGCTTCTGGTACGCGTCCGTGTACAGCGCTTCCTGCTCCGCGCCGTCGGCGACCATGGTGTAGGTGCTGCGGCCGTGGATCAGAGCGACATCGCTGAGGATCCGAATCTTCACGTCGTGCACGGCGAGATCCTTGAAGGGCCGCGGCTTGGCGATGTACTCGAGGAACTCCTCGCGATTGCGCGTGACACCCGGGGTCTGCACGACGAAATCCTCGGCGAGCAACGTGCTGAAGCGGGCGGCGTCGCTGGCCTAGTCGGCCACGACGTAGTCGAGGTTGAGCTTCTCGAGGATCGCGAGATCCTCGGCCCGCTGCGTGGTGTCGGTCATTTCTCCTCCTTCGGAGTGCGGCGCGCCTGGCGACCGCCGTCATCGTGTGGATGGTTGGTGTCCGCCCGGCGTGCTGTCTTACCGACCGCGGCGCGGTTTCGGCGACGGATTGCGCTCCACACAAGGAGGCCGGGCTGCGCGGGATGTCGAACCCGAGGATGCGCAGCCCGGCCGAGGGCCGCGTCGCCGATGTCAGGGCCGGCCACGCGGGGACTTGATGATCGCGACGTGCCTGTGTTCTTCTCGGCCGCGACGCCAGAAGGCCGCGGCCGGGGTCCTCATCGGATCCGGTCTGCCGGCCTGATCCGGTACACCTGCAGCCGCAGGTTGTAGTACTTCGAGGTTTCGCCGACCCATTCCATCCCGAGGCGCTTCGCCGTGGCGATCGCGCGCACGTTGTGCGGGCGGGCGACGGCGAAGAGCTCCTCGGCGTCTTCGGCGAACGCCCAGTCGATCAGCGCCTGGCTCGCCTCCGTCGCGTACCCCCGGTGCCAGTGGTCGGGATGGATCTGCCAGCTGATCTCCAGATCCTCTTCGTACGGCGGCAGCAGCCGGATGTTGAGGCCGCCGACCACGGCGCCCGTCTCGCGGCGTTCGACGGCCCACCTGCCACGAGGGACGAGCAGGTTGGGCTGCGCTTCGCGCCACGCCTCCAGCACCGCGCGCATCGCGGGCAGGTCGGGTACCTGGTCCATCGCCGGTGTCAGCCAGCGGGTGACGTCGGAGGAGCCGTAGATGGCCAGGGCGGCCTCGGCGTCGTCGGCCGACCAGTCCCGGATCACGAGGCGGTCGGTGAGCAAGGGGGTATCCATCGAATCCTGTACTTGTCGTCGGAGCTGCTTGGTGGACGATCAGCCGTGTTCGGAGCGGGCGGGGTGTTCGGTGGCCGCGCGTTCGAGCGCGGCCGTCTCCTCGGGAGGGTCCGGGGTGAGCAGGGAGCCGGGGACCGCGCGGCCGGCGGCGCCGAGCTTGTTCATCTTCTTCGGCACGCTGGCGCCTTGGTAGGACAACGGGATGGCGTGGCCGTGGTCGTCCACGCCGGCCAGCGGCTGGTGGATTTCGATGAACTGGCCGTTCGGCTCGCGCCTGATGATGCCGGTTTCGATGCCGTGTTCGAGCACTTCCCGATCCGCCCGCTGCAAACCGAGGCAGATCCGGTACGTCACGTAGTAGGCGAGGGGAGGCAGTAACAGCACGCCGATACGGCCGGCCCACGTGGTGACATTCAGGGAGATGTTGAACTGGTCGGCGATGATGTCGTTGAACCCGGACAGTTCGATCACCGCGAAGAAGGCGAGGGCCATCATCCCCAGCGAAGTGCGGACCGGCGCGTCGCGCGGGCGTTGCAGCAGGTTGTGGTGCGCGGTGTCCTTCGACAGCTTCCGCTCGATCCACGGATACACGATCAGAATGGTGAACAGCAGCGGCATCCCGACCGCGCCGGGGAAGAACACCGCGGGGATCGTGTAGTTCCCGAGGTAGACCTCCCAGGCAGGCCAGATGCGCAGCATGCCGTCGGCCCAGGCCATGTACCAGTCCGGTTGGGAGCCCGCCGACACCATCGAGGGGTTGTACGGCCCGAAGTTCCACACCGGATTGATCTGGAACAGCCCCGCCATCAGCGCGATCACGCCCGTGACCAGTACGGCGAGCGAGCCCCCGTGCAGAGCGAACTCCGGCATGATGCGGATGCCGACGACGTTCGTTTCCTTGGCCCGATGGCTGGGGAACTGCGTGTGCTTCTGGAACCACACCAGCACGAGGTGCACCCCGACCAGGGCGAACAGCACCCCGGGCAGGATCAGGATGTGGATCGTGTACAGGCGCGGGATGATCTGGTCGCCCGGGAACTCGCCGCCGAACAGCGCCCAGTGGATCCAGGTGCCGACGACCGGCACCGACAGGACGATGCCCGACAGGGTCGCGCGGATACCGGTGCCCGACAGCAGGTCGTCCGGCAGCGAGTAGCCGAAGAAGCCTTCGAACATGCTGATCAGGAGCAGCAGTACCCCGATCACCCAGTTCGCCTCGCGCGGACGCCGGAACGCGCCGGTGAAGAAGATCCGGAACGTGTGGAGGAAGGTGGCCGCGATGAAGATCAGCGCGCCCCAGTGGTGCAGCTGGCGCACGAACAGCCCGCCGCGCACGTCGAACGAGAGGTCGAGGGTGCTGGCGAAGGCCTTCGACATCTCGAGGCCCTGCATGTTCTGGAAGCTGCCGTGGTACGTGACCTCCTGCATGGAGGGATCGAAGAACAGGGTGAGGTACACACCCGACGCGATCACCACGAGAAAGCTGTAGAGCGACACCTCGCCGAGCAAGTACGACCAGTGCGTGGGGAAGACCTTGTTGAGGCTGTGGCGCAGCTTCGCGACCTTGAAGCGGTCGTCGATCCAGTTCGCGCCCGCGGCGGCGGTCTTCTCGAGCGCGGAGACGTCTCGGGTGGGCGTGGTCAGCGAGCTCATGCCGCCCTCGACCAAGCCCGTGCGGAACTGCTTGTCCATCCCACTGGAATGACACCCTCTCGATGTGCTGGGTCACGGCCGTCGACACATTATATGGACTATAAGGTCCACTGCAAGATGGTCTGCCGGGCAGGTTTCGGCTGGTGACAGCAGTGCGCTCGGTCACACGAACCGGCCGCGGAGTAAGAACCTCGGGCACTGAGACGCCGTGCTCAAAACCACCGAATCAGAGGGGAACACGAATGCTTGAAGGTGACGAGCACGTCCGCCGGTACGAGGAAACCGACGGTGAAGTCGGCCACGACTGGCAGCCCGGCGTGCCGGCGCTGGTCCTCACGACCAAGGGCCGCAAGAGCGGTGCCGACCGCAAGCTCGCGCTGATCTACCAGGACGTGGCGGGCAACCCGGTTGTCGTCGCGTCCAATGGCGGAGCGTCGAAGCACCCGAGCTGGTACCTCAATCTGCAGGCGAACCCCGAGGTCCGCGTGCAGGTGGGCGCCGACAGGTTCACCGCGCGCGCCCGCACGGCCGAGGGGGAGGAGCGGGCGCAGCTGTGGGACAAGATGGCCCAGGTGTGGCCGTATTACAACGACTACACGAAGAGGACCGACCGCGAGATCCCCGTGGTGGTGCTCGAGCGGGTGTGAGCGTGGCCGGCCCCGTGACCGCCGGCGGCCGGAGCACTCGAATCGACAGAGGAGTTGATCGTCTTGGACGGACAGCAGCTGCAGAAGATCGCGGGCGACCGTGGCCTGGAACTACCCGGCGCCGACGTGGAGCATCGCGTCGGCCCCGACTGGGACGTCTACAAGGTGCGCGACAAGGTCTTCATGCTCATGACCGACATGCCCGGGCACCCCGTCGTGATCCTGAAAGCCGATCCCGACGACGCCGAGGCCCTGCGTGAACAGCACGCGGACATCACCCCCGGCTATCACATGAACAAGAAGCACTGGATCACGGTCGAGGGTGGCGTCACCATCGAGGAGGAGCTGGTGAAGAGGCTCGTCACCGACTCTTACCGTCTCGTGGTCGGCGGGCTCCCGCGGGCGAAGGTGCCGGGAAAGCAGGCGTAGCCGCCCGAGCGGCCTAGGGTGACGCGTAAACCTGGTCCAGATGGTCCCATTTCGTTACACGTTTCCGCACGAGGCGCGCGCATCCCGGAGGTCCACCGGTAGCCTGGGTCAGTGGTGCAATCGGAACACAGCGTCAAGCCGGCCCGGCTGACCGCGCGAGGAGAAGCGACCAAGGCCAGGATGTTGCAGGTCGCGGCCGAGCTGATGCGCGTGAAGGGCGTGGCGGCGACGACGCTGGACGAGGTCCGGTCGGCGAGTGGCACGAGCAAGTCGCAGCTGTACCACTACTTCGCGGACAAGGACGCGCTGGTCCAGGTGGTCATCGAGCTGCAAGCTCGTGACCTGCTGGATCGCGAAGAGGGATACCTCCGCAGGCTGAACTCCATCAAGGGCCTGGAACGCTGGCGGGACGCGATCGTCCAGCGCAGCGCTCTGCGTGGTGGCGCGCACGGCTGCCAGCTCGGTTCGCTGGCGAGCGAGCTGTCCGATCAGAACGAGCCTGCCCGCGCCGCGCTCGCGGGCCACTTCGGCACGTGGCTGCGCCTGATGTCGGACGCGTTCGAACGGATGCGCGCGGCGGGGAAGCTGCGTCCGGAAGCGGATCCGGAAGGCCTGGCGACGGGATTGATGAGCGCCCTTCAAGGGGCGTTCCTCCTGGCGCAGACGACGCAAGACGTGAAGCCGATGAAAATCGCGCTGGACATGGCCATCGACTACGTCCGCGGCTTCGAGGTGTGATCCGCAGCCGGCGGTATTCGGTGTGACACGCCTCCCCGGCATCGATCAGCCTTCACCGTCCGACACGCTCGCCTCGGTCAGCTTCTGCGAGGGCGTGGCCTGGTGGCGCGGCTTGCCGAAGAAGCCGATCTCGCCTTCGGTGTGCATGCGCTCGACCATGTGCGGGTAGTGCAGCTCGAACGCGGGGCGCTCGGAGCGGATGCGGGGGAGTTCGGTGAAGTTGTGCCGCGGCGGCGGGCACGAGGTGGCCCATTCGAGGGAGTTGCCGTAGCCCCACGGGTCGTCGACCGTGACGATCTCGCCGTAGCGGTAGCTCTTGAACACGTTCCAGATGAACGGCAGCGTGGACGCGCCCAGGATGTACGCGCCGATCGTGGAGATCGTGTTCAACACGGTGAACCCGTCCGACGACAGGTAGTCGGCGTAGCGGCGCGGCATGCCCTCGGCGCCGAGCCAGTGCTGCACGAGGAACGTGCCGTGGAAGCCGATGAACGTGGTCCAGAAGTGCCACTTGCCGAGCTTCTCGTCCATCATCCGGCCCGTGATCTTCGGGAACCAGAAGTAGATGCCGGCGAAGGTCGCGAACGCGATCGTGCCGTAGAGGACGTAGTGGAAGTGCGCCACCACGAAGTAGCTGTCCGACACGTGGAAGTCGATGGCCGGCGCGGCCAGGAGAATGCCGGTGAGGCCACCGAACAGGAAGGTGACCAGGAATCCGACGGAGAAGATCATCGGCGTTTCGAAGGACAGCTGGCCTTTCCACATCGTGCCGATCCAGTTGAAGAACTTCACGCCGGTCGGAACCGCGATCAGGAACGTCATGAACGAGAAGAACGGCAGCAGCACGGCACCGGTGGCATAGAGGTGGTGTGCCCACACCGAGAACGAGAGCGCTGCGATGGCGAGCGTCGCGAAGACGAGGCCCTTGTAGCCGAAGATCGGTTTGCGGCTGAAGACCGGGAAGATCTCCGACACGATCCCGAAGAACGGCAGCGCGATGATGTACACCTCGGGATGGCCGAAGAACCAGAACATGTGCTGCCAGAGGATCGCGCCGCCGTTGGCCGGGTCGAAGACGTGAGCGCCCAAGCGCCGGTCGGCCTCCAGCCCGAAGAAGGCGGCCGTCAGGATCGGGAACGCGACGAGGATCAGAATGCTCGTGACCAGGATGTTCCAGGTGAAGATCGGCATCCGGTACATCGTCATGCCCGGCGCACGCAGGCAGACGACGGTGGTGATCATGTTGACGGCACCCAGGATCGTGCCCAGGCCGCCGATGATCAGGCCCATGATCCACATATCCGTGCCGGCCCCGGGAGTGTGCGTGGCCTCCGAGAGCGGGGTATACGCGGTCCAGCCGAACTCCGCCGCCCCTCCGGGCGTCAAAAAGCCCGCGATCACGATCAGCCCACCGAAAAGGTAGAGCCAGTACGAGAACGCGTTGAGCCGCGGGAACGCGACGTCGGGCGCACCGATCTGCAGCGGCAGCACGAAGTTCGCGAATCCGAAGAGGATCGGGGTCGCGTAGAGCAGCAGCATCACCGTGCCGTGCATGGTGAACAGCTGGTTGTACTGCTCCTGCGACAGGAACTGCAGCCCCGGCCGCGCGAGCTCCGTGCGGATCAGCATGGCCATCGCTCCGCCCGCCATGAAGAACGCGAAGGCGGTGACCAGATACATGATGCCGATCTGCTTGTGGTCCGTCGTGCGGAACAACCGCAGCAGGTACGAACCCTTGACCGTTTCCCGCGTGGGAAAAGGACGGGTCGCGACTGGACGGGGTGCTGCTGTCCGCATGATTTCCTCTCGAAGGCTCAGCTTGGAGCACGACGAACGCTACTTGGACGACTTGGTCCAAATCAAGGCGGGCATCGTGTGATGCCCGACCCGTGATGACGAGGACTCCGGCCGCGCGAGCGCGCGCTTCGCCGCGCTCGGAAAATCGACAACCTGGAGCCCGGACGAGCGCCCCGGGCGAGAAGTACATCCGCGACGTCCGCCGCGTGACGAGCCCGGTGTGCGGTGGGGGACGGGGACGGGGACGGGGACGGCACTACCGGAAGTTCTGACCGCGGCCTGTGCCTGAACACGCCGTGCCCGTCGTCACCGTGACCTCAGGGACGGACGCGGACGATCGTCTTCCCTTTCGCGCGCGTCGTCGGGTTGAGCGCGGTGACGGCGTCGTCAAGGGAAACGACGTTGTCGATGTTGGTGCGCAACCGTCCATCCCGTACTCGTGCGGCCAGCTCACCCAGCTGCGCACGGTCGGCCTCGACCACGAAATCGATCGCTCGGCCGTGGGTGGGCCAGACTTCGGGCGGCCCGGCGATCGTCACGAGGGTGCCGCCAGGCCGGATCAGCGCGGCGGACTGCGCCCCGATGTCGCCACCGATGACATCGAACACGAGGTCGACGCCACCGACGTCGGCCAGCGAGTCGTTCTCCAGATCGACGAACTCCCGCGCGCCGTAACCGAGCGCGGCGTGGCGGTCGGCCGCGCGCCCGGTGCCGATGATGTAGGCGCCCGCCTCCTTGGCCAGCTGGGTGACGATCGACCCGACGCCGCCGGCCGCCCCGTGCACCAGGATGCTCTGGCCGGACTGCACCTGGCCGTGCACGAACAGTCCCTGCCAGGCCGTCAAACCGGAGATCACCAAGCTCGCACCGACCGTGAAATCGACATCGCCGGGCAGCGGCGCGACATTGCGGGCCTCAATGGCCACGTACTCCGCCAGCGTGCCGTCGCGGGTCCAGTCGGCCAGGCCGAACACCCGCTGTCCGACCGCCAACCCGGCGGTTCCGTACCCGAGCGCGGCCACCACGCCGGCCATCTCGTGGCCGGGGACCGAAGGCGTACGGTCCCGCCCCAGCCGGTCGGTCCACGTCCCCTCCCAGGTCAGCTCACCAGGGGTGTAACCCGACGCGTGCACCTCGACCAGCACGTCATTCCCCGCGGGATCCGGGGTCGGACGGTCCGCCAACGTCAACCCGGCCGCCCCCGCGGCCTGGTCGGTCACGACGATCGCCTTCATCCTCTACCTCCATGTTTCACGGTCACTTCGGCGCCCTTTGGCCACCTGCCGTGGCTTCCTGGACGATAGCGTCCAATACAGTTTCGATACAGCAGTGAAACCGATGCCGAGCCGATCTTCGCTCGTTCCGGCGACACAACGGGGATGCTTGTCTCACTTCGCCGCGTCTCAGGGGCGGACGCGGATGATCGTCTTGCCCTTGGGGTGCTCGGCCGGGTTGAAGGCGGCGACGGCGTCGTCGAGGGCCGCGACGGTGCCGATGTTCGTCCGCAGGCGGCCCTCGCGCGTCCGCCGGACGATCTCGTCCAGTTGCACGCGATTGGGCACGACCACGAAGTCGACCGCCAGGCCCTCCGCAGGCCGGGCCTCGGGCGGACCGGCGATGCCCATTAGCGTTCCTCCGGGACGGACCAGGCGCGCTGACCGCCGCCCGATGTCGCCGCCGAACACATCGAAGACCAGATCGACCGCACCGACCTCGTCCAGGCTGTCGCTCTCGAGGTCGACGAACTCCTGCGCGCCGAAGTCGAGTGCCGCCTGGCGGCCGGCCGCGCGTCCGGTGCCGATGACATAGGCTCCTGCCTCCCGTGCGAGCTGCGCCGCCATCGACCCGACCACGCCGGCCGCACCGTGCACGAGAACGCTCTGGCCGGCTCGCAGACGGCCGTGTTCGAACAGCCCCTGCCACGCGGTCAGGCCCGACATGACGAGGCCCGCGCCGGTGGTGAAGTCGACGTCGCCCGGCAGTGGCGCGAGGTTCCGCGCCTCCACGACCACATACTCCGCGAGGGTGCCGTCGCGAGTCCAGTCCGTCAGCCCGAACACGCGCTGTCCCACCGCGAGCCCGGCCGTGCCGTAGCTGAGAGCGGTAACGGTTCCGGCCACCTCGTGGCCGGGAATCGACGGCGTCCGGTCACGGCCGAGCCGGTCGATCCACGTCGACGGCCACGACAGCTCGTCCCAGGTGAACCCCGAAGCGTGAACCTCGACGACGACGTCACCGTAGTTGGCGCCCGCGAGGTCGGCGAGCCGCTCGGTGTCCGGACCGGGCCGCTCGGCCAACGTCATCCCAGCCCGTCCCGCGGCTTGATCTGTCACCACGATCGCCTTCATTCGGCGCCTCCCTGCGTCCGGTCCGGACCGATCGGGTCGATTCGGTGAACTCTATAGTCCATTGTGGTCTCGGTGACCGGCGTGGGGAGGACCCGTGCCCGGCCCGGGTGAAGGAAACCCGTGGGTGGCACGGGGCCGGAGGGCGGAACCGGGGTGACGAACGCCGCCGGAACGCAGCACCTGGGCTACCGTGTGCGTGCCGGCCGCCCGGCTCCCCGCTCCAGCCAAGGTGTGAGACAAGGTGTCGGGGAATTCCCGAATGTGATTCCGATGGTGCCGGAAATACGCCGCAGAGAGGTTGATCGATGAGTGGGGAACCGACGAGAGTGGTCATTGTCGGCGGCGGCTTTGCCGGTTTCAACGCGGCTCGTGCGTTGCGCCGCGCCCTTCCGCGCAAGGCTGATGTCGAGATCGTCTTGGTGAACCGGACGGACTACTTTCTTTACCTCCCGCTGCTGCCCGAAGTGGCGGCCGCGGTGGTCGATCCGCGGCGGGTGACCGTGCCGATTCCGGGGACGCTTCCCGGAGTGCGGCTCGCGCTCGGTGAGGTGACCGCGATCGCGCCGGACAAGGATTCGCTGTCTTACACGGATCCGGAGGGCCGGGCGCACGAGCTGCGATACGACCGGTTGATCCTTGCCGTGGGCAGCGTCAACAAACTGTTGCCGATTCCGGGCGTCGCCGAGCACGCGCACGGCTTTCGGGGAGTGGCGGAGGCTCTGTACCTGCGGGACCACGTCATTCGCCAGGTGGAGCTGGCGGACGCGACCGACGATCCGGACGAACGAGCGGCGCGGTGCACGTTTGTCGTCGTCGGCGCCGGCTACACCGGAACGGAAGTCGCCGCGCAGGGCCCGCTGTTCACCCAGGCGGTAGCCCGGCGCCACCCTGAGCTCAGCGGTCAGAAGATGCGCTGGCTCCTGCTGGACCTCGCACCGAAAGTGCTGCCCGAGCTCGATCCGCGGCTCTCGCGGGCCACGGACCGGGTGCTGCGCAAGCGGGGCGTCGAAGTGCTCACCGGCACCTCGGTGAGCGAGGCGACGACCGACGGTGTGCGGCTCACTACGGGCGAGTTCGTCCCGACTCGCACGATCGCATGGTGTGTCGGGGTCCGGCCCGATCCGCTGGTCCACGGCGCGGGCTTCGAGACGCAGAAGGGCCGGTTGGTCGTCGACACCACGCTGGCCGTCCCGGGACAGTCCCGGGTGTTCGCGTGCGGCGACGCCGCGGCGGTCCCCGACGTCACGCGACCCGGCGAGGTCACGGCGATGACGGCACAACACGCGAGCCGCCAGGGCACACTCGCGGGACGGAACGTCGCGGCGTCACTCGGATACGGTCACCTGGCCGAGTACAAGCACCACGACCTCGGGTTCGTCGTCGATCTCGGCGGGAAACAAGCGGCCGCGAACCCGCTCCACGTCCCGATGTCGGGGTGGATCGCGAAGATCGTCACGCGTGGCTACCACCTGCTGTCGATGCCGGGAAACCGGATTCGGACGGCGGTCGACTGGCTGCTGAACGCCGTCCTGGGGCACCAGTCCGTCCAGCTCGGGCTCGTCCGATCGGCCGCGGTTCCGCTCGACACGACGGCCCCGGCGGTGGATCCGGCGGCACGGCACGAGCCGCCGAGCACTCGAACCGGAACGGACGGCTAGGAAACGTGGCCCTGCGCAAGGGCCGTCATCCTGTTCACGACGGAACAGCTCGACGATCTTGCGCAGGGCCAGAGCCGCGGCTCAGCCGGTCGGACCGAACCGGCTGACGCGGATCCGCTTGACGTCGACGCCGGCCCCGGCCAGCAATGCGGTCGCCCCGTCGCAGAAGCCCGGTGAACCGCAGACGTAGACCTCGCGATCGGCCTCGACCAGAGGCCGGACGTCGTCGGGTGTGAGGCGTCCCGCCGGCCGTGCACTGCCCGCGGGCGAATCACGGGTGTAGACGACCGTGGTCTCGGGACCGCGAATTTCGTCGGCGTAGTACAGGTCGGCAGGCGATCGGACGGACACGATCAGGCGCATCAGGTCGGTGCGGCCGGTGCTTCGGGCGAGCCGCAGCATCGACATGAGCGGGACGACTCCGGAGCCGCCGGCGACGCCCAGGATCGGTGCGGTGCCGTCCCAGGAGAAGAACCTGCCGACGGGGCCGCGGACCTGCAGGACATCGCCGACTTCGACGGTGCTGTGGAGAAACGTCGACACCTCGCCGTCCGGCAGCAGCTCGACCGTGACCTCGATCTCGTCTCCGCCGGGAGTGCTGGCCACCGAGTAGTCGCGCTGGGCGTGGTAACCGTCGGGAGCGGTCAGCCGGATGACGTAGAACTGGCCGGCGTGATGAGTTCTGGGCTCGGTCAGCCGCAGCCGGAAGGTTTTCGCGTGCGGTGTCTCCGCGATGATCGCGGTCACGACACCGGTTTGCCAGGATGAAGTGACGGTCATCAGTCACCCTGGTAACGCTGCTCGAGCCACGGGTCGCCGTGGTCGTGGTACCCGTTGCGCTCCCAGAAACCGGGCTCGTCCTCGGCCATGAACTTCAGCCCGGAGACCCATTTGGCGCTCTTCCAGAAGTACAGGTGCGGCACCAGCAGGCGGGCCGGCCCGCCGTGGATGTCGTCCAGCGGCGCGCCGTTGACGTCCCACACCACCCAGGCCTGACCGTCGACGACATCCTCGATCGGGAGGTTGGTCGTGTAGCCGGTGTGCGAGCGCGCCATGACGTACGCCGCATCGTCGTGCAGCCCGGTGATGTCGAGCAGCGTGTCGACGGAGACCCCGTCGAAGGCCATGTCGAACTTGGACCACGTCGTGACGCAGTGGATGGCGCCTTCGTAACGGCCGGGCGCGAGAGCGTGGATCTCGTCCCAGGTCCAGCTGGTCGGTGTGTCGACGAGGCCGTCGATGGTGAAAGTCCAGTCCCCGGTGTCGATCGAGGGAGTCGCTTCCGCGTGCAGAACCGGCCAGTCGCCACCCGCGTCGTGCTGGCCTGGTGGCAGCCGCGGGTCTTGACCAGAGCGCCGGCGCCCGACGAAACCTCTGGTAGTAATCATGTTTGCCGTCTTCCTCGGTTGATTGTGGACCGTGCCGATCCTGCCCTTAGTGGACCATAAAGTCCACATGATGGGCCGGCCTCCGGGGTCCTGCGGTCCACCGGTCTTGTTCACCCGGGATCGCCACGGGTCCCGTCCGTGACCCCGGTGGGGCTCACTGGAACCGGAGCAGGATCCCCCGGGTCGTGCACGAGTCGGTTCGAGACGCGATCAAGGATCTGGGAACGTGCGGTGGGGATGTCGACAGTGACGGAGACGGTGAGCGGACAGGGCACCAGGAGCGAACTGTGTGCGGACGGCGGATGTCGCCGGCGCCGGACGGGAACCACCGCCACGACCGTTTCGGGGTTCGCCGGACGAGTCCTGGTCGGCGGGCGGAGTTTCGACCGCGAGTCCGCCGTCTGGGTCGAGGAGCTGAGCCCCGGCAGCTCGAAGTTCGACGATGCCTGCCGCCGGCTCTACGCGATGCTCGTCAAGATCGCCAGGAGTGAGGCTGCGCGCAGGTCTTCGGCCTCGAGGATCGGCGGCCCCGAGCTCGACGACCTCGCCCACCAGGCCGCGGCGGACGCCCTCATGCGGATCACCCGCAAGATCGGTGATTTCCGCGGTGACGCGCAGTTCAAGACCTGGGCCTTCAGGTTCGTCGCCCTCGAGGTCTCG
The DNA here is from genome assembly GCF_040704195.1 of Amycolatopsis sp. NPDC047767. Classification (NCBI taxonomy): domain Bacteria; kingdom Bacillati; phylum Actinomycetota; class Actinomycetes; order Pseudonocardiales; family Pseudonocardiaceae; genus Amycolatopsis; species Amycolatopsis sp. NPDC047767. The sequence continues at coordinate 170,293 of NZ_JBEYSJ010000010.1, forward strand.
AGCAAGGTCGGGCGGCACTTCTGGCGGGACCACCGGGTGTTCCCGAACCAGGGCGAGGCGGACGGCGTGCGCGCCGCGGCCGGCGACGAACCACCTCAGCGGGTGCAGGCCGTCGAGCTCAGCGCCGCCCTCGGCCACGCCATCGAGAGGGCACTGACCGTGCGTCAGCGGCGCGTCTTCGTCGCCGTGGCGATCGACGGGGTTCCCGTGGACGCCCTCGTCGAGCAACTGGGTACCAACCGGAATGCGATCTACAAAGCGATCTTCGAAGCCCGGCGCAACATTCACGCCTACCTGGTCGAGAACGAGTTCATCGCGTGATCGGCCGTCCACGAACCGGGTTCCGGCGCCTGGACGGAGCACCGTTGCGGACTCGAAAGTGGACTTGACCGACCAGTTCTGCCGAGGCTACATTCGGCCGGTCCGCCGGCATTGCTCTGTCGGCGAGGTTCTCGTAAGGCCGGCAGCGCTTCTGCGGATGTCGCCTCGCACCCGGTGATTCCGGGGTCTGCCAGCACAATTCGGGTGTCATTGCGGAAGGAAGAAACGTGTCATGAGTGAGAACTTCGAGGGCCGGAAAGTCGTGGTGGCCGGCGGCAGCAGCGGCATGGGTCTGGCCGCGGCGCAGCAGGTGGTCGCCGGAGGTGGCAGTGCGGTGATCACCGGCCGGGACCCGGACAAGCTCCGAGCGGCGGTCGAAGCGTTGTCGCAGCACGGGAAAGCGTGGGGTATCCCGGCGGAGCTGACCGATCGCGGCCAGGTGCCCGAACTGCGGAAGCAGCTCGCGGCCGAGCACGCCGACGCGACCCTGCTCGTCAACGCCGCGGGCTTCTTCGTCCCGAAGCCGTTCATCGAGTACGACGAAGCGTTCTACGACTCGTACAACGAGTTGAACCGCGCGCTGTTCTTCATCACGCAGACCGTCGTCTCGGGGATGATCGCCGGCGGCAACGGCGGCGCCATCGTCAACGTCGGCTCAATGTGGGCGCACCAGGGCATCGCGGCGACCCCGCACGCGGGCTACTCGGTGCAGAAGGGCGGGCTCCACTCGCTCACCAAGGCGCTCGCGATCGAGCTGGCGCCGCACCGCATCCGGGTCAACGCGGTCGCGCCTGCGGTCGTGAAGACTCCGTTGTACCTCGGCGTGTTCGGCGCGGACAAGCTCGACGAAAGCGTCGACAGCTTCGCGGGCTTCCACCCGCTGGGGCGCGTCGGCACCGCGGAGGACATCGGGAACGCGGTGTCCTTCCTGCTGTCGGACAAGGCGAGCTGGATGACCGGCGCGATCGTCGACGTCGACGGTGGTGTCATGGCCGGCCGCAACTAGCCCGGGCGCACAACACAAGCACCGCACCGAAAGGACTGCGGGCGTCCCGCCGACGTCCGCAGTCCGGTGCCGCTGTGACAGTGGACGCAAAAGTCCACAAATGGCCGAGGCGGGGTGTACTCCGCGGTGAAGCGCGGTTAGGCTTCGGCTGTGTCAGGTGATCGAACCGAGATCCACCTCGAGGCTTCGCCGGAGCTTCACCGGTTCGCTCTCCGCCGACAGGTGAAGCTTCTTCACTTTCATCCCTCGCTCGTGCGGTCCGGCATCGACCCGCGACGCGCGGTCGGCGCGGCCAAGGCCTCGAGTGGATACGCGAACGCCGGTCCCGAGCGCCCCCGCGGCGGTCGATCGGAAGCGAAATCGGGTGCACGTCGCCGTGCGTTGATATCGAGCCTGACGTGACTCAATGCCCTTTTTTCGCTTTCTGGAGTGTCATGAGACCCGGCTCGGCCGTGGGATTTCGATGATCGGCGGCGGCGATCCGGACCTGCTCGGCCGGCGCGGCGAGGCCGAGCTGCTCGACAAGATGCTGGACGAGGTGCGCCACGGGCGCAGCGCCGTGCTGGTGGTGCGTGGCGAGGCAGGCGTCGGCAAGACCTCGTTGCTGAATCACGCGGTCACGCGGGCTGCCGATCTGCAGGTCATCCACGTGTCGGGTGCGGAGTCGGAGGCGGAGCTGGCCTTCTCCGGTGTGCACCAGGTGTGCGCGCCGCACCTCGACGGGCTCGATCGCCTGCCGGCTCCGCAACGCACCGCGCTGGCCACCGCGTTCGGCCTCGCCGAGGGTAAGCCGCCGGACTTGTTCCTGGTCGGGCTGGCCGTGCTGACCTTGCTGGCGGCCGCGGCCACGGAGCAACCCCTGGTGTGCGTCGTCGACGACGCGCAGTGGCTCGACAGTGCCTCGGTACGGACGTTGTCGATCGTCGCGCGCCGGTTGCGGGCGGATCCGGTGGCGATGGTGTTCGCGGTCCGTGACAGCCGGGAGAACGCGGCCCTGGCGGGCTTGGCGCAGCTGCCCGAGCTGGTTCTGACCGGGCTCTGCGACCGGGATTCACGGACCCTGCTGGCGACGACGATGCCCGGTCCGATGGACGAACGGGTGCGGGAGCGGATTCTCGCCGAGGCGCGGGGCAACCCGTTGGCCCTGCGGGAACTGCCCCGCACGGCGAACCTGCCGGCCCTCGCCGGCGGCTTCGGACTGGTCGGACACGGACGGCCGCTGTCGCGCCGCATCGAACGCAGTTTCGCGACGCATCTGGCCGCGTTGCCGGCGGACACCCGGCTCCTCCTCCTCATCGGCGCGGCCGACCCGGTGGGGGAGGCCGCGGTGCTCTGGCGGGCCGCCGGCCTCCTGGGGCTGCCCGAATCGGCGGCGGAGCCGGCGGAGTCGGCGGAGCTGATCAGCATCGGCCGCCGGGTACGATTCCGTCACCCGTTGATCCGGTCCGCCGTCTACGGATCGGCGGGCGGCGCCGACCGCCGACGCGTGCACGAGGCGCTCGCCGAGGCGATCGATCCCCGCAGTGATGCCGAGCAACGCGCGTGGCAGCGCAGTCAGGCGGCGACCGGTCCGGACGAGGCGACCGCGGCCGAGCTGGAACGGACGGCCGAGCTCGCCCGGGCTCGGGGCGGAGCGGCCGCGGCCTCGGCGTTTCTCGCCGACGCGGCCGAGCTGACTCCGGACCCCGTCGATCGCGCCCGCCGTGCGCTGGGAGCGGCGCGAGCCAAACTCGACGCCGGGGCCCCGGAGGCGGCGCTGGAGCTGGTCGCGCAGGCGGAGGCGGCACCACGGGAACCCCTGCGGCAGGCCCGGATCGAGCTGGTGCGCTCGCAGATCGCGTTCGCCCTCAACCGCGGCCGCGACGCGCCCGGCCTGCTGCTGTCGGCTGCGGAGCGCCTCCGGGACCTGGACCCGCTGCTGTCGCGCGAGACCTACCTCGAGGCGCTGATGGCTTCGGTGTTCGCCGGCCGGCTCGTGTGGGCGCCGGACAACGCGCCGGACGGCATGGCGCGCGCCGCGCGGTCGGCCCCGCCCGCGCCGACTCCGCCCCGCGCCGTCGACGTGCTCCTCGACGGCCTCGTCCTGCGGTTCACCAAGGGGTACACGGACGCGGCCCCGACTCTCATGCGCGCCGTCCGGCAGTTCCGGCGAGACTCCGATGCCGATTGCGCCGGCCTGCGCTGGTACGGCCTCGCCAGCCGGATCGCCCTCGACCTGGGGGACCGGCAGTCGGAGGACGACCTCGCGGCCCGGCAAGTACAGACCCTTCGCGAACGGGGTGTGCTGACGCTGCTGCCGGTCGCGCTGGCCAACCGGGCCGGGGTTTGCGTGCACGCGGGGCGATTCGACGAGGCCGCCACCCTGCTCGAGGAATCCGCTGCCATCAGCCAGGCCACCGGCGCTCTGCCGCCGTTGTGCATCGAGCCGGTCCTCACGGCCTACCGCGGCCAGGATGCCCGGACCCTGGAGCTCGTCCGTACCAGCCTGGACAGCGCGACGGAACGCGGTGAAGGCCGGGTGATCCCGATCGTCCAGTACGCCGCGGCCGTTCTGCACAACAGCCTCGGCAGGTATCGCGAAGCGCTCGCCGCGACCGACTGGGCCGTGGAGCACGACGACATCGGTATGCACGGATACGGCCTCGCCGAACGGGTCGAGGCCGCCGCCCGCTGCGGTGAGGTCGCGATCGCGATCGACGCGGCACGGGAGCTGTCCGATCGCGCCGCCGCGACGGGCACGGAGATGGCGCTCGGCGTCGCCGCCCGCTCACGCGCCCTGGTGGCCCGGGGCGAGGAGGCCGACGAGCTGTACCGCCTGGCCATCGAGCACCTCGGCCGCAGCAAGGTCGACGTCCTCCGAGCCAGGGCTCAGCTGCTCCACGGCGAATGGCTGCGTCGCGAACGCCGCCGCGAAGAAGCGGTCGACCAGCTCAGGCTCGCGTGCGACACCTTCCGGCGCGTGGGCGCCGGCGGGTTCGCCGAACGCGCCCGCCGTGAGCTCCTGGCCGCCGGGGAAGCCGTCGAAGCACCCACAGTGCCGCTGAGGGCGCAGCTGACGGGGCAGGAGACCTACATCGCGCGGCTGGCCGCCGAGGGCCACACCAACTCGCAGATCGCCTCGCAGCTGTTCCTCAGCCCGCGCACGGTCGAGTGGCACCTGGGCAAGATCTTCGGAAAGCTCGGCATCTCTTCGCGACGGGAGCTGAAGGTCACGCTCGCGGACCACGACAGGCACCACGTCCCGCACTGAGCGAGGCCGCTTCCTCCTGATGACAGTGCCGGGGCGCGCGAAGGGCCACGGGACTCACAGGACCGCGGTGCGGGTGCGCCTCGGAAACAGGGTCAGCAGCTTGGCTCGCCTGCGCCACGCGACCGCCGCGATGATCACGCCGACGAGGGCGGTCAAGACCTGAAGGGTCGCCGTTGTTTCATACACTCGGGCCAGGCTTCCGAACCCGTCCACCCGGATCCGGCGCAGGGTGGTACCGGTGTCGAGCACGAAGTGGAACAGCACCCCCAGCACGAACGAACAGGCCAGCGACGCGGTCACGAACCACACACCCAGCCTGCTGGCGTGCCGCAGGTGGCCGGCAACCCCGACCACCGGGACGACGAAACCCGCGGCGACCATCAGCACGCTTTCCGCGAGTCCGATGGGGACCCGGGCGGCGCCGAGCACCGCGAAGTCGGCCAGCACCAGCACCGATTGCGTGCCCACTGCCGCGCCGGTGAAGCGATCGACACTCGAAACCAGCGGCGGAAGGCGGACGACGGCCTTCCCGTTCCTGGGGTGCGCCAAGGTCATTCTCTCAATCTGTGGGGTGAACACGAGACCGTGCCGTCACGAAGACCGTTCGGGGCGGCGATTCGCGGGTCGCCGAGGCATCGACGTCCGCCCGTCATTCGGGGACGACGTGGATCGCGGCTTCCTCCGCGGCGGCAGCGGATCCGTCGACTCCGACGTCCACGGCGAAGAGGTACGGGCGCTGCTCGTCGGCGTCGGGATCTTCGACCAGCCGCCCCGCCCGCGAGACGCCGACCTCGTCGTCGTACAGCTCGCCATCGGTGTCGGATGAGTCGCCCAGCCCGTCGCCTTCGGCCGGATCCACGCTCACGTCGGGAATCTCCCGCGCCAGGCGCCTGCCGAGACTTTCGTGGCCCGCTTCTTCGCGCGCGGTGAGGCCCCAGTCGAACACGGCCTGCGGGCGGTCGGGAGGGCTGTAACCTTCGTCCAGAACGTCGGCGACGCCGAGGTCGTCCAGGGTGTCCTCGGGTTCGAGGAGGCCTGAATCGAGGTCGAATCGGCCGTCGTATTCGTCCGTGTCGTCACTCATGTCGGTCTCCGGATGCAGGGGAAGAGGCTCCGGCCGGCAACGGGCAGCGGAGCCACAAGAGGGGCTTAGTGGACTATATCGTCCTTTGTCCGGTCCACAACGGTGACCATCGCAGGTCACATTTGGAGTCGCCTTCCGGATATGAATCCGAAACCACGCCGGCCGAGCCGCGCCTCCGGCCTTTCAATTGGACGTGTTAGTCCACTATTCAGAGGGGGTCTACGTCTGCTCAGGCGTCGGCGCGGCTACGCTTCACTGCATGCCGTCTGATCCGACCAGGGACTCCTGTTCCCCTCTCGACGCCTCCGAATCGGAGCCACGAGCCCGGATTGTGGCCGCCTCGACAGACCTCCTGTTCCGGCACGGACTCGGTGCGCTCACGATGTCCAGGATCAGCGGGGCGGCGGCGATCGAGCCACGTCGGGTCCGGATGGTCTTCGGGGAATCCGACACCGTCGATGCCATCGTCGAAGCAATTGTCGAAACCCAGCTCGAAACCGTGCTGCGCGGCCAGCGGCCCAGTCTCGCCGCCGTCAGAACTCTCGACGGCCTGTGTGAGTGGCGATCGGAACTGGTCGGCTCGGTGAACGCGATCGAAGGCTGTCCCCTCGGCATGCTCATCCAGCACCTCGCCGGTCACCACCTGCGGGGCAATCTTGCGCTGGTGGCCGCGTTCGGGCAGTGGCAGCAACTGGTCACGGAGGCACTGGAGCGCATCAAGGGGGCGGGTGAGCTCACGCCGGCCGCTGATCCGGCCGCGCTGTCCACGGCGATCATGGCCGCCGTCCAAGGGGGATTCCTGCTGTCGCACACGATGCGGAACGCGAAGTACTTTCACAGCGGGCTCGACCTGGCGATAGAAACGGTGGGCAGCTTCGCCCACCGTCGGTCGGGCTCGTAGCGGCACCGCAGCGCAACCCCCGGCGACACGGATTTTTCAACGGGCCCACACCCTGTTGTCGCACCGTGAAGTCGCGAATTTTGGACGGATGGCCGGCGTTGGGCGCCGGGAAGGCTCAGGAGCCGCCGTACGGCAGGCTCCTGAGCCGACTGATCACAGAGCGACGATTCCTTCGCCGCCGGCAGCACCGTCGAGGACGACGTGCCCGGCGGAGGTCAGGCTGCCGTCGTGGTTGATCCGGAAGGCTGACACGCCACCGTCCGCTCCGGTCTGCGCGTAGAGGTACCGGCCGTCCGGCGTGGTGGCCAGGTCGACCGTGCCGGCGCCCGCGGGCGTCGTGCCCAGGCTCACGGGAGTGCCGTCGGCGCCGATGCGGTAGCCGCTGACCGTGCCGCTGCCGGCGTTGGCCACGTAGGCGAAGTCACCGGCGGCCGCGATCCAGCAGGTCGCCTGCTGCCCGGTCGCCACGGGGGTACCGGTCGAGAGCTTGCCCCGGCCGTCGACCCGGCCGGTCACGATCGCGTTCGGGCCGGCCTCGGTGAGCAGGATCCGGCCGGAGCCGTCGAAGACGAACCCGAACGGGACCGATCCCGCGCCGGTCGAGTCGACGACCGGCTTGGCCGACGGACCGAACACCGGGTTCAGGGGGAAGGTGATCACGCTGTCGCCGGCGGCCTTCGTGCTCACGACCAGAGAGCCGCCGTCCGGGGTGAACGCGACCTGCGCCGCGGTGTGGGTGAACTCGGGCGCGGCGTCGGCGTCGAAGCCCAGCGCGCGGTGCCAGAGCGGGACGGGCACGAGGTGCCCGGCCAGCAGCACGAATCCCTGCAGCGAGCCGCCGGCGCGGGCGTTGAGCACGAACACCCGGTTGTCGTGCACCGCGATGCTGACCGGGAAGGTGCCACCGGACCCGATCGTCTGCAGCTTGGTGAGCCGGTCGCCGGTCACGGCGAAGACGGTGACCGAGTCGCTGCCGGGGTTCACGGCGAACAACAGGTGGTGGCGGCTGTCGTAGGTCAGGGCACCCTGCGAAGCGGTGTGGTCGGCCACCGAGCCGTCGAGCACGCCACCGCGCCCTCCGGTCCGGTACACGGCCTTCTGCCGCAGGGAGCCGTCCGTCATGCGGTCGAACGCGACGACCGCGTTGCCGTCGGGTGAATCCGTCTGAACGAACACCGTGCCGCCGGCGGCACGAGCCGACGTCGCGGACGCAGGTGACGCGGTGAACGTGACGGCTGCGAGGGCGACAGCCGCCGCCACCGTCGTGACGCGCGCCCTCGTGTGTTTGGCCATGATCGTGTGTGATCCTCACTCGTGAGAACTCCGGCCCGGAATCCGGACCGACGGAAGGTGGATCGAAGCGGCAGAAGGCCGTTCGCTGATTTAGTGGTCACGACGGAGAGGTTCTTACCTCTTCGATGATCGAGGTGTACGCCACTCACCGCGGAGCGCGCCGGCCAGACAATGGACGTTATAGTCCACTTATAATGTTCGTTGTCCCGACGAGGACGAGCGATTCGACTTCCTCGACCCGAAATCCGCGGAGAGGCCACAGCCATGACGACTGTCGCGTCCCTGCTCGTGACGAGCTTGGCCGACCACGGAGTCAGGACCGTCTGGGGTGTGGTGGGCGACGCGCTGAACCCGATCACCGACGCTGTGCGCCTCGAAAAGCGGCTCCGCTGGATCGACGTCCGGCACGAGGAGGCCGGCGCGTTCGCCGCCGGCGCGCAGGCGCAGTTGACCGGAACGATCGGCGTCTGCATGGGCACCGTCGGCCCGGGCGCCGTCCACTTGCTCAACGGCCTCTACGACGCGAAGAAGTCCCACGCACCGGTGCTGGCGGTCTGCGGCCAGGTCCCCAGCGCCGAACTCGGCAGCGACCACTTCCAGGAGGTCGACAACGACGCCGTATTCCGCGACGTCGCCGAGTTCTGCCTTACCGTGACCGACCCGGCGCAGCTGCCGTACCTGCTGGAACTGGCGGTGAACACCGCGTACGCGCGCAGCGGCGTGGCGGTACTGACCGTGCCCGGTGACATCGGTGCCCGCCCCTTGTCCGCGGCCGGCCCGCGGTTCATCGCGCAGCGCCCGGAGACCGTTCCCACGTGGCCCCTGCTCGACCAGGCCGCCCACCTGCTCGACGGCGCGGCCAAGGTGACCATGCTCGTCGGCGCCGGAGCGAGGGAAGCTCGGGAAGAGGTCCTCGCGGTGGCCGACGCGCTCTCCGCACCGATGGTCCTCACGTTGCAGGGCAAGGAAGAGATCGAGCAGGACAACCCGTTCCAGGTCGGCCAGCCGGGCCCGCTCGGCAACCCCGCGGCTCAGCACGCACTCGACGACTGCGACGTCCTGCTCATGGTCGGTACGGACTTCCCGTACCGCGACTGGTACCCCCGGGGCAAGACGGTGGTCCAGATCGACGTGGAAGGTGCCCACATCGGCCGACGGGTGCCCGTCGACCTCGGCCTCGTCGGCGACTCGGCGGCCACCCTCGAGGCGCTGCTGCCCAAGCTGACCACCAAGCCGGATCGCGACCACCTGGCCCGGTCCCACCGTCGCTACGAGACTTGGCGCGAGCGTCAGCAACACCTCGCGGACCCCGATTACGAGGCCGGCGTGGCAGGGCGGGTCCGCCGGCAGTTCGACAACCGGGCGCGTGCCATCCGTCCGGAGGTGCTCGCCGCGGCGATCGATCGGCACGCCAAGGCCGATGCGGTGTTCACTTCCGACACCGGCATGTCGACGGTCTGGTTCGCTCGGTTCGTCACGCTCGGCGGCAACCGCCGCCTGCTCGGCTCGTACAACCTGGGCTCGACGGCCAACGCCCTTCCTCAAGCGCTCGGCGCGGCACAGCTCGATCGGACCCGCCAGACCATCGCGCTCTGCGGCGACGGCGGCCTGACCCCGGTGATGGGGGAGCTGCTGACGGTGGTCGACCACGACCTGCCGGTCAAGATCGTCGTGTTCAACAACTCTCGGCTGGGCATGATCAAGCAGGAGCAGGAGCAGAGCGGACTCCCGGAGTTCGGCACCAGGCTGAAAAACCGGGACCTGGCTGCCATCGCCCGAGCCTGCGGACTCCACGCGGTACGCGTCGAGCGGGCCGCGGACGTCGACTCCGCCGTGCGCGACGCGCTCGGGCACCACGGTCCGGTCCTGCTCGACGTCGTCACCAACGCCGATGAGATCGCGCTGCCCTCGGCACCCACCGCCGCGCAGGTGTGGGGGTTCGCCAGAGCCAAGGCCAAGGAGCGGATCGCCTCCGCGCACGACGGCGACGCGGCGCGATGAGCGCTCGCGGACGGCAGTCGAACCGGGAGGTGCCGTGCTCGGCGATCGACGGCGTGACGGACGAGCCGCCGTGGCATGGCGGACAGCGGGTGCGGGCTGCGGGCTGGGCGTCAGGCCCGGAAGGTGCGGATGTAGTCGATCGCCATGTCGAGCCCGACTTTCATCAGCCTGACGTCCCGCTCGGTCTGGGCCAGGAGGTACCCGCCCTGGAGCGCGCTCATCAACCCCGTGGCCAGCCGCTCGGGGTCGGCGTCCGGGCGGAGCTTGCCGTCCTTGCGCATCCTCGTGAACGCGTCGGCCAGCAGGCCGAGCCAGGTTTCGAAGTGCTGGGCCAGCGCCGAGCGGGCCCGTTCGTTCGAATCGGACAGCTCGCTCGCCAGTGACCCGAGTGCGCAGCCGTACGCGCCGTCGCGCAGGGCGTTGCGCTGGACGATCGCGTCCCGCCAGCGTTCCAGGCCGCGGATCGAGTTCAGCCGGCGGAGCTGTTCGCCTTGGAAGTTCAGCACTTCGTGAGCTTGGAACTCGATGACCGCTTGGACCAGTTCGTTCTTGTCCGCGAAGTGGTGGTACAGCTGCGACTTGCTCGTGCCGCTGGCCGCGCGCACGTCGTCCAGCGTCGTCGCGGCCACGCCCTTCACCGTCATCAAGTCGACCGCGGCCTGCACGATTCGCGCCTTGGTCGCCTCTCCGCGCGCCGTGACCCGGGTCGGCCGCACGTCATCCTGAGGTTCCACCACGGCGCCAGGTTACCGCACTACCACGAGCGATGACCGTTGGCGACCTCCCGGCCACCCTGGTGCCGAAGGGACGAAGGCGTCCGTAAACGGCGTCGCCGCTGCTGCCTCAGGACCCGGTTGCGCGGTGCACCGCGAGCGGCGACAGTTCGCGCCACTCGATTCGAGCCCGGTCCAGTCCGGTGGTCAGCACGTGCAGGCTGACGTGGTCGGCGCCCGCTGCGACGTGGTCCCGGATCCTCGCCTCCACCTGCTCGGCATCCCCGCGGACGATGACGCTGTCGAAGAGTCGTTTGCTCCCTCCTGCGCGCAGGTCGTCCTCGCCGAAGCCCTGTCCGCGCAGCTCCAGCACGCAGGTCCGGCACGAGAGCATTCTCGACAGCTCGGCGCGGCCGAGCTCTTCGGCGGCTTCGGCGTCCCGCATGACGACGACTGCCTGCCGCACCGCCAGGAAAGACCCGTCACCGAGGAACGCTCTCGTCCGGTCCGTGCAGTCCGGTGTCGCAACCCGGCGGACGACCCCGAGCGCCCGCGGTTTCGCGAGCTCGGCCATCTCCGTCCGATCGCAGATCAGCACCCGCTCTTCCCAGGTGACCGGACCCGGGAGCCGATCGAGGCAGTCGAGGTAGGCCTCCATCCGCGCCACCGGGTCCGTTCGCGTGCCGGTGCCGGTCGCGGCCAGACCCAGTAACGTCCTGTGGCCCCTTGCGTCCCGAAGCCGGCCGTGCCGAGCGGCCACGACGGACGCGTCGCGGGTTCCGATGTCCCGCAGAGCCGGCGCGACCTTGATCCGACGGGTGACGCCGAGAAGAAGTTCACACTGGTCGAACACATCGGCTTCGCGCGACTCCGGTACCCAGACCGCGCCCCAACCGGCGTCTTCGAGCTCGGCCGCCACTTCCGCGGCGAGACGCCGCTCAGCCGCGCCGAGGCCGACGCCCCACACCCCACAACGCCCCAGATCCACGAGCATCTCCCGCCGCCGTACCGGTTCACCGGCCCGTAGGTGTGTGCCGTCCCGGAGCGGCGTCTTACCCATTTCCCGACGACGTAACACAATATTCGCCGGGCGGGAACCCGGTGGTCTGCGGCCGTCGGTCAAGATCATCCGGATGGTCGTGGAACGGGGTCGTCAGGCGGGTATCCTCCACTGAGGACGCATCACGGTCGTGGCCCGCCGACGGGCATCGGCCGACAACCACGAACCCGCGCGTTGCCCGAAACCGGACGGCCGCTCGCGCCCCATCAAGCAGCTTTGCCCGCACGACGAGCGAATGATCCGCCACGACCGGCAACCGTGACCCGCGGCCTGCTCGCGTTCCGGGAGGCCGCGGAAGCCGTACGGCCGCATTCACGCGATGAGGAGAAGCACCGATGAGCACCTCCGGCACCACGCACCAGGCCCGCACGGACCTCGATCTCGCCGGGGCGGCCGAGCTCGCCCGCCAGCTGCGGGTCGACTCGATCCGGTCCAGTACGAGCGCCGGGTCGGGGCACCCGACGTCGAGCATGTCCGCGGCGGACCTGCTCGCCGTGCTGGTCGCGCGTCACCTGCGCTACGACTGGGACCGGCCCGAGGACGACCGCAACGATCACCTGATCTTCTCCAAGGGCCACGCCTCTCCGTTGCTGTACTCGATCTACAAGGCAGTCGGGGTCGTCTCGGACACTGAGCTGATGACGGAGTACCGGCGGTTCGGGCACCGGTTGCAGGGACACCCGACGCCGGTCCTGCCGTGGGTCGACGTGGCCACCGGCTCGCTCGGACAGGGGCTGCCGATCGGGGTCGGCGTCGCCCTCGCCGGTGCCTACCTCGACCGGCTCTCCTACCGCACGTGGGTCCTGTGCGGGGACAGCGAGCTGGCCGAGGGCTCGATCTGGGAAGCCCTCGACAAGGCCTCGTACTACCGGCTCGAGAACCTGATCGTCCTGGCCGACGTGAACCGGCTGGGACAGCGCGGACCCACGGAATGGGGCTGGAACACCGAGACCTACGCGCGGCGCGCCGAGGCATTCGGGGCCCGGGTGCTCACGATCGACGGCCACGACCTGGCCGAAATCGATGCCGCCCTGCGGACCGCGAGCGAAGCCGGCGCCGGCGCGCCGACCGTGATCCTCGCCAAGACCGTCAAGGGCAGCGGATTCTCCGAGATCGAGGACCACGAAGGCTGGCACGGCAAGGCGCTGCCCGAGGACATGGCCGCCCGCGCCGTTGAAGAACTCGGGGGAACCAGCGACCTCCTGGTCCGCGGTCCGCTGCCCACCGGCGACCACGGCGCCGTGCCCACGGCGGAGAACGAGCAGGCGCCGCGGCCGGCCTACGAGCTGGGGGAGAAGGTCGCCACCCGCAAGGCCTACGGCGACGCCCTGGTGTGGCTCGGTGCGACGAACCCCACGGTCGTCGGGCTCGACGGCGAGGTGTCCAATTCCACCCACGCCGACGAGTTCGCCAAGGCCTACCCCGACCGCTACTTCGAGATGTTCATCGCCGAGCAGCAGATGCTCGCGTCGGCCGTCGGGTTCAGCGTGCGCCACCGGATCCCGTTCGCCTCGACCTTCGCCGCGTTCCTCACCCGTGCGCACGACTTCATCCGGATGGCCGCGATCTCCCAGGCGAACCTCCGGCTGGTCGGCTCCCACTCGGGAGTCGAGATCGGCGCCGACGGCCCGTCGCAGATGGCGCTGGAGGACCTGGCGATGATGCGGGCGATCCACGGCTCGACGGTTCTCTACCCCAGCGACGCGACCAGCACCGTCGCCCTCACCAAGGTGATGGCCGAGACACCCGGCATCAGCTACCTGCGCACGACGCGCGGCGCCTACCCCGTGCTCTACGGCCCCGGCGAGACGTTCCCCGTCGGCGGGTCGAAACTCCTGCGCTCCAGCCGCCAGGACTCGGTGACCCTTGTCGGTGCCGGCGTGACCGCGCACCAGTGCCTGGCCGCGGCGGACGTGCTCGCCGGCGAGGGGATCACCGCGAGGGTCGTCGACCTGTACTCGGTGAAACCCGTCGACACCGCCACGCTCGCGGCCGCCGCCTCGGCCACCGAGGGCCGCTTCGTCGTCGCGGAGGACCACCACCGCGAGGGCGGGATCGGCTCCGCCATCCTCGAGGCGCTGATCCCCGGCCTGCGCATGACCCACCTGTGCGTACGCCACCTGCCGGGCTCCGGCACCGCCGCGGAACTTCTCGCCGCGGCGGGCATCGACGCGGCACACATCGCCGCCGCCGCGCGCGAGCTCGTCGCAGCCGACTGACCAAGAGCTCGACGCCCCCGCGGCTCCGTCGAACGGACGAGCCGCGGGGGCGTCGGCGCAGTGGTTCCCGCTACCGAGGACGGCTCAGAGGAAACTGAACAGCCGGTCGGGTTCGAAGCGCGAAATCGGGCCGGTGTAGGCCTTCTCGGGATTGGGATAACCGAGGGCCAGCAGCACCGTGGTGGTGTGCCCGGTTTCGCGGATCTTGAACGCCTTGTCGACGCTGGTCGGATCGAAGCCTTCGAGCGGCGTCGCGTCCACGCCGAGCTCGGCGGCCGCCATCATGGTCATGCCCAGCACCATGTAGGTCTGCTTTTCCATCCAGTGGTTGAGGTCCTTGTACTGGTAGTTGCGCAGATTGAGGAAATCGCGGGTCATGAACTGCCACATCGCGTTCTTCGCCGGGTCGGGGAACCGGCCGTCGGCGGTCTCCTTGGCGAACACCTCGTCGAGGTGGCTGTCCGGTACGTCCGCCCGGGTGGTGAGGATGATGGTGTGCGACGCTTTCAGGATCTTTTCGCCGTTGTCCTGGAACCGTTCGCCCAGATTGGCGACGAGGTGCTCTTTGCTTTCGGCGGTGGCGAGCACGTAGAAGTGATTGGGCTGGATGTTCGTCGACGTCGGCGCGGATCGCAGAAACTTGAGCAGTTGCTCGAGGGTCTCTTCCGGAATGGTCTTGCCGGGATCAAAAGCCCTGGTGAGGTGCTTGCTCATGAGCTTGTCGAGATCCATGGTCCTCTGCTTTCTTCGGGTGATCAATCAGGTGAGGGCAGTGCCCGGGTCCGGGCTAGTTCTTGCCGCGCGCGAGGAGTTCACCGATGCGGTCGAAGCCGAGACCGGTGGCCGCCGCCGCGAGGTCACCCGCGACGAGCGCTTTGGTGGCCTGATCGAGTGCCGCCATCGCGTGGGTGTAGAGCCACGGGCCGAGGCTGATGCGTTTGACGCCGGCCTTCTGCAGCTCGGCGACGGTCAGCACCTTGTCCGCGGGTGACACCAGCACGTTGACCGGCGTCGGCGCGACCGCGGCGACGATCGCCTCGAGCGCGGCGAGGTCGGGCGGGTACGGGGCGTAGACCACGTCCGCACCGACCTCGGCGAAGGCCGTCAGCCGCCGGATGGTGTCGTCGAGATCGGGCCGTCCCTGGATGAAGTTGTCCGTGCGGCCGGTGACGACGATGCGTTGCTTGGCCGCGTCCACGGCGCTGCGCACGCGGGTGACCGCCTCGTCGAAGTCGCGGATCGGGCACTCGGGGATGCCCGAGGTGTCCTCGACTCCGATGCCGGCCAGGCCGTGGCCGACGGCGGCTTCGACGGTCGCTGCCACGTCTTCGGGCGTGTCGCCGTAACCGTCCTCGAAGTCTCCGTTGACGGGGAGCCCGGTGAGCCGGCCGAGGAGCCGGGCATGGCCGAGATGCTCGTCGCGCGTGACTTCGTGCCGCCCGTCGGAACGGCCGAGCGTGCCGGCGAGCGCCGCCGACGACGTCGCGATCGCCTCGAAGCCGGCGTCGGCCAGCATCAGCGCCGAGAGGCCGTCCCAGGCGTTCGGCATGACGAGGCCACCGTCTCGGGTGTGCAGCGCCATGAAGTTCTCATAGAGCTCGGAGCCCTGCATATCGCATCTTTCCTGAATCAACTTGCGGCGAGTGGAGGTAGCGCGGTCAGCGAGGCGCGGTGGCCGAGTCCACGGCGGGGATGTCGATGTCGGTCTGGTTGACGTTGTTGATGAAGTTGGTGAGAAGGGCCTGCACCGCCACCGTGACGATCGCCAAGACCTGGGAGTCGGTGTATCCGGCGTCTCGCACGGCCGCGAGGTCGGCGTCGCTGACCTGCCCCCGGCTGTCGACGACCCGTTTCGCGAAGCGGGCGGCCGCGGCGCGCTTCGGGTCGACCGAACTCCCGCCGCGGCTCAGCTCGATGTCCTCATGGGACATACCGCCGAACTCGGACGACACGTACGTGTGCATGGCCAGGCAGTAACTGCATTCGTTGGCGTGCGAAACGGCCAGCGCGATGCTGTGCCGGGTCCGCGCGTCCAGGACCCGGCTCAAGGTTCCTTGCAGCGTCGTGACGACCTCGAGAACGGTCGGGTTGGACGCGATGGTCCTGAACATGTTCGGAACGAAACCGAGCTGCGTGCCGACGTTGTCCAGGATCCGCTGAGCACCTTCAGGGACCTCGTCGGGGGCGGGAGTGTTCAGTCGTGACACAGTGAATCGACCTCCGGTGTGAGTAGCCGTCGTCGAGCCCGAGCCCGGGCTCCTGGTGCTGCAGAGTCCCGAACCTCGTCGTCGCGGACGCACCGATTATGGACTATACAGACCAAAGTCTGCGACTCAACTTCTCCTGGGGTCGTGGTGGAGCCGGCTCGGCAGTGGGTGATCGATCGCTGTCGATCACTGCCCGGACGGGCCTTTCGGGCCGGTGTGCGGGTTGCGTGCGGCGAGAACGGTGAACACGGTCGCGACCAGAGCGAGCCCGCCGTAGCCGAAGGCGATCTGCTGCAGGGAAAAGGTGCCGGAGAGCTGGCCGGCGATGAGGGCGGGGATCGTCGAACCGCTGTAGGAGAGCAGGTAGATCACGCTGAACGTCGGTGCGCGGTCGGCGAGGGTGCTGCCGGACAGCAGGCCGCGGGTCGCGGCGCTGATCGCGATGCCTTGGCTCGCTCCCGCGACGATGGTCGCGGCGATGAACAGCACGAGGGTGCCGGTGACGATCGCCGTGATGACGCCGGCCATTCCCGCCAGAAAGCCGATCATGCCAACGCGTTGGGCGCCGGCCGGGGTGAACCTGCCGCCGAGGGGAGCGCCGAGGACGCTCGGACCCATGTAGGCGGCGAACACCAGCCCGAGGACGAGGGGGCTGCGGGTGTGGAGCTGATCTTCCACCAGCGCGGGCACGAACGCTTGGTAGAAGGCGCCGGCCGCCCACGTGGCCAGAAGCACCGCTGCCGCGACGGGGAGCAGCCCACGGACCTGTGCCGGCACGAGGACCCTCGGGCGCAGCGATCGCCAGGCTCCCGGCGTCGGGGTGGCGGTCTCCGGGCTGACGGCGATGAGTGCGACCGACAAGAGAAGCAGGCCGATGACGATCAGGTATCCGAGGTCGCGCGGCCAAGGTCCGAACTGGACGAGGGCACCCGAGGCGATGGCGCCGAGGGCGAGCCCGAGCATGACTGTCTGGCTGGAGGCCACCGAAGCCAGCCAGGCCGGCCTCTTCGGGGCGGCGTCGACGATGTAGGAGGTGAGACTGCTGCTGGCCAGGCCGGCCCCGAGACCCATCAGGAGCCGGCCGGCGACCAGGACGACGATGTCGTGGACGTTCAACAGCACCACGCAGCCCAGGATGAGCAGCGCGAGGCTGGCGATCGAGATGGGCCGCCGGCCGAGGTGGTTGGACAGCCTCCCCAGTACCAGGAGCGTGGTCAGGGTGGCGACGGAGTAGGCGACGACGGTTACCGAGATGCCGGCGTTGGTGAACCCGTCTTCGGCCCGGTAGATGTTGAACAGGGGGATCGTCGAGCCCACCGCGGCGAACACGGCCACGAGGGAGATCACCGCGGAGACGAACGCCACCTGCGGCGTCCTCGTCGGGCGACCCTCGTCGAGCGCTGGTGCCGCGTTTCGCATCGGGGCGTGCCTTTCGCTTGTTCCGGACGGCGGCGCACCTGCCGGACGGCGGTGCGGAGGTGCCGGGATGCTGCCCATCCGCGGAAGCAAGACGCGGGGATCGACTGAGTCGACTTCGTTCACCGGCGCGACCATCATGCACCAGGGCGGACCATTTGGTCCACTCGGTGGGTGGTGGGTGGTCCACCCGCCGCGCAGATCGGACCGTGATCCGGCGGTGCGGGTGTGCCTCGCGTCCCCAGCGCTGGGGCGACCGGTACCGGCGGGCCGGGACCTACGGGTGTGGTCGGCCCGGGATCGCCACGGGTGCGGTCGCGCCGCGCGGGGGAGTTGACTTGATCTTGCTGCGGTGGGAGGTGTCCGATGGGTGTAGGGGGCTCATCGGGCGGTGTGCTGGTTCTCTTCCCATTTGTTTGCGGATGCGTGGTTGTTGCCGATTCGGGAAGGAACGGTCCATGGGTGGGATTTTCGAGGGACGCAAGGTCGTCATCGTCGGCGGCAGCAGTGGTATGGGGCTGGCGACGGCGCAACAGGTGCTCGCCGGTGGTGGCAGTGCGGTGATCACGGGCCGAAACGCCGAGAAGCTCGGGACGGCGGTGGAAACGCTGTCGCGGCAGGGCAAGGCGTGGGGCATCGTGGCCGAGCTGACTGATCGCAGCCAGGTTCCGGCGGTCCGGGAGCAGCTCGCGGCCGAGCACGCCGATGCGAGCCTGCTGGTGAACGCGGCGGGCATTTTCGTGCCGAAGGCGTTCACGGAGTACGACGAGGCGTTCTACGACTCGTTCGCCGAGTTGAACCGGGCGATGTTCTTCATCACTCAGACGGTCGTCGCGGGGATGATCGCCAGGGGCGAGGGTGGCGCGATCGTGAACATCGGCTCGATGTGGGCGCATCAGGGCGTGGCGGCGAAGCCGCACACCGGCCACTCGTTGCAGAAGGGCGGCTTGCACTCGCTGACGAAGGCCCTGGCGATCGAGTTGGCGCCGCACGCCATCCGGGTCAACGCGGTCGCGCCGGCGTCGGTGAAGACGCCGCCGTATTTCCTTCTGGTTCCCGAAGACCAGCGCGACGACCCGGAGACGAACTTCTCCACGATGCATCCGCTGGGACGCGTCGGCACGCCGGAAGACGTCGCGAACATGGTGTCGTTTCTGCTCTCGGACAAGGCGAGCTGGATGACCGGCGCGATCGTCGACGTCGACGGTGGCGTCATGGCCGGCCGCAACTGACCACAGGACCGGCCGGCCTCGGCACGGTGGCCGAGCACCGGTTCTGAGTCACCTCGCGACGACGGGGGGCGGGGGTGGCCGGCCCGTGTGGGAGGACTGGGGCAGGCCACCCCCGCGGTGCAGCGCACGGCCGTGGGGGCTCGCGGTGCGCTGCGGTCGTGAGCTCGCCGGTGAAGCGGGTCAGTTTTCCGTGCGAGATCCGGCCGCCGGGCCGAGCGTGGACCACCCCATGGTCATCACGTCGACGTTGTCGAGGATGACCGTGCCGTTGCTGATCACCTCCTGCAGCTGGGGCAGGAATGCCCGGATCTTGTCCGGCCGGTCGATGATCAGGACGAGGATGGGCATGTGGTCGGCCATGCTCAGCATCCGCGTCGTGTGGATCATGCGGTGCAGGCCGTACCCCTCGCAGCCCCGCACGACCGTCGCGCCGGCGAGGCCGGCCTTGCGTGCGCGGTCGAGGATCTCGCGGTGCAGCGGTGTGTGCTGCCAGACGTCGTCTTCGCCGATGAGGATCGTCATGCGTAGCGCGGTTCCCGTGAGCTGCATCGTCATGCACTCCTCTCGAGTGGGATGGCCGCCACCGGCTCCTAGGTCGCCCACGACCAGCGTGACCGGGCCGGAGCCGATTCGGTGAAGTGAAGGGACTCGAGCTCGTCGATCACCACGGGCGCGGTGAGCTCGAGGTCGTCCAGCTGCGTGAGGAACTCCCGGATCTTCGCGGGGGAGTCGACGATGACGATCAGCAACGGCAGGTCCGCGCCGAGCGGCACCCGGTGTGGCGTGTGGATGCGCAAGGTCGCGCCGTAGCCGGCGATCCCGCGGAACACGCTCGCCCCGGCCAGGCCCGCCCGGCGCGCGCGGGCCACGATCTCGGCATCCAGCGGCCGGTGCCGCCAGATGTCGCCTTCGCCGAGGAAGATGGACAATCGCAGAGAGTGGCTGGTTGTCGTCACGACGTCCTCCCGGTCCGCTGCAGCACTGCATCGTCCAGGAAGCCATCAGCCGTTGCGTCCGGCGGTTCGGGCCGTGGGGCCCAGGCGGGATCCATCGCCACTACCAGTACATCCCCGCCGCGGCGATGGGTCAAGTCCGCGCGCACGCCCGTGAGCAGGGGTTCGCCCGGCCGGCGCGTGTGCCCGCCGGATGCCGCCGGCAGGTCAGCACCTCGGCCGGACCCGAGCTGCGCTCACCCGCCGCCCGCGGGACCGGTTCCGGGCTCGCAAGGCGCTCGCGATGCACCTCTTCGCGCACGCCCCGTCACCCGCGCGCCCTCGCCCGCCAGACCGAGTTCTGCCGCGCCGGGTCGAGCGTCATAGAGCGGTGCTGTGGATTGGTTCGTCCTTCGGAGGCGAGGACCGGCGGCCGCGGCCCGATTAGCATCGCGTCGAACCGCCCGCCGGCAGAAGGGATCGGCGCCATGGCCCAGTGGATCCCCGGCCTGCAGCAAGTACGTACCTACCAGCGGCGCTGGCTGGCGAAGGACCTCGTGGCGGGCGTCGTCCTCACGACCCTGCTGGTTCCACAGGGCATGGCCTACGCCGAACTCGCGGGGCTGCCGGCGATCACCGGGCTGTACACGTCGATCCTGTGCCTGCTGGCCTACGCGGTCTTCGGACCCTCGCGGATTCTCGTGCTGGGGCCGGATTCCTCGCTGGGACCGATGATCGCCGCGACCGTTCTGCCCCTCGTCGCGGCGAACGGGGACCCGGCCCGCGCCGTCGCGCTCGCGTCGATGCTGGCGATCATGGTCGCGGTGATCATGCTCGTCGCCGCAGTCGCGAAGCTCGGGTTCATCGCCGACCTGATCTCGAAGCCCACGATGATCGGGTACCTCAACGGGCTGGCCTTGACCATCGTGGTGGGTCAGCTGCCCAAACTGTGCGGGTTCAGCGTCGACGCGGAAGGGCTCCTCGCCGAGATCGGCGCCGTGGCGCGGGGAATCGCCGGCGGCGAGGTGGTCGGCGCGGCCGCCGCGGTCGGGCTCTGCGGTGTCGCGGCGATCCTGGTGCTGCAACGCTGGGTGCGCAAGGTGCCCGCGGTTCTGGTCGTCGTGGTGCTCGCGATCGCCGCGGTTCCGCTGTTCGATCTGGGCGCCCGCGGGGTGCAGCTGGTCGGTGTCCTGCCGGCCGGCTTCCCTCCGCTGACGCTGCCGCATGTGGGCTTGGCCGATCTCGCACCGCTGTTCGCCGGAGCGGTGGGTATCGCGGTGGTGTCGCTGGCGGACACGATCTCCACGGCCTCGGCCTTCGCCGCCCGCACCGGGCAAGAGGTCCAGGGCAACCGGGAGATGACCGGAATCGGCGTGGCGAACCTGGCGGCCGGGCTGTTCCAGGGTTTTCCGGTCAGCACCAGTGGTTCGCGGACCGCGGTGGCGCAGCAGGCGGGGGCCCGGACCCAGCTGACCGGGGTCGTCGGCGCCGTGCTGATCACGGTGATGATCGTGCTGGTGCCCGGCTTGTTCCGGAACCTGCCCCAGCCCGTGCTGGCGGCGATCGTGATCACCGCCGCAGTGTCACTGGCCGACGTGCGCGGCACAGTGCGGCTGTGGAAACAGCGCAAGACCGAGTTCCTGCTGTCGATCGCCGCCCTGGCCGGAGTCGCGCTGCTCGGAGTGCTGCCCGGGATCGCCATCGCGGTGGTCCTGTCGATCCTGAACGTGTTCCGGCGGTCGTGGCTGCCCTACCACACGATCCTCGGGAAAGTCCCCGACCTGCCCGGCTTCCACGACGTCCGGTCCTACCCGCGGGCGCTGCGCCTGCCGGGACTGGTGCTCTTCCGCTTCGACGCGCCACTGATGTTCGCCAACGCCAGAACTTTCCGCGACGAGGTCCGCCGCCTGGCGGCGGCCACGCCGGCTCCGCGCTGGATCGTCGTGGCCGCCGAGCCGGTGACCGATGTGGACACCACCGCCGCCGACATGCTGCGGGAACTCGACGACGAGCTCAACGCGCGCGACACCCACCTGGTGCTGGCCGAGCTGAAGGACCCGGTGCGGCGCAAGATCGACCGCTACGAGCTCACCCGCAGCCTCGACCCGGCTCATTTCTATCCCACCGTCGGCGCGGCCGTGGCCGCGTTCAGGAAGGAGACGAGCGCCGAGTGGGTTCCCTTCCGCACGGACGAACGTCCTTCAGGAAAACGGTGACCGCGCCGCCGACCCGCACGCCGTGATCACCTCGACCACGGCGTTCTCCCTACCCGAGCCGGTCCCTACCCGAGCACCTTCCGCAGCCCGGCGATGCCGCTGCCGTACACGTCCTCGGCGAAGGTGCGGTTGAGCTCTTCCTCCTGGCCCGCGTCGGCGTCGTACTCGGCCCACCACTCGACGAAGGACTCGCCGGTGTCGCTGACCGGGCAGACGCGGACCGTCGAGACGTAGCGGCGCACGCCGAACGGGTTCGCGCCGACGAACGCGTAGGTGAGGGTGCGACCGGGGTCGTCCAGGGAGACCAGCCGTTCGTCGAAGGGGTCGCCGCCCGTGGCGAGGGTGAGCCGCCGGACGGCCCCGGCCTGCGCGTCGACGCCCTCGACGATCTCGCTGTGCCCGATCGCGGGCAGGAAGGCGGACAAGTCTCCGAAGGCACGGACCTGGGCCCAGACCTTCTCGACGGGCGCGGCGACGACTCCACTGGCGTACGGGCGCGGCATGGTCACTCCAAGCTGTCGATCGAACATTCTCGGTGCCGGCGAATCGTAGCGAAAATGCGGCGGATGATCGAACGCTCGGAACCCGCCCGACCTGGCCGCGGTGCCCGTCGGCCCGGCCGGCGTGGGCGACCGCCACGAGCCGCCTTCGCTCATCGAGAAGGAGGTGACCTGCGTTTTTCCCGGCGCGGTGCGTGCATCGGGTCACCCACTCGGCCGCGCGCTCCGCAGGCGGCGGCGCCTGCCGCCACAGCACCCCATAACGAACATTCATGACCACCGATCTCCGCGCCGGCCGGCGGCCGCCTCCGTACGACGAGGCCGCCCCCGGGCCGTGCTTTCGCTGGTCGTCGGCTGGTCCAGTCCTCCGTGGCTGCGGGCGCAACCACCTCCCTCGCGGGTCCTCACCTTTTTGATTTCCGGGAAAGATGGGCACAATCGAGCGCATGGACACCGAAGAGCTGCGCGCGACCCAGGCCCCGTTGAAGGACAAGTACCGCGACGAACCGGAGAGCGCGCTCGTCACGCTGCACGCCGACGCCCAGCTCGACGGCCTCGGCATCTCCTGCAAGGTCGAGACCGGCCGCGCGATCGTCGAGGCCGGGCTGCACCCCGCGACCGGCGGCGACGGCACCCTCGCCTGCTCCGGCGACATGCTGCTCGAAGCGCTCGTCGCCTGCGCCGGGGTCACGCTGCGCGCGGTGGCGACGTCCCTGGGCCTCGACGTCCGCGGCGGCCGCGTCCGCGCCGAAGGCGACCTCGACTTCCGCGGCACCCTCGCCGTCGCCAAGGACGCCCCCGTCGGCTTCCGCGCGATCCGCCTGTCGTTCGACCTCGACACCGACGCCGACCCCGACCAGCTCGCGACGCTGAAGAAGCTCACCGAGCGCTACTGCGTCGTGTTCCAGTCGCTGCGCACACCGCCGGAATTCGCCGTGACGCTCGCGGCGAACTGAACCGTCGCGGACCGACGGCGCCCGAGGTCAGTCGACGAGGATCGGTCCGTGTCCCTCGGCCGCTCGCCAGTCGCCTTCGACCAAGTGCAGGTTCGCGCGGCCGACGCTGGCTCCGACCCGTGTGCGCAGCTGGCTAGGGAGCGGCGACTTCCTTCCACTGCAACGGCTTCTCGGCCGACGGGGCGGGAGTGTCTCAAGCGATTGCGCGCATGGATCCATGTTTCGGCGGGTCGGCCGGTAGTCCGGCGGCGGTCACGCTCGAGTCAGGCGATGGCCGCGTAGGCGCTGACGTGCTCGATGCGCATCCGCACGAGCAGCATGCCGGGCACGCTGTTGCGTTCGCCGAACTCGCGGGCGCGGTCCTCGCCCATGTAGCGGGCCGCGATGCTCGTTGCCCAGGTGCGCAACTGTCGGGGGTCTTCGGAGATGTCCGCGTGTCCCCAGAGGACAGCGTGGGAGTAGGGAGCCACCTGATCGTCGATGCAGACCGCGGCCCGGCCGTCGCGGATCAGGTCGTGGGCTTTCACGGTCACGTTCTCCGTGGTGAACACGAGGTCGTCGCCGTCGAGGAGGAACCACACGGGTGCGATGTGCGGGCCACCGTCCGCCCGGACGGTGGCCACCTTGCCCGTGCGGGTTCCCTTTCCGATGAAGGCTTTCCACTCGTTCTCGTCCATTTCGGTCATGCCGGCCAGCATCCGCCCGCGCTGGGGCAGGCGCAACGCTGCCGGCTGGTTCCAGCGGCCTTGACCTGCGAAAACGTGTGATGTGGAGCGCCGTGGCGAGCGCGCCGTTCACGAGGACAGCCGGGATCAGGCGGACCTTCTGCGTCCACAACGGACGATCACCACGCGGTACGGGAATGGGTCGCGGAACGTCCCACGACGCCCGAAGCGCCATAAACTGGTCGTCCGCGGCAGCGCCCCGGCGACGTCGGGCAGCCGTGGCCTGGAGCTGGTGGACGGAGGCGATCAGGTGCTGCTGGGCCGGCACCGAGAGTGCGCAACGCTCGACACGCTCGTCGGAGCCGTGCGGGCGGGGCAGGGTCGCGCGCTGCTGCTGGTCGGCGAACCCGGTGCCGGAAAGACCTCGCTGCTGCGTTATGTCGCCGCGCACGCCGCGGGGTGCCGGGTGGTGCGCACGGCCGGCGTCGAGGCCGAGCGGGAGCTGCCCTTCGCCGGCCTGCACCAGCTGTGTGTACCCCTGCTGGACCGGCTGGGCCGGCTGCCGGCCCCGCAGCGCCAGGCGCTGAGCACCGCCTTCGGCCTGACCGCGGGTCCGGCGCCGGACCGGCTGCTCGTCGGGCTGGCCGTGCTGGGCCTGCTGGCCGACGCCGGGGCCGAGCGTCCGCTGGTGTGCCTGGTCGACGACCTGCAGTGGCTCGATCACGCTTCGACTCAGGCGTTGGCGATCGCGGCGCGCAGGCTGTTCGCCGAATCCGTGGGCTTGGTCTTCGCCACGCGAGAGCAGGTGCCCGCGGCCGTGTTGATCGGCGTCAGCGAGCTACCGGTCCGGGGACTGCCTGCCGGGGACGCCCGGGCCCTGTTGCGGACGGCGCTGCCGGGCCCGGTGGACGAGCGCGTGGCGGAGCAGATCGTCGCGGACGCCGGGGGAAATCCGCTGGCGCTGCTGGAGTTGCCGCGGAGCATGCCGCCCTCGGAACTCGCCGGTGGCTTCGGCCTGCCGGCTGCCCGGGATTCACCCGGCCGGATCGAGGCGAGTTTCCAGGAACGAGTCACCCGGCTACCGGAAGCGTCCCGCCGGCTGCTGCTGGTCGCGGCGGCCGACCCGCTCGGCGACGCGGTGCTCGTGTGGAGTGCCGCCGAGCTGCTGGGCGTGGGGGTCGACGCGGCAGCCCCCGCCGTGTCGGCGGGCCTCGTCGAATTCGGCGCACGGGTGGGATTCCGGCACCCGCTCGTGCGCTCGGCCGTGTACGACGGCGCCACGGAGCAGCAACGGCAGCATGCGCACCGGGCGCTGGCGGAGTGCACGAACCCCGAGTCCGATCCGGACCGCAGGGCGTGGCACCGGGCCCGGGCCGTCGCCGGGCCGGACGAGGAGGTCGCGGCCGAACTGGCCCGGTCGGCGACCCGCGCGCAGGCCCGAGGCGGTCTTCCCGCCGCGGCGGCGTTCCTGGCTCGTGCGGTGGAGCTGACCCGCGATCCGGTGAGCCGGGCGGAGCGAGCGCTCGCCGCCGCGCGGGCGGCGTTCGACGCGGGCGCGCCCGAAATGGCGCTCGGCCTGTTGTCGGTGGCTCAGGCGGGCCGCTTCGACGACCTGCGCCACGCAAAGGCCAACTTGCTCCGGGCCGAGGTGGCGTTCGCGGTCAGCCGGGGTGCGGAGGCGCCCATGCTGCTGCTCAAAACCGCTCAGCAGCTGGAGCCGTTCGACACGCGCCTGGCCAGGGACACCTATTTGCAGGCCCTGTCGGCGGCGCGGTTCGCGCTCCACCTCGCGGTCGGCGGCGACGTGGTCGAGGTGGCGGAAGCGGCCCGGCGCGCCCCCGCTCCGCCAGGTCCGCCCACCCCCGCGGACCTGCTCCTCGACGGCCTGGCCGCTCGCGACACCGGTCAGCTCGCCGCCGGCAGCCACCTGCTGAAACGGGCCTTGTGTGCGTTCTGCGACGAGACCGGCGGCGGCGTGGACGAGCTGCGCTGGCTCTGGCTCGCCGGCACCACCGCACCCGACCTGTGGGACTACCGGAGCTGGGAACGGCTCGCGACCCGGCACGTCGAGCAGGCCCGCGCGGCCGGGGCGCTCACCACACTGCCACTCGCCGTGACCTCGCGGGTGGCAGTGCACGTGGTCCTGGGCGAGCTGGCCGAGGCGGCCGCGCTGGTCGGCGAAATCGATGTCCTGGCCGAAACGATCGGCGTCGGCCTCGCGCCCTACGGAGCGGTCATGCTCGCCGCCTGGCAGGGCCGCGAGGAAGAGACTTCGGCCATGGTCGCCGCCACCCGCGCCGAGGTGCTGGCTCGCGGTGAGGGCTCCGGGGCGCAGATCTACGCGTGGGCGGAGGCGCTGCTGGGCAACAGCCTGGGCCGCTACGCCGACGCGGTGGCCGCGACCGACCTCGTGGAGCAGGAACAGCTGCTGGTCGGTGCGGGGCTCTGGATGATGGCCGAACGCGTCGAAGCGACGGCCCGGAACGGGCAACCTGACGAGGCCGCGCAGGCGTTGCGGCGGCTTTCCGCGCACACCAGGGTCAGCGGCACGGAATGGGCGCTCGGCATCGAGGCCCGCTGCCGGGCGCTGGTCACCGAGGGCTCGGTCGCCGAGGACAACTACGTGGAGTCCGTCGAACGGCTCGGCCGGACACGCGTGCGCGGCGAACTGGCGAGAGCCCACCTGCTGTACGGCGAGTGGCTGCGCCGCAACCGGCGACGGCGGGCGGCGCGCGAGCAGCTTCGGACCGCGCACGACTTGTTCACGGCGATGGGGATGGACGCGTTCGCGCGCCGGGCGGAGCGGGAGCTGCGTCCGGGCGGGGAAGTGCCGCGCCGGCGTGCCGCCGAAGGAAATTCGGAGCTCACCGCGCAGGAGGTCCAGATTGCGTGGCTGGTCCAGGAAGGCCTGTCCAACGCCGAGATCGGAACGCGGCTGTTCCTCAGCCCGCGCACGGTGGAATGGCACCTGGGCAAGGTGTTCGGCAAGCTCGGCGTCACGTCGCGCAAGCAGCTGCGCAGCCTGCCGAGGCCGGCTCACCCCGGGCCCGTCCGCGGGCCGACCGGGGTGACTCCCGGGTCCGGAGACGGCGGCGGGGGACCACGCTGAGGGGATGACCTCCACACCCAGGCTACGCACGGCGTCGCGGACCCTTGCCCCGGACGCCACCGAGATCACCACGGCATTCGTCGTGAACGGAGAACCGCGGGTGGTGGTCGCGGACTCGCGCGTCACGTTGCTCGACGCCCTGCGCGACCGGCTGGACCTCACCGGCACCAAGAAGGGCTGCGACCAGGGCGCGTGCGGCGCGTGCACAGTTCTCGTCGACAAGCACCGGGTCCTTTCGTGCTTGTCGCTGCTCGCGTCGTGCGAAGGCCGGGAGGTGACCACCATCGAGGGGCTCACCCGCGACGGACGCCCGCACCCGATACAGGAGGCGTTCGTCCGGCACGACGCATTTCAGTGCGGGTACTGCACGCCCGGCCAGATCATGTCGGCCGTGGCGCTGCTGGCCGAGGGCCGCGCGAGAACCGACGAGGACATCCGCGAGTTCATGAGCGGGAACCTCTGCCGCTGCGCCGCGTACCCGAACATCGTGGCCGCGATTCGCGAAGTGGCGGACGCGGGAGGTACCGATGCGCTCGTTTGAGTACGTCCGGACGTCCGAGGTGGCCGACGCGCTGGCGGCGTCGGAGGGCATCGGCGCCGCTTACCTCGCCGGCGGCACCACCCAGGTCGACCTGATGAAGGACGGTGTCCTCGCACCCGAGCGGCTGGTCGACATCACCCGGTTGCCACTGCGCGGCGTCCTCGGCGCCGGGAGCTCGCTGCACGTCGGCGCGCTGACCACGATGGAGGAGCTGGCCGCGGATCCGCTTGTCACGCACCGGCTGCCCGTGGTGCGAGAGGCGCTCCTGCTGGGGGCCTCCGTGCAGTTGCGGAACATGGCCACGATCGGCGGCAACCTCCTGCAGCGCACGCGTTGCCGGTACTTCCGCGACCCGGCGGTCGCGACCTGCAACAAGCGTGCCCCGGGGTCCGGCTGCGCCGCCGTGACCGGACCGGCCCGGATGCACGCCATCCTCGGCGTCGGCGAGCGGTGCATCGCGCTGCACGCGTCCGACCTCGCCGTGGCCCTCGTGGCGCTGGACGCGCTGGTGCACATCGAGGGCGCCGGGGGGAAGCGGACCGTGCCGCTCACGGAGTTCTACCTCGAGCCGGGCACGACGCCGGACGTCGAAACCGTGCTGGCACACGGTGAGCTGATCACGGAGGTCGAGATCCCGCTGCTGCCGGAGACCACGCGCTCGGGCTATCTCAAGGTCCGAGACCGGGTGTCGTACGAGTTCGCTCTGGTCTCGGTGGCCGCGGCACTCGAGATCGACGACGGGGTGGTCCGCACGGCGCGGATCGGTCTCGGCGGGGTCGGGTCGAAACCCTGGCGGGCCCCGGCGGCCGAGGAGGTGCTCAGGGGGGCACCGGCGACCGTGACGAGCTACCGGGCGGCCGCGGCGGCCGCGCTCACGGGAGCGTGGACCGTGCCGGGTACCGAGTTCAAGGTCGAGCTGGCCCAACGGGCACTGGTCCGGCAGCTCCAGACCGTATCGGAGATCTCCCGATGACCACCTTCCAGGCACTGCCGTTGATCGGCGCCGGGCTGAACCGGGTCGACGGGCCCCGGAAGGTCAGCGGCCAGGCGCGCTACTCGTCGGACTTCAGCGCTCCCGGCCAGGCGCACGCCGCCCTCGTGCGGAGCACCGTCGCGGCCGGGCGGATCACCGCGATCGACTCGGCCGCCGCCGAATCGGCGCCCGGGGTGGTCCGGGTGTTCAGCCACCTGAACGTGCCCCCGCTGGTGCGGGGACCGATGACCGCGCTGGGCTCGTCGCCGCCCGCTCCGATGCAGGACGACCGCGTGCTGCACCACGGGCAGCACGTCGCGCTCGTCGTCGCGCAGACCCGCGAACAGGCCGACGCGGCCGCGGCGCTGGTGCGCGTCGAGTACGCGGCTGCCGAACCGGTCCTCGACGCCGACGATCCTCGTGCGGCCACCGTCGACAACCCGTGGGGCCTGGATCAGGAGCGCGGGGACCTCGCGGCGGGTCTGGCCGCGGCGCACGTGACAGTCGAGGCCGAGTACTCCACGTCGGACAACACCAACAACCCACTGGGCCTGTTCGCGACCCTCGCCGAGTGGGAGGGTGATCGGCTCACGGTGCACGACTCGACGCAATGGCCGTCGATGGTGCAGGAGACGCTCGCCGTGGTGTTCGGCCTGCCCGAGGAGTCGGTGCGGGTGCTCAGCCCGTTCGTCGGCGGAGGATTCGGTGCCGGTCTGCGGGCGTGGCCGCACGTGATCCTCGCGGCGATGGCAGCGCGGGAACTGGGCCGGCCGGTGAAGCTCGTGCTGACGCGGCCGCAGATGTTCACCTCGGTCGGTCACCGGCCCAAGGGTGTGCAGCGGGTGCGGCTCGGTGCGAGCGCCGACGGCCGGCTGCTGGCGCTGGAACACCGGAGCCGTTCGCTGCTGGCCGTCGAGGACGACGACTACGAGCCCTTCGCGGCGGGCTCCGCCGTGGCCTACAGCTGCCCGAACATCCGCACGTGGGACCAGCAGGTGCGGGTGAACATCCCGGCCCCGGTCTCGATGCGGGCACCGGCCGAGGCACAGGGAAGCTTCGCGCTCGAATCGGCGATGGACGAACTGGCGCTGGCACTGCGGATGGATCCGCTGGACCTGCGGCTGCGCAACTACGCCGACACCCATCCCGGGCTGGGCCTGCCGTGGTCGGGCAAGGCGCTGCGGGAGTGCTACACCGTGGGTGCCGAGCGGTTCGGGTGGTCCCGGCGCCCGGCCGAGCCGCGCAGTCTTCGCGACGGGCACTGGCTCGTCGGCCAGGGCATGGCGGGCGTGAGCTACCCGTGGTACCAGGCACCGTGCTCGGCGCGGGCGACGGTAGCGGCCGACGGGCGGGCCACCGTCAGCAGCGCGGCGATCGACATCGGCACCGGGACCTACACGGTGATGACCCAGCTGTCGGCGGAGCTGCTCGGCTTGCCACTGGAGCAGGTGCACTTCGACCTCGGCGACTCGGACCTGCCGAAGGCACCGCAGGCGGGCGGGTCCGGGCTCACCGGCGCGCTCGGCTCGGCCGTCCACGACGCGTGTGCGCGGCTGATCGGCGCCGTGCTCGACCTCGTGCGGGACGACCCCGGATCACCGTTGCGCGGCAGCGATCCCGCCGACGTGATCGCCACCGGCGGACGGATCCGACGGCGCGATGACCCGGAGCGCAGCGAGACCTACACCGCCATCCTGGCCCGCCACGGACTGCCGGACCTGTCCGCCGAAGGGAGCAGCACCCCTGCGGATCCCCACCGCCTGGGGATGGCGCCCGCGGGGGCGTTCGGCGCGCACTTCGTCGAGGTCCGGGTCGACGAGGACCTCGGCCTGGTCCGGGTGACGCGCGTGGTGTCCGTGATCGACGGTGGCCGCATCCTCAACGAGAAGACGTCCACCAGCCAGATCATCGGCGGCGTCATCGGCGGGATCGGCATGGCCCTGTTCGAGGACACGGTCACCGACCCGGCCACCGGCCGCATCACGAACGCGACCTTCGGCGACTACCTGGTCCCCGTGCACGCGGACATCCCCGACATCGACGTCACCTTCGTCGGCGAGCCCGACCGCATGAACCCGATCGGGACCAAGGGAGTCGGCGAGGTCGGCCTGGTGGGCGTGGCCGCGGCGGTCGCCAACGCGGTGCACCACGCGACCGGCGTGCGCGTGCGGTCACTGCCGATCACTCTGGACGCATTGTTGTGATCCGCCGGCGGCACCTCGCGAAGCAGGGGTCTGACGTGCTCTCGGGGCCGATTCGGCTCGGGTGAGCGTCGGGCTCAGTCGGTGAGTTCGGCGGGGACGGCGATCACGTCGACGAGGGCGCTGTTGCGCAGGACGGTGACTTCCATCTGGCGGCCGATGGCTTCGGAGAACAGGCGTTTCTGGAGTGACTGGGCGTCGGGGAGCTGGGTGCCGTCGACGGCGAGGACCAGGTCGGCCGGCTTCAGTCCGCTGCGGGCGGCGGGGCTGTCGCCCACCACCTCGACGATGCGCAGCGCGGTGCGTTGCCCGAATCGTTCGGCTTGGACTGGTGTCAGGGGTGCCGGTGTGGTGACCAGGCCGAGGTAGGCACGGCGGACTCGGCCGTCGTGCATCAGTGCGTGGACGATGCGGTGGGTGGTGGCGTTGATGGGGACGGCGAGCCCGAGGCCGAAGCCGGCGACGGCGGTGCTGATGCCGATGATCCGGGCGTGGCTGTCGGCCAACGCGCCGCCGGAGTTGCCGGGGTTGAGCGCGGCGTCGGTCTGGATGACGTTCTCGATCAGCCGTGCGGCGGTGCGGGTGCGGGCCGGGATGCTGCGGCCGAGCGCGCTGACCACACCGGCGGTGACGGTGCCGGCCAGGCCGAGCGGGTTGCCGACGGCGACGACGAGGGAGCCGACGAGAAGGGTGTCGGCGTCGCCGAATTCGGGCGGGGCGGGCAGTTCCCGGTCGGCGCGGATCACGGCGATGTCGGAAAGGGGATCGCTGCCGACGACGTCGAAGCGCGCGACGGTGCCGTCGGCGAATTCCGCGGTGCCGTGGTCGCCGCCGGAAATGACATGCGAGTTGGTGATCAGGTGGGATTCGGCGGTCAGGACGACGGCCGACCCGGCGGACTCCCCGTTGCGGGAGCGGACGGTCAACGCCGCGACGCGGGGCGTGAGCTGCGCGGCGACGGAGGTGACGATGGCCGAGTAGGCGTCGAGTGCGTCCGGCTCCGCCTTGTCGTTGTTCATATCGTGCAAACGCGTGGTGGCGGGTGCGCGATTCCGTGGTTCACCGTCGGCGAACGGACCCGCGTCTTGAAGACCGGGCCGGGGTGGGTGACGATCGATGCATGATCGGTGACCGCTGGGGTGTCAGCGACAGCGAAATCACGCGCTCCTACCCGTGCGACGACTTCGTCGCCTCACCCGCGCTCGAAGCGTGGCGGGGCGTGGGTGTGCAGGCGCCGTCCGAAGCGGTGTGGCCCTGGGTCGGGCAGGTGCGGCTCGCGCCCTACTCCTACGACTGGATCGACAACCTGGGCCGCCGCTCACCTCGCGAGCTGCTGGACCTTCCCGAGCCGCACGTCGGTGAAAAGTTCACGACCGCCGGCGGGCGCAGGCTGGGCCGGATCGTCTCGGTCGACCGGGGCAACCAGCTGACCGGGACCATCATGGGCGCCTTCATGTCCTACGTCCTCATCCCCCGGGATCACGACACGACGCGCCTGCTGTTCAAACTGGTCATGCAGACCAACCGCTGGGCGGCGCGCGGCGTGTGCGTCGGCGACCTGATCATGGCTCGACGGCAGTTGCTCAACCTGAAGCAGCTCGCCGAGCGGCACCGCGCCGAAGCGTGAGCCACGCCGAGGGGGCGGTTTCGTCGCCGGACGTTGCCGCGCCCGAAGTGCGATCAAAAAGATCAAGAAAGCGCCGTTCCTGTTAAGGCCGAAGAAATACGCTGTTCAACTCGTGTTGGTGTACCGGTCGCAGTGTTTTGTGATGGCCACGATCGTCTTGATCGTCATTCTGGTTTCACGACACGGCCAATGCCATGGCGACGTCGATCGCGACCGGGGCGCTGGGCCCGCGGGTCGCGGTAGCGGTGTCGGCGGCCCTCAATCTGGTGGGGGCGTTTCTGTCGGTCGAAGTCGCCAAGACGATCTCCGGCGGGCTGGTCGACGAAACGGCCATCAGTCCGACGGTGATCTTCGCCGGGCTCGTCGGGGCGATCTTGTGGAACCTGTTCACCTGGCTGCTGGCGCTGCCCTCCAGTTCCTCGCACGCCCTGTTCGGTGGGCTGATCGGCGCGACCTGGGTGGCCGCCGGCACGAGCGCGGTGAACTTCTCCACCGTGCTCGGCAAGGTGCTGATTCCCGCGTTCCTGGCGCCGCTCATCGCCGGTGTGGTCGCGATGACCGGCACCTACTTCGCGTACCTGCTCAGCAAGCGCCGTGACGACCGAGCGGTCGGCCGTGGGTTCAAGGCCGGCCAGATCGTCTCGGCGTCCCTGGTTTCCCTGGCACACGGCACCAACGACGCGCAGAAGACCATGGGCATCATCACCCTGACCCTGATCACCGCCGGCACGCTGCCGGCCGGCTCGGGCCCACCGGCGTGGGTCATCGTCTCGGCCGGGCTGGCGATCGCGGTCGGCACGTACCTCGGCGGCTGGCGGATCATCCGGACCCTCGGCAAACGGATCACCGATATCGAGACGCCACAAGGCTTTGCCGCCGAGACGACCAGCGCCGCGGTGATCCTGGTGTCCTCCAAAATGGGCATTCCGTTGTCGACGACGCAAGTGTGCTCGGGCGCGATATTCGGTGCTGGGGTCGGCAAGAAGCTGGCCACGGTGCGCTGGAGCCTGGCCGGCCAGATGGCTCTCGCCTGGCTGTTCACCATGCCCGCCGCGGCCGTCCTGGGCGCGGTCGCGGGCTGGGTCGCCTCCACGGGGACGCTCGGCACGGTCCTCGTGGCGGTGGGCGGCGTGGCCATCGCCGCGGGTATCTATGCGCTGTCCCGTCGCCGGCCGATCAGTGCCGACAACGTCAACAACCCCGTCGCCGAACCCCGGCCGGCCCCGAGCAACCCCTGACAGGAGGCACCGGTGCACATCCAATGGAACCTGCTGGGACTGGTGTTCCTGGTCTCCTTCGGCGCCGCGGTCGCCGTCATCGTCCTGGTGACCCTCGGTATCGCGGCGCTCGCGCCCGTCGCTCGAACCGGTCCCGGGCGCGGCGCCGACGCGTCACGCGGCCTCCGCTACACCGCCGCGGCGCTGTGCTTTTCCGCGAGCGCACTGATCATCGGCTATGGCATCTACGTGATCGTCGCCGAATAACCACCGAACGGCCTCGCGCGGTCACCTCAAGGCGAAAATACCGGTTTCGGTGACCGTGGCGATCCGGCGTCGCGCCCTCGCGACAGCACGGATTCCTGCCGCATCTCCGTGCCGCGGACCCGTTGTCCGGCCGAAAAAGGCGACGGCCCTTCGTTCATCCCGCGTTCACTTTGGAGGCGTCTGATGGGATTCTGCGTACCTGAGCGCTCCCGAGAGTCCACCGACCCCGCGACCGCCCGGAAGGAACGTCGGCCGGCCCACGACGCCGGCCCCGCCGCAGAACCCGCTCCGCGCAGACCAACCGACCGGCCGGTGTGAAACCGGCGGTCGTCGCGCACAACACGAGCCGCAGCCGGATCCGATGGTTCCGGCTACTGGGAGCGAGGCCGGGATGTCGAGGGGCCCGGGCTCGCGGTGGTGGACCCGGCCGGCGCACGGTCACAGACGCACCGTGCGCCGGCTGGGGCCGCAGTCGGCACGCCGACCGTCGCGGCGTCGCGTGTCCCTTTCTTGCAATGACGTGTCATTGCGGACCGCAGGGCCGCGGCGCATGGTGGAGTCATGCAGAACGTTCCGCCGCACGTGGTGCTGGTCACCCTGTTCCCGGGCGTCGACGCGCTCGAGGCGACGGGGCCCGCGGAGGTGTTCGCGATGGCCAACGTTCTGCTGCCGGACGACCGCGCGCGGTACGACGTCCGGTTTGGCGGCACCCGTACCGGACGCATCCCCACGTTCTCCGGCGTGTCGCTGCACGCGGACACCGCACTGGCCGACATCAAGGAATGCCCCGACACCCTGCTGATCACCGGCCGGATGGACATCACCGAACGCGGGCCGCGGCCCTATGTGGACCCGGACCTCGTGGATTGGCTGCGGCGCAAGGGGAAAGACGCGAGGCGGATCGCCGCCCCGTGCGCGGGTGCGCACGTCGCCGCCGCGGCCGGGTTGCTGGACGGGCGCAAGGCGACCACGCACTGGGCCACGGCGGGCTTGCTCGCCGCCGAGAACCCGTCGGTCGAGGTGGAGGCCGATCCGATCTTCGTCCGTTCCGGCAAGATCTGGACCGGGGCGGGAATCACCTCGTCGATGGACCTCGCGCTCGCACTGGTCGCGGAGGACCACGGTGACGAGCTGACGCTCAAGGTCGCCCAGCACATGGTGATGTACGTGCAGCGACCTGGCGGGCAGAGCCAGTTCAGCGTGCCTCTGGCCTACCCCACCACGGTGCGCCGGAGCCTGGGCGACCTGCGCCGGTGGATCGCCGATCATCTCGAGGACGAGCTGTCGGTCGGGGTGCTCGCCGAGCGGATGTCGGTCAGCCCCCGCCACCTCTCCCGGATCTTCCGCGCGGATCTGGGCACGACACCGGCCGAGTACGTCGAGGCCCTCCGCGTCGAACACGCCCGGCGGCTGCTCGAGCGAACCAGTTTGCCTCCGGCCGCGGTCGCGAGCGCGAGCGGGTTCGGCTCGATCGAAACCCTGCACCGGGTGTTCCGGGAACGGCTCGGAACCACGCCCGGGGAGTACCGGCAGCGCTTCACCCTGGCCTGAGTGCCCGAAGTCCCTCGCCGACGACCGCGTCCGGTCGCCGGCGGCTCGACCTTGCACAAAAAGGAGATCACCGTGCAACAGCTGTTCATCGAGCTGTACAAGTACAAGCCGGCCTGGCTGGAGCTGAGCGCGGCCGAACGCCGGCGCTTCGCCATGGCCCTGCCCACCGCGCTGGGGAGCCTGCAGGAGCGCGGCCTGGAGATTCTCGGGTACGGTCCCAACGATCCCGCCACTGATCACCGCGCCGACTTCGACTTCTTCTCGGTGTACCGGCTCCCCGACGCCGAACTCCTGCGCGAACTGCAGGCCGGCATCGCGGAATCCGGCTGGTACGACTACTTCGAACAGGTCAACGCCGGCGGACCCGCGCTGACTCCGGCCGCGGCGCTTCTTCAGAACGTCATGCTCGCCCCGGCGTCCGAGTCGGGGCCGGCGGTGTCGCCGACGTCGCCGTATCGGAAGAAGTCGGTCACGGTGCTGGGCAGCCGGATGAGCTACGTCGACGAAGGCGCGGGCGACCGGACGATCGTGTTCGTCCACGGCGACGTCATGTCGTCCTTCTTGTGGCGCAACGTCATGCCGTACGTAGAGGGGTTCGGCCGCGTGATCGCGGTGGACCTGATCGGCGCCGGCGACTCGGAGAAGCTGCCGGATGCCACCGCGGGAAGCTACGGCTTCGCCACGCACGCGAAGCATTTCAGCGCGCTCATGGATCAGCTGGCCGTCGGGGACGACGTCGTCCTCGTCGGCCACGACTGGGGCTCCAACGTCGCCTTCGACTGGGCGATGCAGCACGAAGACCGGGTCGCCGGGATCGCTTTCGCCGAGGCCCTGCTCCCGCCGTTCGAATGGTCTGATTGGCCGGAGCGGATGCGTGGGCAGTTCGAGTTTCTGCGTTCGCCTGCGGGCGAGCAGGCCGTGCTGGAGGACAACTTCTTCGTCAACGCCGCCCAGCACAGCATGGTTCGGATGCTCGCACCGGCCGAGCTCGACACCATCGTCCGGCCGTACCGCTCACCAGGCGAGTCCCGGCGGCCGACCATCGACTGGCCGCGCGAAGTACCGTTCGGCGACGACCGCACCGCGACGCGCGACGCGTTGGAGGCGCAGGCGACGTGTCTGTCCACAAGCGACACTCCGAAGCTGCACCTGGCCGGCGTGCCCGGCGGCATCGACTGGGTGGGCGGCCGCCGCCGCGACGCGATCGCCCAGTACCGCAACCTCTCGCGCTCGGAGTTTCCCGGCTTCCACTGGACGCCCGAGGACAACCCGCACGCCTTCGGTGAACATCTCGCGGCCTGGTTGCACGAGCTCGAGGATCGGCGGACCCGCGCCTCCGCAAAGGATGCCGACGCACCGGCGGCGGGGAGCTCCACGAGCTAGCGCGCCCGATCCGTGGGTTGGCCGACTTCGCTCGGCCGCCCGCGGGTGCGGTGTCCACACTGGAGTGTCGGGCACGAGCCCTCCAGGCCTCACCGGACGGTCACTGGTAGGCGACACGCCGCAGCAGGCTGATGAGCTTGTCCTGTTCGGCGGGGGACAGCGGGGCCACCAGGTCGCGCTGGACGGTTTGCACCGCGGGTGTCACCTCGGCGAGCGTGGTGCGCGCGAGGTCGGTGAGCGCCAGGAGCTTGCGCCGCCGGTCGGTCTCGTCGCGGGTGTCGAGCAGCCAGCCGCGACGGCGCAGGCGGGCCACGATGTCGGCCGCGCTGGACTTGTCGAGTGAGGCCATTTCGCCGGCGGCCGTCTGGTCGATGGCCGGGCGCCAGACGAGGCTGCACAGCAGCGCGTACTGCGACGGGGTGAGCCGGGCGCCGACGTGCCGGCTCCACAGCGCGCCGTGCACCTGCTCGGCGCGCCGGATGAGGTGGCCGGGTGTCGAGCTGAGCCGCAGCACCTCGACTTCCTTGTCCTCGTCCTTGCCGGTGGCCGGCACCGGCCCCTGGTAGGCCACTCGGCCCAGCAGCCTGCCGAAGCTGCGCCGCAGATTGGGGCCCAGCGGGTGCAGCAGCCGGTCCTGCACGGTCTCCACCCGGGCGGTGAGGTCGGGCAGCATCGCCTTGGCCGAGGGCGTCAGCGACAGCAGGTACCGGCGGCCGTCGCCGGTGTCGCGGTCGCGCCGGATCCAGTCCTTGCGCCCCAGCCGGTCGACGATGTCGGCCGTTGTCGACTTGTCCAGTGACGCCGCGCGCCCCGCGGTGACCTGGTCGACCCCCGACCGGCGGCTCAGCGCACTCAGGATCGCGTACTGCGGGCCGGTGACTTCGGTGCCGACCTCGGCCGACCACAGCGCCGTGTGCGCCTGCTGGGCGCGGCGGATGAGGTGCCCCGCCGTCGTGTCGGGTGGCAGCACGAGGGTGACCGGCCCCGGTGCCTGGGGAGGTGGGCTGCTGCCGATGGTGGTGTCTCGCACGGAAGTCCCCTTCTTGACCGGTTCACTGTAGCCGACCGAGGTCGGTCGTGTCCGTACTATCTCGGCTTGATCGACGTCGTCGTTGCGCCGAGAAGCCCTTGACTGTCAACAAATCAGCGTCTAGCGTGCCGTTTCATAGTACGTACACGTACTAATTCAGCTTGAGTGGCATGCGGAGGGAAACCCCCATGGCGACATCTCGCTTCACGGATCAGGACAGCCGGCTGGACGAGCTGTACGGCGACGTGGCGGCAGCCGATCTCCAGCCGTTGTGGAAGCTCTCCGGCCTGCTGACGCCGGAGCCGGTGCCCCGGACCGTGCCGTACCGGTGGCAGGCCGAAGCGCTGCGCGGGCTCGCGGCTCGCAGCGGTGAGCTGGTCGGCATCGACCGGGGCGGCGACCGCCGCGTGCTGGCCTGCGCGAATCCCGGTCTCGGCGGCGCGCCGTACGCGACCTCGACCATGTGGGCCGGGATGCAGTACCTGGGCGCGGGGGAGCGGGCGCCCGCGCACCGGCACACCCCGGCGGCGCTGCGGTTCGTCCTCGCCGGCGAGGGTGCCTGGACCCTTGTCGACGGCGACCCGTTGCGCATGGCGACCGGCGACCTCGTGCTCACCCCGAGCATGACCTTCCACGAGCACCACAACCCCGGCGCCGAGCCGATGATGTGGCTGGACGTGCTCGACTTGCCGGTCGTCGCCGCGCTCGACGCGGTGTTCTTCGAGGAGGGCGCCGACGCCCGGGATGGTCTGAGCAGCGATCCGGCGTCGGCCGCCGAACGGCTCTGGGGCGCCGGTCCCGGCCTCGTGCCCGGCGGGCTCGGCAAGGCCCGGCACGAGGCGGCGCACTCGCCGCTGCTGGTGTACCGGCGCGCCGACACCGACCGGGCGCTCGCGGCGCAGCTGGCCGCCACCGGCGCGAGCGAGGCGCAGATCCGCTACACCAATCCGCAGACCGGCGCCGACGTCATGCCCACCATGCGCTGCGAGATGCGGCGCGTGCGCGGCGGCAGCCGCAGCCGCACGACCCGGCAGGCCGGGTCGCGGGTGGGAGCGGTGCTGGCCGGCACCGGCGAGGTGCTGATCGGTGACCAGCGCTTCGAGCTCGCCCCGGGTGACGTCTTCGCGGTGCCGTCGTGGGCTCCCTACGGCCTTGCCGCCGAGGAGAACCTGGACGTGTTCAGCGTCAGTGACGCACCCGTGCTGGAAGCACTGGGCCTCTACCGCGAACGGGAGTGCTGAGCGCATGGGGACGGCACCACTGCCCACGTTGATCGTCGGTGGCGGTATCGGCGGGCTGGCCGCGGCGCTTTCCGTGGCCCGCGCCGGGCGCGAGGTCCACCTGCTCGAACGCGCGGCCGAGTTCACCGAGATCGGCGCCGGCCTGCAGTTCGGCCCGAACGCGATCCGGATGCTCGACCGGCTCGGCCTGCTCACCGAGCTGCTCGACGTCGCGGTGCTGCCGCGGCACGGCGTGATGCGGCACGCCATCACCGCCGACCCGCTGACCACCCTGGATCTCGGCAGTGCCTTCCGGGAGCGCTACGGCTACCCCTACGTGGTGGTGCACCGCAGCGATCTGCTGTCCATTCTGGTCGAAGCCTGCCGGGCGGAACCGTTGGTGCGACTGGAGAACAACCGGGTCGTCGCCGAGGCGTGGGCCGACGAGGACAGTGCCGGCGTGCGCTGCGAGGACGGTGTCACGTACCGCGCCGAGCTGCTCGTCGGCGCCGACGGGCTGCACTCCGTGGTGCGCAAGCTCGTCTCGGTCGACCAGCCGGTGCCGAGCGGATTCGTCGCCTACCGCGGCGCGCTGCCCATGAGCGAGGTGCGGACCGAGGTCAGCAACGACGACGTGGTGCTGTGGGTAGGCCCCGGGCTGCATCTCATCCAGTACCCGGTGCGCCGCGGCGAGCTGTACAACCAGGTCGCGGTGTTCCGCAGTGACAGCTTCGGCCGCGGCGCCGAGCCGGTGGGGCCGGTCGAGGAGCTGTTCGGCCGGTTCGGCGAAGCGTGCGAGGAGGTACAGCGGCACGTCTCGCGCATCGAGACCGGCCGCTGCTGGCCGATCTACGACCGGGACCCGCTGCCCACTTGGGTGCACGGGCGGGCGGTGCTCCTCGGCGACGCGGCGCATCCGATGCTGCAGTACCTCGGCCAGGGCGCGTGCCAGGCGCTCGAGGACGCGCTGGCGCTGGGCGAAGCGGTCCGCGGGAGCGGCACCGACATCGGGAAAGCCGTGAAGTCCTACGACGCCGTCCGCGTCCCCCGCGCGGGGCTGTGCCAGACGCGGGCGCG
The DNA here is from genome assembly GCF_040704195.1 of Amycolatopsis sp. NPDC047767. NCBI lineage: Bacteria > Bacillati > Actinomycetota > Actinomycetes > Pseudonocardiales > Pseudonocardiaceae > Amycolatopsis > Amycolatopsis sp. NPDC047767. The sequence goes on from NZ_JBEYSJ010000010.1 coordinate 210,461, forward strand.
GCTGTGGGGCCAGGTCTGGCACACCGGCGACCCCGTCACGCTGGGGCTGCGCGACCGGTACATGCGCTCCCGGCGGCCGGACGACTACAGCGAGCTGGACTGGTTGTACGCGGCGGAATCCGCCGTCCTTTCGTCCTGATCGGCACGACACCGAGGAGCGGCAATGAAGTTGCTCAGTTACCGCGGCCGCGACGGCCTCGACCGGGTCGGCGTCTTCGCCGACGGCATGGTGCGCGAGGTCTCGCCGGACCGCACCGCCGGGCCGGCCGGGCTCAGCCCGATGCGGCGCCTCATCGCGGCGTCCGGGGCTCTCGCGGGCGACGTCCCGCTCGCCGACGGTCCCGGCGTCCCGCTCGACGAGGTCCGCGTGCTGCCGCCGGTGCCGGATCCGACCAAGATCGTGGCCGCGCCGGTGAACTACGTGGACCACCAGGCCGAGATGAGCCAGAGCGTGCACGTCGGCTCGCTCGGTGTGTTCCTCAAGGCGCCCTCGTCGCTGATCGGTGCCGGCGACGTGGTCCGCCTGCCCTACACCGACCGCCGGTTCGACCAGGAGGGCGAGCTGGCCGTGGTGATCGGCCGCACGGCCCGCGGGGTGTCCGCGGCCGACGCGCTGTCGCACGTGTTCGGCTACACGTGCCTGCTCGACATCACCATGCGCGGCGGGGAGGATCGCTCCACCCGCAAGTCGTTCGACACCTTCACGCCGATGGGGCCCTGGCTCGTGACGCCCGACGACGTCGGTCCACTCGAGACACTCCGGCTGACCTGCTCGGTGAACGGCACCCTGCGCCAGGACGCCGACGTCCGCGACCTCATCTGGGACGTACCCGCGCTCATCGAGTACGTCGCCTCGGTGATGACGCTCCACCCCGGTGACGTCATCAGCACCGGCACGCCGGCCGGTGTCGGCGCCATCCACGACGGCGATTCGGTGACCGCGGCCGTGACGCGGGTCGGCGAGCTGACCGTCGGCGTCAGCGCGGCCGGTGCCGTTACCTGCCCGACCCTGGGCGCGGGGGCGGGCCCGGTGCCGCCGGCCGAGCTGACCCCCGTCCGCGCTCGCACGGAGAACTGATCCGCTTTCCCGGCCGCTCAAGCCAAGTCGGAGGTGCACCATCACTGCCACAGAGATTTCCGGGCAGCCGATTCCCGAGTACCCGATGTCCCGGCCGCCGGGCTGCCCGTTCGACCCGCCCGCCGAGTTCCGCGGGCTGCGCGCGGACGAGCCGATCTCCCGCGTGCGGCTGTGGGACGGCAAGATCGCCTGGCTGGTCACCCGTTTCGACGACGTCCGCGAGGTGCTGGGCGACCCGCGGTTCAGCGCGGACATGACCAACCCGGGCTTCCCCAGCCACAGCGCGGGCGTTTCGGTGACCCGCCAGAAGCATCCTACGTTCTTGAACATGGACGACCCCGAGCACGCCCGGCACCGCCGGATGCTCACCCGCGACTTCATGATCAAGCGGGTCGAGGGACTGCGGCCGCGCATCCAGCGGCACGTCGACGAGCTGCTCGACGAGTTCACCGCCGGCCCGCAGCCCGCCGACCTGGTCACCGGATTCGCGCTGCCGGTCACCTCGTCGGTGATCTCCGAGCTGCTCGGGGTTCCGTACGAGGACCACGAGTTCTTCCAGCGGCAGAGCGGATTGCTCATCTCCGGTGAGACCGGCGCGGACGAGGCGCTGGAGGCGTTCGCCACGATCCGCGAGTACCTCGGTGGCCTGGTCGAGCGCAAGGCCGCCGAGCCCGCGCCGGACGTGATCAGCCACCTGCTCGAAATCGAGCGGGCGGGCGGCCTGAGCCGCGACGAGCTGATCAACATGCTCAACCTGCTGCTGCGCGCCGGGCACGAGACGACCGCCAACATGATCGCGCTCGGGACGTTGGCGCTGCTGCAGAACCCCGCCCAGCTCGCCGCGCTGAAGGCCGATGGTTCGCCGGAGGCGGTGGCGAACGCGGTCGAGGAACTGCTGCGCTACCTGACGATCACGCACTACGGCCGGCGGCGCGTCGCGCTCGAGGACGTGGAGGTCGCGGGCACGCTGGTCCGCAAGGGCGAGGGTGTGGTGGCGGCCAACGACTCGGCCAACCGTGACCCGGAGGCGTTCGGCGGCAACGCCGACGAGCTGGACCTGTCCCGGTCCGCGCGGCACCACCTGACGTTCGGCTACGGCGTCCACCAGTGCCTCGGGCAGCCGCTGGCGCGCGTCGAGCTGCAAGTGGTGTACCCGACGCTGCTGCGGCGCCTGCCGGATCTGCGGCTCGCGGCTCCGGTGAGCGAGCTGCCGTTCAAGACGAAGAACGTGTTCTACGGGCTCTTCGCGATGCCCGTCGAGTGGTAACGGAGCCAGGACATGAAGGTCGAAGTGGAAGCCGACAAGTGCATCGCGTCGGGGCAGTGCGTGCTGTTGTCCGATGCGGTGTTCGACCAGCGGGAGGACGACGGGATCGTCGTGCTGCGCGTGACCGACGTGCCTTCGTCCGAAGAGGACGCCGTCCGCAGCGCCGAGCGGATCTGTCCCGCGCGGGCGATCCGCCTGGCCGCGTCGGGCGGGTGAGCGCGGACATGGGAGCGGTGGTGGTCGTGGGTGCGGGCGCGGCGGGGCTCACCGCGGTGGAGACGCTGCGGGAGCACGGTTTCGACGGCCGGCTGACCCTGATCGGCGCGGAGCCCCACGCTCCGTACGACCGGCCGCCGCTGTCGAAGCAGGTGCTGCTCGGTTCCTGGGAGCCGGACCGGCTCGCACTGCGCCCGCCCGGCAGCTACGCCGAGCTCGGGCTCGACACCCGGTTCGGCCGGCGGGCAACCGGGCTGGACCTGCCCGGCCGTCGTGTGCGGCTCGACGACGGCACGGCGGTGGCGTTCGACGCGCTGGTGATCGCCACCGGCGTGCGGCCGCGGCGGCTGCCCGGCGCCGAGGATGTGTGTTACCTGCGCACGGTCGAGGACGCGGTGCTGCTGAGGGAACGGCTGCGTTCGGCTCGGCGCACCGTCGTGGTCGGCGCGGGGTTCCTCGGCGTCGAGATCGCGGCGGCCGCGCGGTCGCTCGGCTCGACCGCCACCGTCGTCGATCCGTTGCCCAGCCCCATGATCCGGCAGTTCGGGCCGGCACTGGGCGAGCTCGTGCGGGCGGCGGGTGAAGAACGCGGCGTGGAGTTCCGGATGGGCGTCGGGGTCACGACCGCGGACGCCGGACTGGTGCGGCTGGACGACGGCACGACGCTCGCGGCCGACGTCGTCGTCGCGGCCGTCGGCGCCGAACCGGCCACGGAGTGGCTTGCCGGCTCCGGGCTCGACCTGCGCGGTGGCGTGCGCTGCGACGCGTTCTGCCGAGCCGCCGACGGCGTCTACGTGGCCGGCGACGTCGCGGCCAACCCCGATCCGGCGACCGGCACCCACCGCCGGTTCGAACACCGGATGAACGCCACCGAGCAAGGCCGGCGTGCCGCGCTGAACCTGCTCGGGCACGACGAGCCGTTCGCGCCGTCGCACTTCTTCTGGACCGACGCCGGCGACCTCCGGATCCAGGCCGCCGGCACCTTCGCCGACGGTGAGCTGACGGTCGTCGACGGCTCGGTGGCCGACGGCAAGTTCGTGGCCGCCCACGCGGCAGGCGGCCGGGTGACCGGCGTCCTCGGCTGGAACAACCCCCGCGGGTTCACCCGGGCCCGAGGCAGGCTCGGCGCGCCGTCAGGGGACGGGAAAAGCACGGAAGGGAAAGTGCTGACATGACCACCGGCCGGATCGACACCCACCACCACATCGTCCCCCCGGTGTGGGCGGACGCGCTGCGCACGAGCGGCTACTTCGGCGGGCAAGCCACGCCGGCGTGGAGCCCGGCCGCCGCGCTCGAGCTGCTCGACGAGCTCGGCATCGCGACGGCCGTCGTCTCCGTCGGGCGGCCCGGCGTGCACCTGGGCGGCAGCGCCGCCGACACGCGGAAACTGGCACGGCAGGTCAACGAGTTCTCCGCCGGGCTGGTCCGCGACCACCCGGGTCGCTTCGGGTTCTTCGCCTCGGTTCCACTGCCCGATGTGGACGGTTCGCTCGACGAGGTGGCCTACGCCTTCGACGAGCTGCACGCCGACGGCGTGATCCTGCTGGCCAATGTGGACGGTGTGTACCTCGGCGACCCGGTGTTCGACCCGTTGATGGCCGAACTGGACCGGCGGGCGGCGGTGGTGTTCGTCCATCCGACCGCGCCGCCCGGCCCCGCGGTGCCGGGCGTGCCGCCCTTCGCCGCCGACTTCTTGCTCGACACCACCCGCGCGGCGCTCAACCTGGTGCGCCACGGTGTGGTGGCCCGATCGACCCGGATGCGGATGATCCTCTCGCACGCCGGCGGGTTCGTGCCGTACGCGGCACACCGCATGGCCAGTCTCACCGAAGGCGCGGCGGGGCACGTCGTCACGCGCGAGAACTTCCTGCGCGACCTGCGCACGTTCTACTTCGACACGGCTTTGTCGGCCAACGCGGACACCCTGCCGAGCCTGCTCGCGTTCGCCGGTCCGGACCGCGTGCTCTACGGCAGCGACTGGCCCTACGCCCGCGGCGACAACTCCCAGTACTTCACCGCGCAGCTGGACGCGTATCCGCTGTCCGAAACGCAGCGCGCCGCCGTCAACCGGGACAACGCACTCGCACTGCTACCGCGGGTGTCCGAAGCGGACACGGCGCGTATTTCCCAGTAATAACAACAGAAAACTGTGTCCGTGCGCGCGAGCGCGGCGTACGATACGGGCACACTTCTTCTCCCGGACGGGCGATTTCCGCGGCCCCGCAAGGACTTTGATTCGTTTCACCGGCGAAACGGAGCCAACCGTGAAGTATCGACGCAAACTCGCGTGCCTGGTGCTCACCGGGGCGATGTTCCTGTTGTCGGCGTGCGGGGCGCTGAGCGCGACCAACACGCTGGGTGGCGGGTCGACCGGCGGCCTGATCCCGATCACGGCGGGGGTCGCGGCGTCGCAGTCGTCCACCGCGATCCTGGTGGGGCAGCAGCACGGGTTCTTCGCGCAGAACGGGATCGACCTCACCATCGGCCGCGCGGCCACCGGTGCCGGAGCGATCACCCAGGTCATCAACGGCCAGCAGCAGGTGGCGCTCGGCGGCATCTCGCCGGTCGTGATCGCGGCGGCCTCGCACATCCCGGTGCAGATCGTGTCGGGCGCGGTCGCCGACCGTCCCGCCGCGGCCGGCGCGCAGTACCAGACCATGGTGGCGAACGGCAGCCCGATCCGGTCCTTCAAGGACCTCGCGGGCAAGACGGTCGCCGTGAACTCCCTCAAGTGCTGCTGGGAGTTCTGGATCCGCGAGGCGATCGAGAAGGACGGCGGCGACGCGTCGTCCGTCCACTTGGTACAGCTCACGTTCCCCGACCAGATCACCGCCCTCGAACAGGGGCGGGTCGACGCGATCAGCACCGCCCAGCCGTACGCGACCGCTTTGCGGAAGAAGGGCTATCGGGACATCGGTGACTCGCCGGCCGTCGCGTTCGCCGATCCGGACGCCGACAACACGGTGTTCTTCATGGCCAAGTCGTTCATCGACCAGTATCCCGGCATCGTGGAAAGGTGGCGCAAGGCGGTGCGAGAGTCCAGTGAGTACGCCAACGCACATCCCGACGAGACCCGCAAGGCCATCGTGAAGCAGACGAAGGCCGATCCCGCCCTCGTGGCCCAGGCCCCGCTGCCGCTCTACACCGCGGACGTCAGCCGCCGCGTGATCGAGAAGGAAGCCGCGTTCACGGTCAAGTACGGGGTGGTCTCGGCCGCGCCCGCATACGGAACGTACGTGGTTCCATGAGCACCCAGCAGACCCCCACCGGCCTGGCCCCCGCGCCCGCCGGATTCGACGCACCGACGCCGGCGGCCGCCCCCGCCCGGCGGGCTTCCCGGCCGTGGCTGCTGCGCGGCCTCCCGTGGCTGACCACCCTCGGCATCCTCGTGCTGTGGGAACTGATCGCCCGCGCCGGCTGGCTGCCGCCGGAGGTGCCCTCGATCAGCGCGATCGGGGCGGCGCTCGTCGAGTTGGCACCCACCGCGGGGTTCGTCCACGCCCTGATGGCGACGCTGGAGCAGGTCGCGGTCGGTCTGGCCGGCGGTGTGGTCGCCGGCCTGGTCCTGGGCGTCGCGCTCGGCGCTGTGCCGCTGTTGTACCGGCTCGTGCACTACCCGCTCGACTTCCTGCGTTTCGTGCCGGCCGTGGTGTTCCTCCCGCTGATGCTGCTGCTGCTCGGCGCCACCCCCCGGGTGTCCACTCTGCTCGGCATGCTCGGCGCGCTGTGGCCGATGCTCTTCCAGACCTTCTACGGCGTCAGCGGCATCAACGATGTGCTGCGCGACAGCGCTCGCGTGTTCGGGCTCCGGGCCCACCAGCGCCTCGGGCACGTGGTGCTGCCCGCCGTGGCGCCCTTCGTGGCCACCGGGGTGCGGCTTGCGGCGTCGCACGTGCTGGTCGTGGTGGTGGCGGTCGAGATCATCGCGTCGGTGCGGGGGATCGGGGCCGACATCGCCGTCTACGCCTCCAACGCGGTCTACCCGAGCATGTACGCGCTGGTGTTCGTCGTCGGTGTGCTCGGTGTCCTGGCCAACGTCGGACTGCTCGCGATCGAGCGCCGGGTGCTGCGCTGGCACATCTCCTACCGTGAGGAGGCCCGATGACTTCGATGGTGCGCCCGCGCCGGGCCGGGCGCCGGTTCACGGCGTGGCTCGTCTCGCTCGTCGTCCCGGTCGCGGCCCTGCTGACCTGGTGGTTCGCTTCACTGGGCAGCACCTCGCCGTTCTGGCCGTCGCTGCGCTCGATCCTGGTGTCGTTCCAGCAGTTGTGGCTGTTCAGCCGGTTCGCTTCCGACGTGCTGCCGAGCGTCGGCCGGATGCTGCTGGGCTACTGCGTGGCCGTGGTGCTCGGCGTCGCGCTGGGTGTCCTCTTCGGACGGTTGCCGCTGCTGCACCGGGCGTTCGACCCGGCGCTGCAGTTCTGCCGGGCCCTGCCCGCCACGGCGCTGGTACCGGTGAGCATCGTGCTGCTCGGGATCGGTGACCTGCCGAAGATCGTGCTCACCGCGTTCGTCACGGTCTTTCCCGTGCTGCTCAACACCATCGACGGGGTGCGGGCCGTCGATCGGGAGCTCGAGGACGCCGCGCGGTCCTACCGGCTGACCCGGGCGCAGCGGGTGCTGCACGTGCAGCTGCCCGCCGCCGCGCCGAACATCCTCGCCGGGATGCGCATCGCCCTGACCGTGGCGTTCGTGATGATGGTGGTGACCGAGCTCGTGGCGGCGACCAACGGGATCGGGTTCGTCACGTTGCAGGCGCAGCAGAGCTTCGAGGTGTCCCAGATGTGGGCGGGCATGCTCCTGCTCGGGATCCTCGGCGTGCTCTTCAACGGCGCCTTTGTGCTGGTCGAACGCCGGCTGCTGCGCTGGTACACCAAGGATCGGGAGAGCTGACATGCTGACCGTGGACCACCTGAGGAAGTCCTACCGCACCGCCGGCAGCGAGCTGGAGGTGCTGCGCGACATCTCGTTCACCGTGAACGCCGGCGAGTTCGTCACGATCGTCGGCCCGTCCGGCGCCGGCAAGACCACCCTGCTGCGCTGCCTGTCCGGGCTGCTGCCCTCGTCCGGGGGAAAGGTCGTGCTCACCGAGACGGGCAAGGTGATCGAGAGCCCGCCGCCGGAGGTCGCGTGTGTCTTCCAGGACTACAGCCGTTCGCTGATGCCGTGGTCGAAGGTCGGCCGCAACGTCGCGATCCCGTTGAAGAACAAGATCCGCGACCGCGCGGCGCGCCGGGCCGCGGTGCGCAAGGCGCTGGACGAGGTGGGCCTGGACGGGTTCGACGACAGCTACCCGTGGCAGCTCTCCGGCGGGATGCAGCAGCGGGTCGCGATCGCGCGGGCCATCGCCTACCGGCCGGAGTTCCTCATCATGGACGAGCCGTTCGCGTCGGTGGACGCCCAGACGCGCGCGGACCTGGAGGACCTGGTGCTGCGGGTGCGCCACGACGCCGGGCTGACGATCGTGCTGGTCACCCACGACATCGACGAGGCCGTGTACCTCGGTGACCGGGTGATCGTGATGTCCGGACGCCCGACCACGGTGCTGCGGACGCTCGACGTCGACCTGCCCCGGCCGCGCAGCCAGGTGACGACCAAGGCGCTGCCGCGGTTCACCGAGCTGCGCACCGAGGTGCTCACCCTGATCAGCGGCGCGAAGACGGGAGCGGCCCGATGACCGCAACCGAGCTGTCCGAACGGCTGAACCACCCGGTGAGCACCGCCGAGCTGCAGCGGCGGTGGCACGCGATCCGCGAGGGCATGGCCGATCACGGGATCGACGTGCTGGTGGCGCAGACGAACAACGACTACGTCGGCGGCTACATCCGCTACCTCACCGACATCCCGGCGACCAACGGCTACCCGGTCACCGTCGTGTTCCCCCGCGAGGAGCCGATGACGATCATCCGGCACGGCGCGCGCGGCGAGGACCTGGTGATCGATCCCGGCCACGACCCGGTGCTGCGCGGCGTCGGCCGGGCGCTGGCGAGCCCGTACATGAGCTCGGTGTCCTACACCCGCCACGACGCCGCGGAGCTCGCGCTCGACGCGCTGCGGCCGTTTGCCACCGGGCGCATCGGCTGGGTCGGCACCGGCACGATCCCGCTGGCGTTCGGCGAGTACCTGCAGCGTGAGCTGCACGCGGCGACGTTCGCCGAGGCCGCCGACGTCGTCGACACCGTCCGCGCGCTCAAGTCCGAAGAGGAGCTGGAGCTGGTGCGCGCCACGGCGAGGCTGCAGGACGCGGCGATCGCGGCGGCGTTCGAGGCGCTGCAGCCCGGGATGCGCGACAGCGACGTGGCCGCCGTCGCGCAGCACACGGCGCAGTCGCTGGGCAGTGAGCAGGGCATCTACTGGTGCGTCTCGACCCCGCTCGGGGAGCCCGGCCGGATCGCGCACCCGCACAGCCAGCACCGGGTGATCCGCGAGGGCGATGCGTTCCACCTCATGGTGGAGGTGAACGGCCCGGGCGGGATGTACACCGAGATCGGCCGCTCCGGCGTCGTCGGCCGGGTCCCGGACCGGATCGCCGAGGAGTACGACTTCTGCCTGCGGGCGCAGCGATTCTGCTACGGCCTGTTGCGTCCCGGCGCCGCGCCCGCCGACATCTGGGCGGAGTACAACGAGTTCCTGCGCGACAACGGGCGGCCGGAGGAGCTGCGGCTGCACTGCCACGGCCAGGGCACCGACCTCGTCGAGCGCCCGCTGATCCGGGCCGAGGAGCCGATGGTGCTGGCGGCGGGCATGAACCTCGCCTGCCACCCGCGCTACGTGCTCGACGGCTTCTGTCACTGGGTGTGCGACAACGTGATCATCGGGGACGACGGCGTCGAGGAGCTGCACAAGTTCGACAAGCGGCTGGCCGAGCTGGGCTGATGACGGTCGTCGCTTCCGGACCGGACGAGGCACTGCCCGCGCTGCGCGCCGCCGCGCCGGGGCGGGTCCGCGTCGTCCCGCTCCCCTCCGGCGGGGGACCGGCCGCGGTGCGCGCGTTGCGGGACGTCGAGTTCCTCGTGCTGGAGCACCAGCGCACCGACCTGCTCCCGGTGCTCGGCGAGCTGCCCGCGCTGCGGGTGGTGCAGACGCTGATCGCCGGTGCCGAGTGGCTCGAGCCGTACCTGCCGGACGGGGTGCGGCTGAGCCGGCCCGCCGGTGCGCGCGACAACGCGGTGGCCGAGTGGGTCGCTGCGGCGTTGCTCGGGCTGGCCAGCGGGCTGCTGCTCGCCGTGCGCGAGCAGGGCGAGCGGCGATGGCGCCGCGTGGAGAGTGCGGAGCTGGCGGGGACCCGGGTGGTGCTCGTCGGTGCCGGGGCGATCGGCCGCCGCGCCCGAGACAAGCTCGCCGGGCTGGGGGCCTCGGTCACCGTGGTCGCGCGGACCGCTCGCGCAGGGGTCCACCCGGTGACCGAGCTCGGCGACCTCGTGGCCGAGGCCGACGCGGTGGTCCTGCTCGTGCCGGCGACCGCCGGCACGGCGGGCTGGCGGGGGCGGGATTGCTGGCCCGGATGCCGGACGGGGCCGTGCTGGTGAACGCCGCGCGCGGCACGGTGGTCGACACGGCGGCGCTGACCGCCGAGGTCCTCGCCGGGCGGCTGCTGGCGGTGCTGGACGTCACCGACCCCGAGCCCCTGCCACCGGATCATCCACTGTGGACGGCCCCGGGATGTTTCCTTTCGCCGCACATCGCGGGCGCGACGCGGCAGGGGAAGGCGCGGGCGATCGAGGCGGCGGCCGACGTGCTGGCGCGGTATGCGCGAGGCGAGGGGTGAACCGCGCCGGCAACATCGCCGAACTGCGCGAGGCCGCCCGCCGCCGGATCCCTCGCCCGGTGTTCGACCTGGTCGAGGGCGGCGCCGAGGACGAGGTGACGGCGCGGCGCAACGTCGAAGCGTTCCAGGCCACGCGGCTGCTGCCCTCGGCCCTGGCCGTGCCCGGCGAGCGCGATACCGCGGTGCGGATCTTCGGCGACCCGGTGGCGTCGCCGATCCTGCTCGCACCGACCGGCGCGGCCCGGGTGCTGCACGGCGAAGCCGAGACGGCCGTTGCCCGGGCGGCCGCCGCCCGCGGCACCGTCTACGTCCAGGGCATGGTGTCCAGCTTCACGCTCGAGCAGGTCGCCGCCGCGGCCCCGGGCCCGCGGTGGTACCAGCTCTACCTCTGGCCGGACCGTGCGGCGGTGCGCGCGCTACTGGACCGCGTCGCGGCAGCGGGGTACCGGGCGCTGGTGGTCACTGTGGACAGTGCGGTGTTCGGCAACCGCGAACGGGATCGCCGCAACGGGTTCACCGTGCCGATGCGGTTCGGGCCCCGGATGGCCCTGCACTGCTCCACGCGCCCGAGCTGGGCGGTGGACATCGCGCGCGGCCACCTGCGGCGTCGCGGCTCACGCCACGGCCGGGTCACGCCGCACGCGATGCAGCGCGACATGCTGCGCAGCCTCTACCCGGTGACCGCGCGGGATCTCGCCGACCTGCGCGCCTGGTGGTCCGGCCCGCTCGTGGTCAAGGGCGTGCTGCGCCCGGCCGACTGCCGGGTGCTGCTCGACCACGGCGTCGACGGCATCGTGGTGTCCAACCACGGCGGTCGCCAGCTCGACCGCGCGCCCGCCACCATCGAAGCCCTCGCCGGCGTCGTCGCCGAAGTCGCGGGCCACGCCGAGGTGTTCCTGGACGGCGGCGTGCGACGGGGCACCGACGTGCTCGCCGCCCTCGCCACCGGCGCCCGCGCGGTGCTCGTCGGTCGGCCCTACCTGTACGGGCTCGCGGCCGGCGGGCAGGCGGGCGTGGAACGGGTGCTGCAGATCCTGACCTCGGAGCTCGACCGCGCGATGGCCCTCACCGCCTGCGCCCGCATCGAGGACATCGACCACCGCGTGCTCGCGACGAACATCGCCGAAGCCCACCAGCCCGGGAGCGACTGCCAGAGCGGGCGGTTGCTGTGATGAGCCTGGGCGAGCTGCTTGATCCGGTGCGGGACAGCCGGCTGCCCGGTGCGGAGCCGATCCGCGTCGCGGCCGCGCCGGCCGGCTCCGCGGCGTGATCACCGGGCAACCGGGTCGTCGCGCGGCGAGTCGAGCCGTTCCGCCGCGCCGGTATGCGAGCGCCCCGCCATCATCCACAGTGTACGGTCCGGGATCATGACCGAACCGGTCATGGCCGCGAGCCGGCGGCTGTTGCCGGTGCGGCCCGGCCGGACCGATGATGTGGTCATGTCTGCCTCGCGAAGCACCATCCTCCCGCGCGCCATCGTCGAACTCCCGCAGTCCGTTCCACCTCTCGCGGCGGTCCACGGACTGCCGGCGAGCGATCTCGAGGTCCTCGCCGATGCATGGGAGAAGCAGCTCCCGGATGCGCCGGCCGCGGTCCGGCGGCTGGGCCCGGCCGCGGCCCGGCTGCGGGAACTGCGCCGCGTCGAGCAGCGGTCGCGGACCTGTCCGGTGTGCGCGTTCGACGATCTCGACGACCCGCCGTACCTCGCGTTCGAAGGCCTGTCGCGGGACGCCGGCCGGCCGGAGTTCACACCGCCCTATTCCGTGCACTTCGGTGACCCGTCCCGGACCCGCTGCCCGTGCTGCGGCTACGGGTTCGGGCTCGACGACGCCGCGCGCAAGGATTCGGAGCCGGTCAGCTTCGAGGCGTGGTTCCGGGAGTGGGCCGCCCGAGGGCACCCGTGGCACGACCGCGACCGTCGGCCGCAGGGCTGGGACGTCGCCGCCCAGCTCGCAGCCGCGGCGCGCGATTAGCCCTCCTGCGCCGGACGGTCACCCGCGCCCGCCGCGATATCCGGATGACCACCGCGAGAAGCGGATCGCCCGCTCGGCCGCGGATCGCTAACTTCCCGTCGAACGTCAGCAACGGCGCTTGACGGGAGGTCTGGAATGCCGGCGGAACTAGAGTTCCTCGAACCGGAGCGTGTCCGAGGGGTTCTCCCCGAACTTGGCGCGGTACGCCTGGGCGAAGCGGCCGAGGTGGCTGAAACCCCAGCGGAAAGCCACCTCGGTCACGGAGACGGCAGGCCGCGACCCGGTCCGCAGGTCCGCGCGGACCCGCTCGAGGCGGCAGTCGCGCAGGTAGGTCATCGGCGGGACGCCGACGTAGCGCCGGAACCCCTCCTCCAGCGAGCGGACGCTGATGCCCACCAGCTCGGCGAGCTGGGCGACCGTCCACGGCACTTCGGGGCTGGCGTGCATGAGGTCGACCGCGCGCTTGACGGTCCGCGGCTGCGGGCTGGCACCCAGCTCGGAAAGTGCCTCGTGGTAGCTGTGCGGCTGTCCCCACAGCAGCCCGCCCACGATGAGCCGGCGCAGCTCGGCGGCGAGCAGCCCGTCCCTCGTGAAGGCGCCGGGCGCGTCCAGTTCCGTGGCCAGGACTTCGACCGCGTGCAGCCACGCGCGCATGGCCGGCTGCGTCAGGTCCATCGCCATGCGGAAGCGGACCGGAGCGTGCAGCGGGTGCTCGACCCGCCGGACGACCTCGTCCTCGAGGAACGTCCGGTCGATCTTGAGGCACAGCTGCTCGCTTCCGGCCTCCCACCGGTCGAGCACGGTGTGCCCGACCGGGTTGAACACGGCGGCCGTGTGCGGCGTGGCGACCACCCGCTGGTCGCCGCACGTCGATGCCACGGCTCCGGTCAGCGGCACGTTCACGTGGTAGGCGGTCTGCAGGTCGCCGCAGTCCTTGACGATCTCGGCGCCGTAGGACATTCGCCCGATCGTCAGCGGGCCGACGGTCAGCGTGCGCATCGTGAACTCGAAGTCGCGCGAGCGGTGCGTGGGATCGACGCGAAGCGGGTAGTAGACGCGGCTCAGCTCTTCGCGCGCGAACGCCAGATCGGTGGTGTGGAAGGACTTCGGCGTGCCGGACGCGCCGACAGCCGCCGTGCGGTCACCGGCACACATGGTCGGATGGTAGCTCGGTGGGATGCACCGGACAAGGCGCGGGGGAGGCGGCCGGTATGGAGCTGCGGCAGCTGAAAGCGTTCGTCGTCGTGGCGGAGGAGCTGCACTTCGGCCGCGCGGCGGACCGCCTGCACATGGCGGCTTCGCCGTTGAGCCGGCAGATCCGCAGCCTGGAACGGGAGCTGAAGGCGGTGCTCTTCCGCCGCACGACCCGCCGCGTGGAGCTGACCGCCGCCGGGCGGGTCCTGCTCGAACGGGGCCGCGCGATCCTGCGGGAGGTGGACGTGGTGAGTCGCACCGTCGCGGAACTGGCCACCGCGTCTCCGGCCCGCGTCACGGTCGCTTTCACCAGCTGCGCCGCCCAGTCCCTGCTCGCGCGCATCATGGTGACCGCCCGGCGCGTCGGTGACCTCGAAGTGGACCTGCACACGGACCTCCTCACCCCGGCCCAGCTGGACGCGATCACGAGCGGGGCGGTCGATATCGGGTTCCTCGTGCGGGCGGGCGAGCCGGTCCCGGCGGGACTCCGGTCGCACTCCCTGGCCGCCGGCTCACTGCGCGCGGTCGTGCCGGCCGGTCACCCGCTCGCCGAACGCGCCGTGATCGACCTGGCCGAGCTCGCGACCCACGACCTCATCTCCTTCCCCGCGCCGACCCGGTCGGTGGTCCGCGAGGTCACCGAGAAAGCCTGTGCGCGAGCCGGGTTCCGGCCCCGGTTCGCCTACGAAGCGGGCGAGACGGCGGCGATCCTGAACCTCGTCGCGGCGGGTCTGGGGATCAGCCTCCTGCCCGTGCCCGTCGACCTGCTCGGTCCGGGGCTCGTGCACCGTCCGGTGACTCCGGAAGCCGGCATCGAGATCAGCATGGTGTGGCGCGCCGACGAGCGGCGCGAGGCCGTGGTGCGGCTGGTCGACGCGATCCTGCGGTGCGGCCGGGAGAGCCCCCGGACCGAGGACTGCGAACTCGTGCCGGTGCGCGGAGCGCGGTAGGTGCCCGACCGTCCTTTCCGGACAGATTCAAGACAGATCCCGGAGCGACGCCGTCGGGATCATTGTGACCGGATTCGACCTTGGTCCGGCGGCCGCCCGCGCACATCCTGGTTCACAGCAGCACGAAGTGAGTTCAAAGGAGAACGCATGCCACACCTCAAGCGCGAGGACTGGTTCGATCTCGGTCGCCGGCTGGACTGGACACCCGAGTACGTGACCCGCGACGAGCTCTTCCCGGAGTTCGCCACCGACGAGTCCGCGCTGCCGAGCGAGGCCTGGGAAGAGTGGGACGAGCCGTACAAGGTCTCCTACCGGGAGTACGTCGACATTCAGCGGCAGAAGGACGAGGGACTCTACGGCGTCAAGACCGCGGTGGGGCGTGCTCGTTACGTCGAGGGCGCCGACCCCCGCTGGCGCGCGATCATCAAGGAGCACTACGGCGTCGCCTCCGTCGCGGAGTACTTCGCCGGGCTGTCCGAGGCGAAGCTCGCGCGCTTCGCGCCGTCGGCCTCGTGGCGCACCGTCGCCACGCTCGGCATGCTCGACGAGATCCGCCACGGCCAGCTCCAGCTGTTCTTCCCGCACTCGTATGTGAAGCTGGACGAGCAGTTCGACTGGGCGCAGAAGATGTACCACACCAACGAGTGGGGGACGATCGCCGCGCGGTCGATGTTCAGCGACCTGTTCCTGGCCGGCAGCGCGGTCGACGCGGCGATCGCGGAGACGTTCGTGTTCGAGACCGCGTTCACCAACCTCCAGTTCCTGGGCATGGCCTCGGACGCGCTCAAAGCGGGCGACATCGAGTTCTCCTCCTTGCTGCAGTCCATCCAGACCGATGAGGCGCGGCACTCACAGCAGGGCGCGGCCGTGATCGAGGTGCTGCGCAAACACGATCCCGATCACGCCCAGTACGTCGTGGACAAGTCGGTGTGGCGGACGTGGAAGGTCTTCACGCTGCTGACCGGCATGCCCATGGACTACTACATGCCGCTGGAACACCGCGTGCACTCCTTCAAGGAGTTCATGGAGGAGATGGTGCTCGACCAGTTCAGCAAGTACATGCTGGACTCGGGACTCAAGCTGCCGTGGTACTGGGACCAGCTGCTCGACGAGGTCGACAACTTCCACCACTCGATGCACCTGGGCTCGTGGACCTACCGGCCGACGCTGTGGTGGGACCCGGCCGCCGGGGTGTCCCCGCAGGAACGGGAGTGGCTCGCGGTGAAGTACCCCAAGTGGGAGGAGACCTGGGGCCCCAAGTGGGACGTCATCACCGAGAACGCGAGGGCCGGGCGCGAGGACCTGACCCTGCCGTCGACGTTGCCGGTCACCTGCAACATGTGCCACCTCCCGATGACCGTGTGGAACGCCCACGCCGCCCCGCTGCGGACCGTGCAGCTGGACGGGCGCCGGTACCGGTTCTGCTCCGAGCCCTGCCAGTGGATCTTCGAAAAGGAACCCGCGAAGTACCGGGGTCACCTCTCGCTGATCGACCGGTTCGTCGCCGGGCACATCCAGCCGCCCGATCTCGACGGAGCGCTCGCGTACATGGGCATCACCCCCGGCGTGGCCGGCAAGGACGCACTGGACTACGCCTGGGCCCGCACGGCCTGACCGAGGAGGAGAACACCCGATGGGTTCACCCATGCCGGTGGTCGCGCACTTCCGTGGCGACTTCCTGTACAACCTGGTCCTGATCGAGGACACCGACACCATCGAGCAGGTGGCGCAGGCGTGCGCCGCTCATTCGGTCGGCCGGCGGGTACCGGTGCTCGACCGCGCCCTGCGCGTCGAGCACGCGGGCCGGTTCCTGGAGCCCACCAGGTCGGCGGCCGAAGCGGGCGTGCAACCGATGGACGAGGTCATCGTCTCCTACGCCGACTCGTGATCCGATGACCGAACACGAGAAGCCGGCCGAGAGCTGGCATTCGACGGGCGCCGAAGAAGACCTCTGGGCGGGGGAGATGTCGTACTGGCAGCTGCCCGGAGGCACCCCCGTCCTGCTGGTCAATGTGGACGGACGAATTCGCGCTTACCAAGGAATGTGCCCGCACCAGGAGAACACGCTCGAAGACGCCGATTTCGACGCCGGCGTGATCACCTGCCCCGCCCACCTGTGGGAGTTCGACGCCACCGACGGCGCGGGCATCAACCCGGCGAACACCAGGCTCAGGGAGTACCCGGTGGAGATCCGGGCCGGCGAGGTCTTCGTCCGGGTGCCGGCCGCCGAACCAGGAAAGGTGTGTCACCGATGACCCAGACCGACACGACCCGCGACCCCGCGCCACCCGAAGGTGCGGCGCTGGTCGGGCCGATCATGCAGGCCGGGGAGATGGCGGAGCTGGTCGCCGACGCCATCGCCCAGGACAACCCCGGAGCCGACGTGCTGGTCCGGGACCAGGGATCGTTCATCCGCATCCACACGCCCGGCATCTGCCGGCTGACCCGCCGGACCCTCAGCGAGCTCGCCGGCCGGCCGCTGCGGATCGGGGACGTCGAGCCGCACATGGCGTTCTTCGCCGGCCACATCACCACGACCACCGACGAGATCGTCTGGCGCACCGGGCAGAGCGCCGGACGCCCGGCTCCGGTCGAAGGAGGAGCACGATGACGAGTGACGTGACGCCGGGAACCCGGCGCCGCCGGACGTGGAGCCGGTACACGGATCGCAAGGTGCCGACCGAGTACGAGTTCGTGTCGCACGACCTGCACTGGCACTACAAGCCGGGCCAGCCGCCGTGGGAGATGGCGCCGGACCACGTGTGGAACCGGTGGTACATCGAGAACCGCAACGACTCGCCCTTCACCTGCCCGGACTGGAACCGCTTCCGCGATCCGGACATGCTGGTGTACCGCACCTACGTGAAGATGCAGGACGAGGCGGAGAACTACGTCGACGGCCTCATCGACGACCACGAGGACCGCGCGGCCTACGCGACGCTGCCGCAACCGTGGCTGGGCGCTCTGCGGTCCGGGTACACCCCCTTCCGGTATGCCGGCCACGCCCTGCTCATGGCGGCGACCTACGTGATGTCGATGGCGCCGTCGAGCTACATCAGCAACGCGGTCGCGTTCCAGGGCGGGGACGAGCTGCGCCGCATCCAGCGCATCGCCTACCAGACCAGGCAGCTGCAGCTCCACCACCCGGAGTTCGGGTTCGGCGACGACCGGGTCCGCTGGGAGCGTGAAGCGTCCTGGCAACCGCTGCGCAAGGTGCTCGAGCTGCAGCTGGTGGAAAAGGACTGGGGCAAGGCGTTCGTGTCGCTGAACTTCGTCGTCAAGCCGGCGGTCGACGCCGTGTTCAACGTGCGGCTCGCCGAAGCCGCCGAAGCGCACGGCGACGGGCTCACGGCCATGATGCACCGCCACCTGCAGCAGGACTCGGAGCGCAGCGTCCGCTGGTCCGTCGCGCTCGCCCGCACGGCGATCGAAGGCGCGGCGGACAACTTCGGGCTGATCTCGGGTTGGGTGAATGAGGCCCTGCCGGCGGTGACCGACGCGGTCGTCGACGCCTCGGCGCCACTGTCCACTTCGGTCGCTGCGCTCGATCCGGCCGAAACGCGGGCCGCGGTCCGTGAAGCGGTCGCGGCCGCGGTGCGGGAGATCGGCATCGAGCAGTCCTGACCCTCCACGCCGCCGACGGCGGTGCGCGTCCGGTTCCGGCGCGCACCGCCGTCGGCGTTCCCCACCCACCGAAGACGGGAGAGACCATGACCGACCGCTCGCCGACACCGCGCCGCGTCGTGATCGTGGGCGGCTCGCTGGCCGGCCTGCACGCCGCGGAGGAGCTGCGTGCGGCCGGGTACGACGGCTCGCTGACGCTGGTGAGCGCCGAGCGGCGAGCGCCCTACGACCGGCCGCCACTGTCCAAACAGGTCCTCACCGGCGAGTGGCCGCTGGACCGCGCGGCGTTGCGCAGCAGCGAAGAGCTCGCAGCGTTACAGGCCGAAGTGCACCTCGGGGTGCACGCGACCGCACTCGATGTGTCGCGCGGGATCGTGACGACCGACGCCGGCCTCGACCTGCCCTACGACGGGCTGATCCTCGCGACCGGCTGCACGGCCCGATCACTGCGCGGCGAGACGGCGCGGCCGGGGCTGCACACGTTGCGGACCGACGAGGACAGCCGGGCCCTGCGGCAGACTCTGCTCGGCGGTGGCCACCTGGTCGTGGCGGGCGCGGGGTTCATCGGCATGGAGGTGGCGGCGGCCGCCCGGGCCCTGGGCGCGGACGTCACCGTGGTCGAGCCTTGGCCCGTCCCGATGCAGGCCGCGCTCGGCGACCGGATCGGTACCGCGCTGGCGGACCTGCACCGCGCGCACGGCGTGAAGTTCCGCCTGGGGCAGACGATCAGCCGGGTTCTCGGCGCCGCTCGGGTCGGGGGTGTCGAGCTCAGCGACGGCACCGTCCTCGACGCCGACGCGGTTCTGGTCGGGATCGGTGCGACGCCGGCCACGGACTGGCTCGCCGGCAGCGGCCTCGACGCGACCGACGGTGTCGCGTGCGACGCGTACCTGGCCGCCGGGTGTCTATGCCGCCGGCGACCTCGCGCGCTGGGACAACCCGCTCTTCGGCACGCGCATGCGGGTCGAGCACTGGTCCAACGCGACCGAGCAGGGGGCCGCGGCGGCCCGGAACCTGCTCGCGGCGCCCGAGGACCGGAAACCGTTCGCCTCGGTCCCGTACTTCTGGTCCGACCAGTACGACACGTCGATCCAGTTCGCCGGACGGCCGGGCCGGGAGCGAGTGCCGGTCGTCGACCTCGACGGCCCGCAACCCGAGTTCCTCGTCCTCACCGGCGAGAGCGGCACGCTCACCGGTGTCCTGTCGGTCAACTCCCCGAAGGCCTTCCTGCGGCTGCGCAGGATGATCAAGAACAAAGCGAGTCTCGCGGACGCCGCCGATGCCGCCCGCGCGCTCCGGTTCCGCTGACCCACCCGTGTTCTCACCTGAGGGTCTCAGCGCGGTTGGTCCAGCACGAAGGTGCGCTCGACGAGATCGTACGGCCCGTCCGGTCCCTCTCGGAGGTCCCGCCGGTACAGCAGCGACTGCTTGGTGCCGAACACCGGGTCGTCGGTGAGGTACGGGTCGTCGTCGCGGAACAGCATCGTCGTCACGGTCGAGAAGCCCGGTGCCGCGATCCGGACGTGGATGTGCCCGGGACGCATGACCGGCCGCCCGGTGGCGTGCATCAGCTCGCCGACCGGCCCGTCGTCCGGAATCGGGTAGGGGGCCGGCGCGATGCTGCGGATCGTGACCGTCCCGTCCGGGCCGGTGCGGAACAGGCCGCGCATCGCGGCGGCGTCCAGGCCGGGTACGTCGGAGTCGTAGTGGCCGTGGCTGTCGGCGTGCCACACGTCGAATTCGGCCCCGGGCACCGGGGCGCCGGCGGTGTCGACCACGGTGGCGTGGAACAGCAGTGGTGTGCCGGGCAGCCCGTTGGAGATGTCGGCGCCGTCGGCGAACTCGGGCCGTACCTGGCGGTAGAAGGGGCCCTGGACGCTGTTTTCGGTCGTGCCGGTGCTCCGTCGGTGGTTGACCGTGTCGACGAGCATGGTCACTCCGAGCACGTCGGAGAGCAGGATGAACTCCTGTCGCCGGTCGTCGGATTTCTGTCCGGTCCGGGTCAGGAAGCCGACCGCATACGCCCATTCGGCCTCGGTGAGGTCGACATCGCGGACGAAGTCGTGCAGATGCCGCACCAGGCTGGACAGCACTGTGCGGATTCGCGCGTCGGGCGTGTCCGCCAGTGTCTGCAGCACCGCTTCGGTAATGCTTTTTTCGTCCGGGTCCAGCATTTTTTCCTCCTCGCACTTGTGCTGGAAAGGTAGCCGGACGTGCGTTAGCCGCGGCGAAATCCGGTGTTACCTCGGATTCACCCCGCGAGCTCAGGGTTGTCTCACCCCCTTCCGCTGCACGGTGGACACCGGCGCATCGAGACGCGCCACCGAGCGGAAGGAGCGATCTGTGCTGCGAACCGGCAAGGAATACCTGGACGCACTGGACGACGGCCGGGTGGTGTGGGTCGGGGACGAAAAGGTCGACAACGTGGCCACTCATCCGAAGACGCGGGACTACGCGAAGCGCATCGCGGACTTCTACGACCTGCACCACCGCGACGACCTGCGCGATGTCATGACCTACGTCGACGACGACGGTGAGCGTCGTTCGATGACCTGGTTCCGTCACACGACGAAGGACGAGCTGAAGCGCAAGCGCCGTTATCTGGAGACGGTGATCCGCGAGCTCGACGGCGGCGCCGTGCCGAGGACGCCGGACGTCAACAACTACGTGCTGCACACCTACAAGGACGATCCTGTGCCGTGGAGTGAGCAGTCGCAGGGCACCGGCGGGCGTGACCTGACGGTGGGAATCCGGGAGTTCTGGGACCTCATGGTCGAGGGCGATCTCAACGCCGTTCCGGCGTTCGTCGACCCGCAGACCGACCGGTCGCGTGAGTCGGCCCAGGCCGAGTCGCCGGCGTTGCGGATCGTGGAGACCCGTGAGGACGGCATCGTCGTGCGCGGTGTGAAGGCCATCGCGACGGGTGCGGCGTTCGCCGACTTCATCCACATCGGGGTGTTCTTCCGGCCGGGGATCACCAGCGAACAGGTCATCTTCGGCGCGGTCCGGGCGAACACTCCCGGCGTCACCCTGGTCTGCCGGGAAAGCACCGTGAAGGAAGGCCAGTACGAAGAGCACCCGCTGGCCGCCAAGGGCGACGAGCTGGACACGACGATCCTCTTCGACGACGTGTTCATCCCGTGGAACCAGGTCTTTCACATCGGCAACCCGAAGCACGCTTCGTTCTACCCGCAGCGAGTGTTCGACTGGCTGCACTACCAGGCGCTCGTGCGCCAGACCATCCGCGCCGAGGTGATGGTCGGCCTGGCCCTGCTGATCACCGAGCACGTGGGGACCTATCAGCTGCCGCCGGTTCAGGCTCGGCTGGCTCAGCTCGTGGGCTTCCACCAAACGCTGCGCGCCCACCTGCTGGCCTGTGAGGAAGACGGGTTCACCACACCGGGCGGGCTGTACAAGCCGAGTGTGCTGCTCTTCGACTTCGGCCGGGCCTACTACCTGGAGAACGTGCCCCGGATGGTCAACGAACTGGTCGATCTGGCGGGACGCGCATCACTGATCTTTCCCACCGAGAAGCAGTGGAACCAGCCGGAGCTGCGCCGGTGGCTCGAGCCGTTGCAGACGGGTCCGATCGGGCGGCCGCACGACCGGCTCAAGATCAGCCGGGTCATCCGGGACCTGTACCTGTCGGACTGGGGCGATCGGATCAGCGTGTTCGAGAACTTCAACGGAACCCCGTTGCTGGCGGTGCGCATGCTGACCATGAACCGCGCGGAGATGGCACCGTCGGGCCCCCTGACCGACCTCGCGCGGAAGATCGCCGGGATCGAGCCGGCAACGCCGAAGGACGACGGGAGGACGGAGTACGCCGGGCAAGCCGGCTACGCCCGCCGGCAGGACGCACGCGCCCACTGACCGCCAGACCGCGGCTCGGGACGGCCGGTGCCCACCACCCGGCCGTTTCGGGCCGCCACCAAGCCGGGGAGTGAGCCGCGCTGTCATCGGCTCGGTGAGGCCGGCGCCGGTCACGCCCCGCCGGTGGGCGTGGCGTGACCGGTGGCCGAACCGGCTGCGGCTCCCCGGCTGACGGCATCGGCGCGATCGTGGGCACCCAGCTTGCGGAACACCGACCGGACATGGGTTTTCACGGTGTTGTGCGAGACGTGCAGTTCGGCGGCGATCTCGCGCAGCGTCAGCGGCCCGGACAGGGCACGCAGCACGGCGCGTTCCCGATCGGACAGCACGGCCGGGCGGAGATCCGGGACCCCGCAAGGCCATTGCTCCTCGAACAAGGCGGCCAGCACTGGGCCGTACCGGAGGCCGGCGAGCGCGGCGCGCGCCTGTGCGTGGGCTCGCCGCCGGTGCCGAGCGTCCCCGGAAGTGGACGTCGAGTGCGCGTGGAGGAGAGCGGAGAAGGCCTCCGCATGGGGAGCGGCGGGTACCAAAGCCGCCGTAGGGGGCGCAGTCCTGCCGCGGTCCGCGGCCGCCAGGCACGCCACCGCGACGACGGGAGCCGCACACCGCGTCGGATCGAGTTCGTGCAGAGCGGCCGCTTGCGTGGCCGAGGCGAGCGCGGCTGTGGTGTCGCCGGTGAGCAGCAACCCGGCGGTGCGCGCGTCCAGTGCCCGCACCGAGACATCCCGGTAGCCGAGCCCGTCCGCGTCACGAGCCGTCACGGCGAGCTGGTCGACGACCCCGGCTGCCCGACCCTCCCACACCCCGGCGGTGCCGAGCGCGGCGTGAGCCATGAGCAACCACCAGGGCCGGGCTCCCGCCGGTCGGTGGGCGGTGATCACCCGCGTGGCGGCGCACTGCGCGGTGGCCAGATCGCCGCGTTGCAGGGCCAGCCACGCCCGCACGGCAAGCGCCGGGCCATCGTCCGGCCCGGCGAGCCGGGTCGCCGCGCGGGCGGGGTGCCCGCAGGCCAGCTCCGCCGCCGCGGCAATCGCGTGCGCCTCGGCGGGCATCGTCGGCGCCTCGTCGAGGCGTGCGAGCAGGGTCCGCGGGTGCGCCGCCGGCCACGTCTCGAGTGCTGTCCGGATGGCGACGTCGGGCAGCCCGGCCATTCGGGCGTGCTCGTAGGCGGCGTCGGGATCGCCTTCCTGCCTTAGGCGTGTTGCCGCGCGGGCGTGCAGAGCTGCGACGGCATCGGGTTGTTCCGCCGTCAGCACGGAGCTCAGCACGAGCCGCAGCACCGGGTGGCATCGCAGACCCGCCCGGGTGCGCCGCAGCAGCAGCGAGGACTCGGCCAGCGCGTTTAGCGTCTCGCCGGCAGCGGGCAGCGCCGTCACTTCCGCACAACGTTCGGGCGTCAGCTCCGTCAGCACGCTGCTGTACAACAGCAGCCGGCGTTGGCGCGACGTGACGCGTTCGAGCACCTCGGCGCGGAAGAAGTCCTCGACCGAGGGCACGGGATGGGGCAGGGCAGCGCCGAGCGGCTGGTTCCGCAGGGCCATGCCGGCCAGCCGCAGACCGGTCGCCCAGCCCGCGTACCCGTGCCGCAGCGCGGCCGCTTCCGCGCGGTCGACCGGGCAGCCGGCCGTGGCCGACAGCAGTTGCCGGGTCTCGGCCAGGTCAAGCCGCAAGTCCTCTTCGGTGAACTCGGCGAGGCGACCGGCCGCGCGAAGCGAGGCGATCGGCCCACTCGGCGGGCGCGCGGTGGCCAGCAGGACCCGGACTGTGTCGGGAGCCCGGCGGACGAACTCGTCCAGCGCGGCCCGGGTCACCGGGTGCTCGACGACGTCCAACCCGTCGAGCACGAGCGCCAAGGACCCGGTCGAAGCCAGAGCGTTGAGCAGCTCGGGGATGATCTCCGTGAACAGGGTCGGCTCGTCGTCGAGCAGTGCCGCCGGGGGAGCCGGGACGTCGGCGCAGTAGGGCCGTACCGATTCGAGCACCGCGGACCACACGCCCGCCGGGGTGTCGTCATGGCTGCTCAGGCTCACCCAGGCGCACCGCCGGGAGGCGACCCACTGGGCCAGCAGCACGGTTTTCCCGGCGCCGCGAGGCGCGGCCACCAGGATCACCGGTTCGCTGACCGCGTCCAGCCGGGCCAGCAGCCGCGCGCGGCGCACGTCGTCCGGGTGCGGGGGAGGCGGCCGCAGCCGGGTCCGGACGACGACGGCCGACCGCGTTCGGGGTGCGGTCACATCGCCGACGCGAAGTGCCAGCTCCCGGTCGTCCCGCTGGGAGTGGCCGGGCCGGTGAGACTGCCGAAAGCACTGGCGAAGTACACCAGGGGGTTCGTGCCCGGGACATGATCGCACTTCAGCACGTCGCCCACCACGATCGTGTGGTCACCGCCCGGCAAGGTATCCGCGACGGAGCAGACGAAGTGCGCGATCGCGTCGGTCAGAACCGGGACGTCACTGTCCGTCCGCAGCTTCATGCCGGCGAATTTGTCCTTGCGGCGGGTCGCGAAGTGCTTCGCGATGTGTTCGTGGTCTTCGCCGAGGACGTTGACGGCGAAATTGCCGGACTCGGTGATCGCCTTGCAGGTCGGAAGATTCGAGCCGATGCACACGAGCAGCTGCAGCGGGTCCATCGACAGTGAGGCCACCGCGCTCGCGGTCATCCCGGCGGGCCCGTCCGCGGTGCGGGTGGTGATCACGGCCACCCCCGTGCTGAACCGGGAAATGGCCTGGCGGAAACGGAAAACCCCATTCTCCGTATCAGCAGGAACGGCAAGATGCTTCACGCTGTCCATTGCTACCTCCAGGGGAGCACGCGGGTGACGTCGGCCGAAAACCAGCGTGCCACCGGGTTCGTTATCGCCCGCGAAATCGGTGCGTCAGCTCCGCAGCCGGGTGACCAGGCGGTGCACCTCCGCCGACGGCGGGACGGCCAGCTCTCGCATGGTCGCCACATAACGTTGGTACAGCGCGAGCACGTCGTCGTCGTTGCCGCTGGCTTGGGCGAGCGTGATCCGCAGCAGCCAAGCCTGCTCGCGGTACGGATCGAGGCGCAGCACTGTGTCCGCGTTGGCGACCGCATCCCGATACCGGCCGAGCCGGAACGCGACCCGGGCGACGTCCAGCCGGGCCCGGACGATGCGCTCGTCGAGTTCGACGCGGCGCGCGTCCGCCCACGCACCGGACAGGTCGCCGAGATATCTGCCTCGCTCGGTCCGGGCCAGCGCCGCGGTCAACGTGTCCAGCCGGGCTTCCCCGTTCTGGTGATCGGCCTGCGCGAACGCCTCCAGGACTTCGGCCGCGCTGCTGCTGACCAAGTCGGGACCGGGGAGGCGGAACCGGTCTTCCCGCACGACGGGCGACAGTTCGTCCGGCACCACCTCACGCAGGCGATACAGCGCCTGCCGCAAGTAGCTGCGCCCGGCCGCTTCGTTGTTCGAGTCGAACAGTGCGCCGAGCAGTTCCTGACGGCTGGCCTCGTGACCGGGGGTGGCCAACAGGTAGGCGAGCAGCTCGATGCTCTTGCGCAGCCGGGGCGTCACCGGCGAGCCGTCCACCCGCAGCTCCGGCTCACCCAGATCCTCGAGCACCAGCCTCGGCGCCCGGCCGGCCGCGGTGATCCGGCGGCCGTTCGCGAGTGACGCGGTCAGCTCGTGCCAGTGCGACAGCCGGTCCGATTCGGTGTCCGCGCCGCGTACGGCCACGGCCGGTACGTCCGCCAGTGCGTTGAGCAGCAGATGCACCGAACCCCGTTCCTCCGCGATACCGATCGCCAGTGCCGCCGACTCGTCGGAGGCATCCTCCGCGCCCATCCGCCACTGGACTTCGGCCAGGTAACACGCCACAGTCGGGATCTCGAGCATGCGGTCTGCGGCGCGCATGCTCCGCAGACTCCGTTGCAGCACGTCGCTGGCCTCGGTGTCACGGTGGCGCAGCAGGAACGCGAGCCCTCGCCAGAGCAAGGCCAGCTCGCGGGTGAACGCGTGCCGGCGTGAGCCGCTCGTCTCCGCCTCGTCCAGCGCGCGATGCGCGGCTTCCGGATCGTGATGAAGGCGCAGGCACAACTTCGCCTCCATCAGGTGCAGCAGCACCCGGTAGATCTGGGATCCGGTCGCCGCCACGAGTTCGTGGCCGCGCTGCAGGGCCTGCCACGCGTCCTCGGCGCGCCCGAGGTCGATCATGAGCTCCACGGCGTCCAGCGCGTGCAGCCACAGGGGCTGAGGTGCTTCGCGGTGCGCCTCGTAGCGCGCCATCGCCTGTTCGATCCGCCCCGTCGCGCGGAGGCCGGCGATGACCCACGGCGCACCGAGAACGCTGCGCCACGGGCCGTGTGTTCCGGGGTCGTCCAGGCCGGCCAGCCGCCCGCGCATGAAGGCCAGCCGCATCAGCATCCCGTCCAGTGGTCCCGACGGGGTGGTCGCGAACGCCGGGAACGGGGGAGGGGGTTCGTCGCGGCTCAGTGCGAGCACGGTCAAGGCGATGTCCCTGGCTCGCCCCGGTGACATCACCTCGGCTACTTGCCCGGCATCGGCGATGCGGCCCGCGTGCCACAAACACCACACCAGCAGGACCAGGGCTTCCCCCGAGCCGTCGGCCGCCAGTTCGGTGATCCAGCCCCGGCCGTGCCGGTCGTAGAGCTCGACCGCCCGCCCGGCCTGTTCGAGGGCGAAGGCGACGCGCAGCACGATCCCGCCGATCGCAGGGCTGAGCGGACGCTCGGAGGCCTGCAGTTCGTCGAGCCACCGCGCCGCGGGCCCGAAGTCCATCCGCTCGATCAGCCGCGGCAGCAGTTCGGCCGCCAGTACCCACGCCTCGTCGACCGCACCGACGCCGAGCAGCGCGTCCACGGCCTCCTCCTGCTCGCCGCGGCGAACCAGCAGCCGGGCGTGCCGCAGGCGGATCCGCTTCAGCTCGCCGGGCTCCTGCTCCGCAAGGAGTTCGCGCAGGTGGTCACGCAGTTGCGGGCTGACGATCAACGTCCGGTCGTCGGGCCAGGTCGCCGGAAGGTGACGGTGGCGCAGCGCCGCCATGATCCGGGGTGCGTCTTCGAGCCGGAGCGCGAGCGCGTCGTCGACGGTCACCTCGTCCAGCAGGCTGGTGTACACCAGGAACCGGCGCTCCTGTTCGGACAGTCCGGACAGGACGTGCGTGGAGAGGTAGTCACGAAGCCGGTGCGGCGCGTCGGCGAGGGTCCCATCGGCGAAGAGGATTCCCGCCACCCACCCGCCGGTGACGCGAATGGCCTCAGCCGCGTCCGACGCCGATCGCCCGGCCAGGCGCAACGCTTCCGCGGCCTCGTCGAGATCGAAGGCGAGGTCCGAACCAGTGAGCTCCGCGATCCGGCCCAGTTCTCCGGTCGACCCGGTGTCCAGCGGCAAGGCCGTCCGGGAAATGAGGATGATCCCGACGTCCGCGGGCGCGTACCGGGCGAGTGCGGACAGCACGGCGAGCGCCTCGTCACTGCCGCAGACCCGCTCGGCGTTGTCGCAGACGAGCACGATTCCGGTGCCGTGCAAGCTCTCGGCGAGCAGCCCCGCCGCCTCACCGACCAGGATCCCGGCGGCAAGCGCGTCGGTCGCCGCGCCACTCGCTTCGGGGGCGTGCGGCGTGACCGCCGCCTCGAGGTACAGCAGAAGGCGTCCCGCAGCCGATTCCGTACCGTCGAGCGACAGCCACGCCACCGGCCGGTCGAGGTCCCGCAACGCCAGGGCAACGGCCGTGGTCTTGCCCGACCCTGCTGCCGCATACACGGTCAGCACGTTCGCCCGCTCGAGCAGCGCGCGGACGCGGGCGGTCACCCGCTCCCGCCGGACCAGACGATCACCGAGAACCGGCGACGCCAGCTTCCGCCGGATGACGGTACGCCGCGACCCACCGCCATCGGCCGGCGCCACGCGACGCACCTCCCCATGCCGTGTTGCTGAGCCGTGTGGATCTTCCACGGTCAAGTGTCCCCTCGCCGGCACAGGTCAGCAACGTGCGATTTCGCCTGGATTAACAGGCCTGGCGTCCGCTCAGCTCCGGTGCAGGAAACCCACCTCGACGTCCCTCCTTGAGCAGCGCTACCGAACGGGGTCGACGAGCTGTCACACTGCGGAGGGGAGGGATGAGTCCTCGGGCATCGCGTCCATCAGCGTCTCGTTCGCGTCATCGCACCCCGTTCCGCGTTGATGCCGGGGTTCAGCCGGGTGGGTTGATGAGGCGGGCCGGTGTGTGGAGGTCGCCGCGCCAGAGGTAGAGCGCCAGGAGGGGGATGGCGTCGGTGTGGATGGCGTGCGGTCGGGTGGGGTGTGGTGCAGGACTGTGCCGGGTTCGCGTGCGACGTAGGGGGATTCGTCGGTGGACCAGCGGGCCCTGGTGAGCGGTACGTAGACCTCGTCGGCTGGATGCCGGTGAGGCGGGTAGTGCAGGTGGGGGCCGAGCAGCAGAACGCCGAGCGTGAGCAGGCCGGCGGGGTCTACGGCGACGGGTAGCGCGGCGGCGGAACCCAGCAGGGTGCAGTGCGCGTAGCCGGGCAGGAAGTGTTCGTGGGGTGGATTGCTCACGTAGGTGCTGGTCTGCGTCCACCGCGCGGACGTCAGCGCCTGCACCAGTCCGGTCACGTCGTTCGCCCGCGCGATGCGGAGGGCCTTCGGCAGGTGGCGCAGGGCGGGCAGGGCGGCGCTCGGTGCTGCCGGCCTGACCGGCGCGGTCGGGTGCGCATTGCGCAGGTCGGCCGCGTGCTCGGGCAGGCCTTCGCTCGCCAGCCGCCGGGCCAGGTCGGTGACGAGCGCTGTCACCGCGGCAGTCGCCGGTGTGGAGCTTCCTGCGGTCACCGCGATCATCTCCCTGCGGTCGCTGCGACGATCCGGACGGGATCATCGAAGCTGAAGCCTGGTCCGTGCCCAAACGCCAGGCCGTGCATGTCGCAGCTTTCGCTCGGACGAGGCGCGGCAGGGGGTGCCGCCGGTTTCCTTCGTCTTCCCCGTCCCTGTGCGAGACTGGCGCAATGCCTCGTGTCAGCACGGGTGAGTCGGTTCTGGCGCGGGCCGTGCGGATCTTCGATGTCTTCACCGCGGCGCAGCGTGCGGTGACGATCACGGACATCGCGCGCCGCGCCGGGCTGCACGTCGCCACGGCGTCGCGGCTGGTCGCCGAGCTGGTCGAGCACGGCCTGCTCGTCAGAACCCCCGACGGCCGGGTGCAGATCGGCATCAGGATGTGGGAACTGGCCCAGCGCGCATCGCCCACGCTGTCGCTGCGGGAAGCCGCGATGCCGTTCCTGGAAGATGTCCACGACATCGTCGGGCACCACGTGCAGCTCGGTGTGCTCGACGGCACCGAGGTGCTGTTCATCGAGCGGCTCTCGGCGCGGGGCGGCGTCATCAACTTCACCCAGATCGCCGGGCGGCTCCCGGTGCACGCTTCCTCGTCCGGCCTGGTGCTGCTCGCATTCGCGCCGGGCGAACTGCAGGAACGAGTCCTGACCGGACCGCTGAAGCAGTTCACCACCCACACGATCACCCGACCGGGGCGCCTGCGGACCGTGCTGGCCGGCATCCGCAGAGACGGCTACGTCATCACCAACGGACACCTTCATCCCGACGCGACCGGGACAGCCGTGCCGATCAGCCACGACGGCACCGTCGTGGCCGCCCTCTCGGCGATCGTCCCGAACAACAGGCAAGCCAACGCGGTCGTCCCCGTCCTGCGCACCGCCGCGCGAGGCATCACCCGCGCGCTGAACGGACCGAGCGCCGACAGTTCGCATCCGTAGTATCAATCATTGAGAACGTCCTTCTCCTGAACGCAGGCAATCCGCATCCTCGGAGAAACCCGATTCCGGGGGAGGACACGGTGATCTCGGCCGCCGCGACGTGCGGCCCGCGTGTGCTTCCGCGCCGTCCAAGACTCAAGGAGGAGTTATGGCACAGCGGTTGGTACTGGTTCCTGGCGCATGGCACGGCGCGTGGGCGTGGGAGCCGATCCTGCCCGCGCTGCGCGCCCGCGGGTTCGACCCGGTGACGGTCGAACTGCCCAGCACCAAGGGAGCCGGCGACCTGCGCGATGATGCCGGCGCGGTGCGCGCGGCGGTGCGGGGATCGACCGAGCCGACGGTGGTGGTGGCGCACTCCTACGCGGGCATCCCGACGTCCGAGGCCACCGCGGGCCTGGCCCACGTCACGCGATTGGTGTACGTCTGTGCCTTCATGCTGGACACCGGCCAGTCCCTCACGGGTGTGCTCGGTGGCGCAATTCCGCCGTGGTGGGACGTCGATGACGAAGCGGGCCTGATCACCGTGAACGACGCGCGAACCGCGTTCTACGGTGACGTCGACGAAGAGCTGGCCACGCAGTGGTCGGCACGTCTCGGCGCGCAGACCACCGCGTCGTTCCAGCAGCCGCAACTGGCGTCCGGCTGGCACACCATCCCCAGCACCTACGTGGTGTGCAACCAGGACGGCGCGATTCCGCCCGAAGCCCAGCGCGGCATGGCGCAGCAGGCCGACCACGTCGTGGAACTCGACTCGGCCCACTCGCCCTTCGCCTCGCGCATCGAGGAGCTCGCCGACGCCGTCGCCGCCGTACCCGCTGCGAAGCAACCCCAGGTCACGCGCTGACGCACCACCTGGCCGGAGCGGCGTCCTCGTCGCCCCGGCCAGGTCACGTCGGCTCAGCTCACCGTGCGGGCCGTACCCGGACCGGCAGCGATTCCCAGGCGCGCAACGTGTTGTTGTGGTGGCGTCTCGTCGCGCCGGCCAACTCGATGGTCTCCACCCGCCGCGCCAGCGCCACGAGCAGAGCCTCGGCTTCCAGCCGCGCAATGTGCTGGCCCACGCACTGGTGCAGTCCCATGCCGAATCCGACGTGCGCCGACGGGTCGCGCGACAGGTCGAAGGCGTCCGGATTCTCCCAGCGGCGGGGATCGCGGTTGGCCGCGCCGAGGAACATCAAGATCTTGCGACCGTCCGGCACCGTCTTCCCGCCGACCTCGATGTCGGTGGTGGCGGTGCGGAAAAAGGTTTGCACCGGCGATTCCCACCGCACGGCCTCGTCGAACGCGACCCGCGCCAGCGTCGGTTCCCGGCGCAGCCGCTGCCATTGATCGGGGTGCGTGGCGAAGGCGTAGAGGACGGCGGCCAGGCCGTGCACCGTCGTGTCCACCCCTGCGGAGAGCAGGCTGCGCACGACGAGCGGGGCCTGCTCGAAGGTGATGTCGCCGCGGTCGGCGGCGGCCCAGATGTCGGCACCGAACCCGGTCGGGGCCAGCACGTCCCTCGCGCACTGCGCGTTGACCCAGCCGGACAGCTCGGCGACCCGCCCGTTGCCCTGTTCGACCAGATCGTTGGGCGGCCCGAAGGCGTTGAACAGGTGATCGCCGTAGGGCAGGAGGTTCTCCCTGCCCTCCTGGGGAATACCCACCGCGTCCGGGAACACCCGAAGCGGGAACGCCGCGGCGAGGTCTCGTGCCGCGTCGAACTCCGTCTCGGCCAGCACCCGCGCGACGAGCCGGTCGGCGTCGGCCATCCAGTGCTCGCGCAGTTTGCGCAGCGCGAGTGGCCCGAGGATCTTCGACAGCACCGCACGGGGTGCGTCGTGCCGGGGTGGATCGGCCTCGAGCAGCAGGCTCGGCGGGCGCCACGGCTTCTCGAACCGGAAGTTGCTCAGGCCGACACCCGCGCCGGACTGGAAGCTCTGCCAGTCGATCAGCGCCGCGTGCACCTGCTCGTACCGGCCCATTGCGAACACGTCGTAGCGGCTGAGGTGGACCAGCGGCCCGGCATCGCGCAGTTCCGCCTGGAATCCGGTCGGATCCTCCAGCACCTCGTGCGAGAAGGGATCCACCGCCGAGGTCGGCAGGTCCGAGGGGGTCAGTGTGGTGGTCATGTTTCCTCCGGGTGAGCGATCACAGGTCCAGGACAAGCCGGTCGGAACACGAGCGGGACACGCACACGAACATGCAGTCGCCCACCGCGCGCTCGTCGTCGTCCAGCAGGGAGTCGCGGTGATCCGGCAGCCCGGCCAGCACGGTCGTCGCGCACGTGCCGCAAGTGCCTTGCCGGCAGGACGACAGCAGCTGGATTCCGACGTCGTTGATGGCCTGCAACACCGTCTGTCCCGGTGACACCTGCACGGTCTTGCCCGACCTGCGCAGCTCGACGTCGAACGGTTCGTCCCGCACCGGGGCCGGCTGCTCCTTGGGGACGAAACGCTCGGTGCGCAGCTGTCCGGCCGGGTAGCTCGCACACGAGCGCTCGACGGCGGCCAGCAACGGTTCCGGGCCACAGCAGTAGACCTTCGCCTGCGAACCGGCTTCCGGCAGCCACGCCGGCAAGTCGAGCAAGCCTTGCTCGTCCTGTGGCACCACGGTGACCTTGTCGCCGTACGGGACGAGCTCGTCCACGAACCCCATGGTGGTGCGCGACCGGCCGCCGTAGAGCAGCCGCCAGTCCGCCCCGAGCAGCTCCGCCTGGTGAACCATCGGCAGCAACGGCGTGATGCCGATCCCGCCCGCGACGAACAGGTATCGCGGGGCCGGAACGAGCCGGAAGTTGTTCCGGGGCCCGCCGACCGCTACCCGGTCACCCGTGCGCAACCGATCGTGCACATACGACGAGCCGCCCCGGCTCCGCGGCTCACGCAGCACCCCGACCCGATAGCTGCAGGCGTCCCAGCGATCCCCGCACAGGGAGTACTGGCGGGTGATGCCGTTCGGCAGCACGAGATCGATGTGCGCGCCCGGTGCCCAGTCGGGTAGTCGCCGATCGCGCGGGTGCCGCAACGTCAGCTCGGTGACGCCGGCGGCCACGTCGCGCTTGTCCGCCACCACCAGTTCGACCGTCGTGGCCGGGGAAGCCGCCATCATCGATGCACCTCGCTCGTCATCGGCTGTACGACGAGGATGCGGCCGCGGCTCACGCAGCCTGAAGGTGATTCTCAATCATTGAGACGATACTCATCGGCACCGAGCTACATGCCGCGCCCGGTCGCCCTACGGCGCTTCAGCCGGTACGGGGCTGCGGTTCGGAGGCGACCAGACCCAGCCGGACCGCACGGACGGAGGCCTGCACGCGGTTGGTGGCGCCGAGCTTGCGGAGAATGCGTTCGACGTGGGTGGCGATGGTCCGGCGGCTCACCCACAATTCGGCGGCGATCTCGTTGTTGTTCATTCCGGCGCAGATGAGGGCGAGAACGTCGAGTTCGCGCGGGGAGAGGGAAGTGGCGAGCCGCATCCGATGGGCTGCGGTGAGCGGGACGAGCGTACGACGGGCCATTCCCAGTGCCGCGAGGTTCGCGGGTGTCACCACTGATTCGTCGAGGCTGAGATGGAACGAACCGAGAATCCTCCCGGGCCCGCCGTCGAGGACCATCGAGGCTCCTTGCCGGAATCCGGCCGGTACGAGGAACTCCGCGGCGATTTCGCTGTGCCGGAACCCGGCCAGGGTGTCCCAGTGGAAGATCTCCCCGGGATTGGTGGCCACGATCTGGAAGGTCGGGCTGGGGGCGAGAAAATCGCTCACGACGTAGGACACCAGTTCCGGAGCGTATCCGCGATTCACGACTGCGGCGTGTCGATGCTTGATCACGTCATAAACGGTGATCATCGCGCCGGTGTAGGGGACCTGCACGCGCAGTTGATCGAGGAAATCGTCCAGAAGCCTGGCGGGGGACGTGTCCGTCTCCGGATAGTGCTCGCTCATCGCGAACCTCCTCCGCTTCATCGCGAACGTCCTCCGTTGTCGGGGCAGGCTACACGGGCTACGGCGGTCGAGACGGTGTTCGAGTCGCCGGACCGGGCCGCCGAGAGCGCGGGCCGGCAGCAGGCGCGAAGTTCGGTCAGCTGACCGATACCGGCCCCGCCACGACCGCCCTAGCGTCGCCGATCAGAGTTCCGGGAAGCGATCCCCGCAAAGCCCGGACCGGCAGACGGAGGACTCCGATGACCGCGACGACCCCGGCAACTGCGGACGGCGACACCGCCGATCTCTGGCGCTGGTCCGCCGGCCGGATTGCCCACGGGATTGCCACGCGACAGATCTCGGCCCGCGAGGCGGTGCAGAGCTGCCTCGACCGGATCGACGCGGTCAATCCCGAGCTGAACGCGCTGGTCGAGGTGAGCCACGCCGAGGCACTCGATGCCGCGGACGAGGCCGACCGTCGCACCGTCGCCGGAGACGAGCTCGGCCCCCTCCACGGCGTCCCCGTGGCCATCAAGGTCAACTCCGACCAGGCCGGGCACGCCACCACCGACGGGGTCGTGGCATTCCGGGACAACCTCGCGACCGTCGACAGCCCGCACGTGGCCAACCTCCGACGCGCCGGGGCGATCTTCGTCGGACGCAGCAACACCCCGGCCTTCTCCTTTCGCTGGTTCACGGACAACGATCTGCACGGACGCACCCTGAACCCATGGAGCAGCGCACACACGCCCGGCGGATCGAGTGGCGGCGCGGGTTCCGCGGTCGCGTCCGGCATGGTTCCCGTCGCCCACGGCAACGACGTCGGTGGTTCCATCCGGTATCCGGCGTACGTGTGCGGCGTGGTCGGATTGCGCCCCACGGTGGGGAAGGTGGCCGGTCTCTACGGTCCCCCTGACGCGGATGCCGCTCTCTCGATGCAGTCGATGCTGGTGCAGGGGCCACTGGCGCGGACGGTCGACGACGTCCGCCTGGCACTGCGTGGCCTTGCCGGCGCGGACCCCCGTGATCCCTTCCACGTCCCGGGTGCCCCGGTGGCGCCGCCGGCGGCGAATCCGTTGCGCGTCGCGCTGATCCGTGATCACGGCGTCGCGACTCCGACGGCGGCTGTCAACAGCGCGCTCGACAGGGCCGCCGACTGGCTTCGTGACGCGGGCTACGTCGTCGAGGAGACCGAGCTGCCCGTTCTGGCCGAGGCCTACCGGCTCTGGTACCTGCTGTGCATGGAAGAGTTCCGCCAGATCATGCCCCTGGTCGAGGAGGTCGGTGACGAGGGAATGAAGAAGGCCGCCGCCGGCTTGTACGCCGGCGCCGCTGCCTGGTGGGGACAGCAGCCCAGCCTCACCGACTACATGAACGGCTACGCGAGGCGGGGCACGCTCGTCCGCGCGCTCGCCGAGTTCCTCGAGCGGTATCCGACGGTTCTCCTCCCCGTCTCGGCCGAGCAGGCGTTCGAGCACGACACCGACATCGCGAGCGTCGACAGCATGCGACGCGTGATGGCCGCACAGTCCTCGATGGTGGCGATCCCCCTCCTCGGATTCCCCGCGGTTTCGGTGCCGACCGGCGTCGTCGAGGGCCTGCCCACCGGCGTCCAGCTCCTGGGAAGACGCTTCGACGAAGAGGGCATTCTGGATGCCGCGGCCGTGATCGAGGCCCGGGCCGGTACCTGCACGCCGATCGACCCACGCTGAGGCCACGGATGTCGGGCGCGGATCGTCAGATGCTGGCCAGGATGTCGAAGCCCGTGTGGTCCGCGGTCGCCAGATACACCGTCTGCTCGGTCCGTTGAGGATCGACCAGGATGTTCCCGCGGGGGCCGCGATAGCGGGAATGCTCGGCGGTCGCGTGCAACTGGTCGACGTCGCCGGAGCCGGTTCGGTTCACCAGCTCGGCCAGCATCCACAGTCCTTCGTAGCAGGATTCGCCGGGCGCGTTGAGCACCGGAGCCTCGGGACCGAACCGGCGGACGTACCGGGCTCCGAACTGGAGGCTCTCGGCCGTGGGCAACGTTTCGAAGTAACCTGAGGCGACAAAAATGTCCTGCGCCGACGAGGCACCTATCGCCTGAAGCATGTTCTCGTCCATGAGTGTGGAGAACCGGGCGCATTGGTCGTGCAGGCCGCGTTGGGCGAACTGCCGATTGAACTCGACCGCGTCGTGCCCGACCAGGAACATCAGCACCCCGTCGCAGGCACTGCGCTCGATCTGCCGCAGGACGGCGTCGAAGGCCGACGTACCGAGGTCCACGAACGCGGCGCCGTCGATCCGCACTTTGTCCTGGTCGTGGAGGAACTGCCGGGTGAGTGCCGTGGAGCGGTGCGGCCAGGCGTAGTCGTTGCCGATCACGAACCATCGCCGCACGCCGATCTCGTCGGCCATCCAGGTCAGGGCGGGAAGCAGCTGGATTTCGGGGGTCTCACCGATCGCGAACACCCCGGGCGTCGACTCACCGCCTTCATAGAGTGCGGTGTAGACATACGGAACCCGTCCGCGTATCCGGGGCGCCAGCTGCTGGCGCACCGCGGAGAGATGCCAACCCACCACGGCGTCCATCTGTCCGGCGCTGATCAGCCGATCCACTTCGGACGCGACCCGATCCACCCCCGCCCCGCCGTCGACGATCCGCAGCTGCACCGGACGAGCGAGGACCCCGCCCGCACTGTTGATCTCCTCGACCGCCAGCCGGGCACACAGCACGCAGGACGCCCCGTAGATCCCCGCCGGCCCCTGCAACGGGACGACCAGCCCCACCCTGAAAGGCGCGTGGCGCTCGGACATCACGGCCCCGCTCCCGGACCGACACATCCCGCCGCAACGCCCATGACGGCTCGAACCGTGGCGACAGTGGCGATATTCCCGCAGGCCCCCAACCCGCTGAACGGGACAACCGGATCGAATCGCCCGAGATCCACGCGAACCCGACCGGGCGAAACGCCGGGCGTCCCGGTTCACCCGCCGTTACCATTCGCCCATGATCTGGGTGCGCACGGTGCTGGCCACGCTGGTGCTGGCCGCGGTGACCTGGCTCGGTGTCGTGCTGGACGTGTTCCACCGTGGCGGCGGCACTCTGCTGATCTGGATCAGCGCCGCCTTGATCCTCGTGATCCCGGCGATCCTCGCCCGTGACGGGGTGTTCATCCTGCTGAGCGTCTTCGTCGCCGGCATACACATCGTGATGATCTTCATGGCCGGACTCGCCGCCGTCGACGGGCTGATCTTGGAGACGCGCGGCGTGCACGTGCGGGCGACCGCAACCGGCTACACCGACCACTGGACCGCCGAACAGTTCACGCCACCGAGCAGGTACACGCGCAACGCCCTGGCCGTCGTCACGCCCGACGGGCAGCACGGCATCGTGGCCGTGAACGGCGACAAGCCAGCTCGGTTGTCGACGTAGTCGCCGACCCCGCAGCGGCGGTGGACCTGCATCGACCCGATGAGGTCGACTTCATCGTCGGCCTCGTGATCGGACTCGTCGATTTCTTGATGATCTTCGGGTGGGTCTACTGGGCGAGCCGGTCGCGGTCCAGACGCCGCCGCTCGTCCACCGAGGTACCGGCGGCCGCGGAATAACGGTCCTGCGGCGCGGCCGTCGGTGATCAGGGTTGCCGTGCCGGGGAGTGCGCCTCGGCGGAGCGTGACCGCGCGGGGCTGGGGATGCGGCGCACCGCGCCGGTGTCGGCGGAGGTTGCCATGGCGGCGTAGGCGCGCAGGGCGTTCGAGACCGGACGGTCGCGATCCTGAGGAGTCCACGGTCGCTCCGATGCGTCCATCTTGGCGCGGCGTTCGGCCAGGACTTCGGCGGGGACGTGGAGTTCGAGGCGGCGTTCGCGGACGTCGATGATGATCCGGTCGCCGTTTTCGACGAGGCCGATGGTGCCGGCCGCGGCGGCTTCGGGCGCGACGTGGCCCACGGAGATTCCGCTGGAGGCGCCGGAGAAGCGGCCGTCGGTGACCAGCGCGCACCGGGCGCCGAGGCCGGTGCCTTTGAGGAACGCCGTGGGGTGGAGCATTTCCTGCATCCCGGGGCCGCCGGCGGGGCCCTCGTACCGGACGACCAGCACGTCGCCGGGTTTGATCGTCTTGGTGAGGATGACCGACACCGCCTCCTCCTGGCTTTCGACGACCAGCGCGGGGCCTTCGAAATGAAAAACGCCTTCGGGGACGCCGGCGGTTTTGATGATGGCGCCGTTCTCGGCGAGGTTGCCGCGCAGCACCGCGAGGCCACCGTCCTTGGTGTACGCGTGCTCGAGGTCGCGGATGCAGCCGCCGGTGGCGTCGGTGTCGAGTGAGGACCAGCGGTTGTCCGTGGAGAACGCTTGTGTGGTGCGGACACCGCCCGGCGCCGCGTGGTAGAGTTCGACGGCCGCGGCCGACGGCGAGGTGGCGCGAATGTCCCAAGTGGACAGCCAGTCCGACAGCGACGCGGCGTGGACCGTGTGCACGTTCTCGCGGAGCAGCCCGGCCCGCCAGAGCTCGCCGAGGATGGCGGGGATGCCGCCGGCGCGGTGGACGTCTTCCATGTGGTAGTCGGAGTTCGGTGCGACCTTTGACAGGCAGGGCACGCGGCGGCCGATGGCGTCGATGTCGCTGATGGTGAAGTCGACTTCGCCTTCCTGTGCGGCGGCGAGGATGTGCAGCACGGTGTTGGTGGAGCCGCCCATGGCCATGTCGAGCGCCATGGCGTTCTCGAAGGCCTCGCGGGTGGCGATCGAGCGGGGCAGGGCGGAGGCGTCGTCCTCGCCGTACCAGCGCTTGCACAGCGCCATCACCGTCCGGCCGGCCTCCTGGAAAAGCTCTCGACGGGCACGATGGGTGGCCAGCGTGGAACCGTTGCCGGGCAGCGACAGTCCCAAAGCTTCGGTGAGGCAGTTCATGGAGTTCGCGGTGAACATGCCCGAGCACGAACCACACGTCGGGCACGCGACCTCTTCGACGGCCGTGAGCGCGTTGTCGTCCACGTCCTTCGAGGCCGACGCGGCGATTGCCGTCAGGAGGTCGGTCGGGGCCTGGGCGACGCCGCCGACGACCACGGCCTTGCCGGCTTCCATCGGTCCGCCGGAGACGAACACGGTGGGGATGTTCAGGCGCATGGCGGCGTTGAGCATGCCGGGTGTGATCTTGTCGCAGTTGGAGATGCAGACGAGGGCGTCGGCCTGGTGCGCGTTGACCATGTATTCCACGGAGTCCGCGATGATCTCGCGTGAGGGCAGCGAGTAGAGCATGCCCGAGTGGCCCATCGCGATGCCGTCGTCGACGGCGATCGTGTGGAACTCGCGTGCGATGCCACCGGCCTCTTTCACGGCCTCGGCGACGATCTCGCCGAGGTCCTTGAGGTGGACGTGGCCGGGCACGAACTGGGTGTAGGAGTTGGCGATCGCGACGATCGGCTTGCCGAAGTCGCTGTCGGTCATCCCGGTCGCGCGCCAGAGCGAGCGCGCGCCCGCCGCGTTGCGGCCGTGGGTGGTGGTCCGGGAACGAAGAGTCGCCATCGCCGTCCTTCTCCAGAAGTGCTTCGGGTGACTCGACTCTGACCGGTGCCATCCAGGCATGCAACGCACTGGTTCGAGGGAATTCTTGCGACGTTGGCAACAGTGGCCGCACAAGACTCAACAGATGAAGGCGGCAGATGAATTGATGCCCGCCGTCACCTCGCCTTAGCGTCACGGCAACCCCCAGGGCGCGAGGAAAGGAAACACCGTGGCAGCACGTGGTCTCACCTGGAGTCAGCTGTACGTCGGCCAGGAGTTCGAATCGGCGACCCGGACCATCACCGAAGGCGACGTCGTCACCTTCGCCGGCACGACCGGCGACTACTCCGAAGTCCACGTGAGCCGGGCCTACGCCGAGAAGACCGAGTTCGGCGAACGGATCGCCCACGGTTTGCTGGGCCTGTCCATGGCGCACGGGCTGATGCTGGGCGGTGGCCTGCTGTTCGGGACCGCCATCGCGTTCCTGGGAATCTCGGACTGGTCGTTCAAGGCCCCGATCCGGTTCGGGGACACCATCCACGTCCGCTTCGTGGTGGACGAGCTGCGCCGCCGGACCAAGCGCCCCGACCAGGGCGTGGTCACCTTCGCCGTGGAGCTGGTCAACCAGCACGGCCAGGTCGTCCAAAGTGGGCGCAAGGCGATCCTCCTGCACACCGAACCGGAGGATGCGCTGCTTTCGACGGAGCACCAGGCCGTGGAACCCGCGCGATGAGCGGCGGCGCAGGACTGCGTGAGGTGTACGAGGGCGTGCGCGTTCTCGATTTCACCCAGCTGGAGCAGGGACCGTCGGGCACGCAGGTGCTCGCGGACTTCGGCGCCGAGGTCATCAAGATCGAACGCCACGACATCGGCGAGATCGGCCGCGACCACAGCCCGCGGGTCAACGGCATGAGCCCGCACTGGGCCGCCAACAACCGCAACAAGCTCAGCCTCAGCCTCGACCTCAAGGCCCCGGGAGCGCGTGACGTCCTCGAACGCCTGGTAAAAACGGCGGACGTGGTCGCCAGCAACTTCCGGCCCGGGGTCATGGAGCGGCTCGGCCTCGGCTACGACGACCTCCGCGCGATCAACCCGCGGATCATCTGCGCGTACGCCTCGGGTTACGGGCGCTCCGGCCCCTACGCCGAGCGTCGCGGGCAGGACCTGGCCGCGCAGGCCATGGGCGGGGTCCTGGCCCTGACCGGATCCGCAGACTCACCCACCGCGGCCGGCACGTACGCCATCGACTACGTCGCCGCGATGCACTTCGCCCAGGGCATCATGCTCGCGCTGGCCGCACGGGAGCGCACGGGGGAGGGGCAGGTCGTGGACTCGTGCCTGCTCAACTCCGCGGTGGCGCTGCACCTGCAGGAGGCCACGACCTACCTGAACACCGGGCGGGAGTACCCACGCCCGGCAGAAGGCATTGCACACAGCCACTCGACCGCCCTGTACGCGCGATACCGCACCGCCGACGACCGGTGGCTCGTGCTCGTGGGCGAGTACTTCGTGGACCAGCCGTGGCAACGGGTCTGCGACGCGCTCGGACTCACCGAACACCGCGACGACCCCCGCTTCGCCACAACGCGCGGGCTGGCCGAGCACGTCGAGGAAACCCACGCGCTGCTCCAGCACGCCTTCGACGGCCTGTCGCTCGACCAGGCCCTGAAAGCGCTGGAGGAGCAGGACCTCCTCGCCGCCCCGGTCAACGACTACCCGCACCTGTTCGAAGACCCGCAAGTCCTCCACAACGAGCTGGTCGTCACCGCCGAGCACCCGCACGCCGGCACCGTGAAGCTGGTCGGCCCGCCCGTGAAGCTCAGCGCCACCCCCGCTCGGGTGCGAAACGCCCCGCCGACCGTCGGGCAGGACAACGAGCAAGTCCTGGCCAGCCTCGGCTTCACGTCCACCGAAGTCGCCCGGCTCCAGGAAACCGGGGTCGTCGGGATCGAGAACCGGCGGCACCGTGAAACCGGTGTCGCGCACTGGGGGCCGGCCGAATGAACGGGACTCCTTTCGCCGGCCGCCGGGTGCTCGTCACGGGCGCCGGCCGCGGCATCGGGCTGGCCACCGCCCGTCGCTTCGCCAGCTTCGGCGCCGACGTGCTCATCGCCGACATCGACGCGGACCTGGCCTCGGCGGCCGCGCAGGGCATCCGCGCGGACGGCGGCCGAGCCGAGGCGTTCCCCCTGGACGTGACGTCCGCGGAGGCGATGGCCACCGCGACCGACCGCGCGGGACACCTCGACGTCGTGGTCGCCAACGCCGGCATCCAGCTGTTCGGCCCGGCTTCGCAGCTGGACCCGCAGGACTGGGACCGTGTACTGGAGGTCAACGGGCGCGGGACGCTGCTGACCCTCCAGCTCGCCGCGCGGTGCCTGGGCGACGGCGGCGCCATCGTCGCCCTGGCGTCGATCCAGGGGTTCCTGCCCAACGCGCTGTCGGCGCACTACGCGGCGTCCAAGGCCGCCGTCGCGAGCCTGACCAAGTCGTTCGCCGCCGAGCTCGCGCCGCGGGGCATCCGCGTCAACGCCGTCGCCCCCGGCCGCATCGCCACCGGCATGTCGGACCATGCCGACGCCGAGATCGGCCGGCTGACCGGGCAGGACGCCGGCCTCGCGCTCGAACGCCGGATCAAGGACAACCCCCTGGGCCGGCTCGGCCGTCCCGAGGAAGTCGCGGCCGCGATCACCTTCCTGGCCTCACCGGACGCCTCCTACATCACCGGCGAGTGCCTGAAGGTGTGCGGCGGCGACTTGATGACCTGATCCGCACCACCGCCCGCACCACCCGCCCGCACCGAAACCGAAGGGGAACCGTGACAGACGCCTTCGAGGGAATCCGGATCCTCGACTTCACCCAGCTGGAACAGGGCCCTTCGGCCACCCAGGTCCTCGCGGACTTCGGGGCCGAGGTCATCAAGATCGAGCGCATCGACGTGGGCGAGATCGGCCGCAACCAGCAGCCGCTGCTGGCCGCCGGGTTCAGCCCGCACTGGTCCGCCACCAACCGCAACAAGAAGAGCATCACCGTCGACGTGAAGAGCGATGCCGGGCGCGAGCTGATCCTCGGCCTCGCACGGGACGCCGACATCGTCGCCAGCAACTTCCGCCCGGGGGTCATGGACCGCCTGGGCCTGGGCTGGGAGCAGCTGTCCGCGGTCAACCCGCGGATCATCGTCGCCTACGCGACGGGCTACGGCCTGTCGGGTCCCTATGCGCACCGCCGCGGCCAGGACCTGGCCGCGCAAGCGGTCAGCGGGTTGATGGCGCTCACCGGCACCCAGGACACGGGCCCGGTGCCGACCGGCACGTTCATGATCGACTACCTCGCGTCCATGCAGTTCGCCCAGGGGATGATGATCGCCCTCGCCGCGCGGGAACGCACCGGCCGCGGCCAGGTCGTCGACTCCAACCTGCTCAACGCCGCGATCACCAGCCACCTGCAGGAAGCCGCGACCTACCTGAACACCGGACGGCGTTTCCCGAGGCCCACCGCCGGTGTGGCGCACCCGGGCAACACCGCGCTCTACGGTTACTACGAGGCGGCGGACGGCCTGTGGTTCACCCTGATCGGCGAGTACTTCGTCGATCATCCGTGGCAGCGCGCCGCCCGCGCGTGTGGACTGTCCGAAAAGGACGTCAACGACCCGCGCTTCCAGACCGTCGAAGGACTGCTCGAGCACACTCGCGAGACCTGGCAGCTGCTCGCCGAAGCCGTCGCCAAGTTCCCGCGCGAGGAGATCATGGCGCGCTTCGAAGCCGAGGACGTCCTCGTCGCCCCGGTGAACGACTACGACGACCTGTTCACCGATCCTCAGGTCGTGCACAACGAGCTGGTGATCGAAGGCGACGTCGACGGGGTGGGCCGGGTCAAGTGGATCGGCATGCCGATCACCCTTTCCGACACCCCGGCCCGGTTGCGCGCGGTCCCGCCGAAGATCGGCGAGCACAACGAAGAAGTCTTCACGGCGGCCGGCCTGGCCGAGGAGCGCATCGCGGCGCTGAAGAACGCGGGGGTGATCGGATCCGAATCGGATCGAGAGCGCGGGGGAAACGGGCCCCAGTGGTCCTGAGTTGTCCGTAGCCATCACCGTCGAACCAGAGAAAGTAGGAAGATGAGCGCTCACAGTCCTGCAGCGTCGCAGGGAGACGCGAGAAGCATCCGGAAGATCGTGCTGGCGGGCAGCCTCGGCACGCTGATCGAATACTACGACTGGGCCCTCTACGGGTACGTCGCGGCCATCATCGCGCCGCTGTTCTTCCCCGGGAACGACCCGACGGCGGCGCTGCTGTCCACTTTGGCCGTGTTCGCGCTGTCCTACGTCATCCGCCCCATCGGCGGGATCTTCTTCGGCGCCTTCGGCGACAAGTTCGGGCGGCGGCCGGCGCTGCTGGTCACCGTGGTCGGCATCGGCCTGGCCAACACGGCCATCGGGTTCCTCCCGACCTACGCCAGCGTCGGTGTGCTGGCGCCGATCCTCCTGCTGATCGTCCGGATCGCGCAGGGCTTCTTCGCCGGCGGTGAGGTCGGCGGCGCGGCCACGGTCATCACCGAAGCGGCACCGCCGGGCAAAAAGGGCTGGTACGCGTCGTTCGTCCCCGTCGGCACCAACGGCGGGTTCGCCATCGCCTCCGCCGCCGTCGGCCTGGTGTCGGGTCTGGTGACGACCAGTGCGATGAACGAGTGGGCCTGGCGCATCCCGTTCTGGGCCGGGCTTCCCCTGACCATCGTCTGCTTCCTCGCCCGGCGCTTCCTGCCCCGCATCGACGACGACAAGAGCCCCCGGCACGGGTTCCCCCTGGTCTCCGCGTTCCGGTCGTACCCCGGCCCGCTCATCAAGGGCATCCTGCTCGGCATCGGCGTCCAGGGCACCGCGTACGTCGGCGCGACCTTCCTGTCGATCTACCTCATCACCAGCCTGCACTACGCGAAGACACCCGTCTACTGGATCACCGCGGGCGGCACCCTCTTCGGCGTGCTGATGACACCGCTGGCGGGCCGGCTGGTCGACCGGATCGGCTCGGTGAACGTGACGATCATCGGCCTGGCCACCTACGCGATCGTGACGTACCCGGCGCTGGTGATCATGGACTTCAACAACCTCTTCCTCGCCGGCGTCGGCTACTTCGTCGTCGCGGTCAACATGGCGACGGCGCAGGCGGGCAACTACACCCTCACGCCCCAGCTGTTCGGGCCGGAGGTCCGCTACACCGGCACCGCTCTCGTGACCAACGTGTCGGTGGTCATCGCGGGCGGAACGGCGCCCTACATCTGTACCTGGCTGGTCAGCTCCACGGGCAACCTGCGCTCGCCGTACTTCTTCGTGCTCGGGGTCAGTCTGATCGGCATCGCCACGCTGCTGACGATGCGCCGGCTGAACGTGGCGCAAGGCTCACGGCTCGGCGGCGAGCACGCTGATCCCGGTGGGCAGGCTCATTCTCCGCAGTTCCTGAGCAGCGACCTTCCGGAAACGGCGGGCGGTCGGTGACAGCTCGGTGTAGGGCCGGGAGATAACGGCCAGCACCCGATGTGGGCCCGGCCCGACGATCGGCACCCGTGTCAGATCGTCGAGCCGGTAACCCATGAACTCCAGCGCCGGCAGGGCGGACACGCCGAACCCGGCGCGAACCAGTCCGCCGAGTGTGGCGATGTTGGCGACCTCGAACCGCAGGCGGACTTCCGCTCCCGCGTCGGCGAGCGCCTGATCGGTGATGGCCCGGATGCTGGTGCCTTGCCGCGCGGCCACGTACCGCTCGGCGTCGAAATCGCTCCAGGTGACCGCGTCCCGGTCGGCCCATGGGTGGTCGTCTGGGGCGAC
Source organism: Amycolatopsis sp. NPDC047767 (assembly GCF_040704195.1). Classification (NCBI taxonomy): domain Bacteria; kingdom Bacillati; phylum Actinomycetota; class Actinomycetes; order Pseudonocardiales; family Pseudonocardiaceae; genus Amycolatopsis; species Amycolatopsis sp. NPDC047767. The sequence goes on from NZ_JBEYSJ010000010.1 coordinate 255,373, forward strand.
GCCGTAGAACTTCTCCTCCAGCACCGGCGTGACCCAGAGTCCCTGCGGCACCTCGACGTCGGCGGTGATCGCCACCTCGACCGTGCCTTGTTCCAGGTGACGCAGCACGTCGTCGTTCCCGCCGTCGACGAGGTGGAAGTCGAGTGCCTCGTTGCCGCTGAAGAACGCGCTCAGCAGCCTCGGCAGGACCGCCGCCGCGAACGACGCGAGGGTGGCGAGCGCCAGCGTGCCCAGCTGCGCTTTGGCGTAGCGGTCGAAGCGCTCGAGCCCCACCGACAGCGTGTCTATGAGCTGGTCGGCGACCTTGAGGAACTCCTCCCCTTCCGCGGTGACGACGACGTTGCGCGTGTCCCGCTGCAGCAGCGTCACCCCCAGCGTGCGCTCGAGCTGCGAAACCGAACGGCTCAGCGTCGACTGCGACAGGTTCATGTGACGAGCGGCGCTGGTGTAGCTGCGTGTCCTGGCCACCTCGCGGAACACGCGGATCTGGTGCAGGGTGACGTCGTCGACGGCCATGGTCCTTCGTACTCCGCTCGCAGGTCGCCCCGGGTGTCCGGCACCGGGAACCGAGCCGGGGCTTGCCCGGTCCAGGCCTGTCCCCGGTCAGCATGTCATCGTCACCGCGCCGCGACCGCGCGACCGGGCACGGGGAAAGGCCGGCCGGACGGGGGTTTCCCGTCCGGCCGGCCTTTCCGGTGCGCGGCGTCAGCCGGGTGGAATCAGACCACCGACTGGGCGCCGTCCACCGTCAGCACGTGGCCGCTGACGAAGGACGCGCTGTCGGACAGCAGGTAACACACGGCTTCGGCCACATCCTCGGGCCGGCCGAACCGGCCGAGCGGGATCTTGCCGAGCCGCTCCGCCCGGGACACCGGCTCCTCCAGCGTCGGGGCCGTCAACCGGGTCGAGATCACGCCCGGGGCCACGGCGTTGACCCTGATCCCGTGCTCGGCCAGCTCGAGCGCCAGCGAGTACGTGAGACCGACGATCGCCGCCTTGGCCGCGGAGTAGTGGGCGAGGTTGACCCGCGGCTGCCACGCCGCGATCGAGGCGAAGTTCACGACCGCGCCGCCACCGGTGGCGGCCATCGTCCGCGCCACGGCCTGCGTGACCACGAAGGTGCTGCGCGCGTTGACGGCCAGGACCCGGTCCCAGTCGTCGGCGGACAACTCCAGCGCGGCTTCGCGGTTGTGGGCCCCGGCGACGTTGACCAGCCCGGTGATGGGCTTGCCGTCCGCGAGGGTCTCGATCGCCGCGCACGTCGCCGGGGTGTCCAGCAGGTTGGCGGCGGCTGCGGCCGAGCCGAGCTCGGCGGACAGCCCGGACAGCGCGGGCGAGTCGAGATCCATCAGCAGCACTTCGGCGCCGCGGGCCGCGGCCGTGCGCGCGACGACGGACCCGATGTCCCCGGCGGCGCCGGTGACCAGGATCCGGTGGCCGTCGAGCTGGTCGGCGAGCTTCGGGGTGCCGCGGCGGGGCTCGGTGGAGGTGCTCACGGGGTCACTCCTCGTCTTTCGTCGCCGACCACAGGGCGCGTTTGGCTGCGATGCGGCCGGAGATGAACGCCCAGCCGACGTGGTTGCCGTGGCCTTCCAGCAGGAGACCGCCCTGTCCGTTGGACCCGGCCGCGAACAACCCCGGGACCGGGTCGTCCTGCTGGTCGAGGACGCGCATGTCCGTGTCGATCGCCAACCCGCCCTCGGTGAGCACGATCCAGCTCTTGAGCGGCCCGAGCGCCACGAAGTTCTGCTCGCCGCCGGCGGACTGCCCGAGCGAGAGGGCGAGCTTGCGCGGATCGGCGCCGATCTTGGCCGCCAGGTCCGCCACCATCCGCGCGCTGTGGAAGATGTCGCGCCGGTTGCGGCGGTAGTCGTCGATGTAGGCATACGCGACACCGGGCGCGGTCGAGATGAAGTTGGGCCACTTCTTGAACTGGGTGGCCGTGGCCTCGTCCATCACCAGGTAGCCCTCGCCGCCGGGCTGGTCCGGCAGCTCCAGCTCCGGGCTCGCGCTTTCGTCGGTGAACCGCTCGCCGTCGGCGTTGACCAGGATCGCGCCCTGCTTGAAGACGTTCGGCGACGGCGCGAGGTAGGAGGTGGCGAACGACATGATGAACGGCCGCTGGATCGCGTCCGGCAGCCACCGCAGCGCCAGCAGCATGATCGTGGTCAGGATCGGCCACGGCGGCAGCTTCTGCAGCAGCAGCTTGCGCGGCGGAGCCACGAACCGCATCTCGGGGCCGACCGCGAGGTCGCCGTTGAGGATGCGGCCGCCGACCTCCATCCCGAGCCGCAGCCCGTCACCGGTGCTGGTCGGGTTGATGCCCTCGACCCGCGCCGCCCGGGCCGTGGCGAACTGACTGGTCTTGATCTCCACGCTCGAGCTGAAGTCGCCCGCGGCCAGCACGACTCCGCGCCGGGCCCGGATGACGCGCCGGGCGCCGCTCGTGGTCTCGGTCTCGACCCCGACGACACGGCCTTCCTCCACGACGAGGTGGCGCGCCGCCGTGTTCGTGAGGATGCGCACGCCCGCTTTCCGCGCGGCTCGCTCGAACCAGTAGATGTAGGCCGAGGAGTTCGGCAGGACGTTGTGCATGCGCGGGCTGCGGTGCGGCGGTTCGGGCATGGGGCCGAAGAGCGCGACGCCGTGGTCCTGGACCCAGTGCAGGGTGTCCGCGGAGTTGTCGACGTACACCCGCCGCAACGCGAGGTTGTCGCGCTCCACAAGCGGACCGGCGAACTTCGCCATGTCCTCGAAGTGCTCGCTCGGCGCGTCGGCCACGCCGGCTTTGCGCTGCAGCCGGGTGCCGTTGGCGGAGAACGAGCCGATCGACCGGCTCGTGGTCCCGCCCAGCTCGGCGTTCTTCTCCAGGAGCGCGACACTCGCGCCCATTTCGGCCGCCTGGGTGGCGGCGGCCAGGCCCGCGCCGCCGCCGCCCACGACGACGAGGTCGTACGTGATCGCTGATTCTGTGGACAAAGTCGCTCCTTCGCGGCTATCCGATTCGGGTTCGCGGTCGGTCTCGGTGCGCCGCGTTCAGCTCGCCGCGTCCCACCCGGCGACGGTCAGCACCGCTCGCATGCGCTCGGCGGCCAGCGCCGGATCGGGCAGCAGACCCAGGGCGTCGGCCTGCCGGAAGACGTCGGTGAGGTGGTTCACCGACCGCATGCCTTCCCGGCCGGTGACCATCCGGAAGTGGTCCTGGTGCCCGGAGAGGTAGGCGAGGAACACGACCCCGGTCTTGTACTCCCCGGCCGGGTGCTCGAACAGCCGGCGCGCGAGGGTGAGCGTGGCCTCCATGTCGGCGGTGAAACCGTCGGGATCGCCCGCGTCCAGCTTCTGGAAGGCGACGGACGCGATCGGCGCCAGCGGGTCGAGGACCCCGAGCAGACCGTGGCTGTGGTGCTCGCCGTCGCCGCGGATCAGCTTCGGGTAGTCGTGGTCGTCGCCGGTGAAGACGACGACCCCGTCGGGCAGCTCGCGGCGCAGGCGCTCCTCGCGTTCCACGTCCAGCAGGGAGAACTTGAACCCGCGCAGCCGCTCCGCGTGGCGTTCGGCCAGCGTGACGACCGCCTTGAGGGCCTCGTCCACGTCGGTGTGTCCCCAGTAGCCCCGCAGAGCCGGGTCGAACACCTCGCCGATCCAGTGGACCAGCGCGGGGGTCTCGACGCGTTCCAGCACCCGGTCGTAGACGTAGGCGTAGTCCTGGGGACCCGTCGCAACGTGGGCGAGCACGTGGCTGGCCCGCAGGACCGCGCCGCGGCCGAGGCCCTGGATGAAGTCGAGCTGTTCGAGGTAGGCGTCGGCGATGTCGTCCAGCGTCGGCGAGGTGACGTCGAGCTGATCGGTGCCCGCGCCGCAGACGATCTCACCGCCGGCCTCGGTGGCGGCCTCGCTGGAGCGGCGGATCAGGTCCTTGGTCTGCGCCCAGGTCAAGCCACCCGGGCCGCGCTCGGAGGTGTCCATCGCCTCGGCCACGCCGATGCCGTAGCGCCACAGGTGGCGGCGGAACGCGATCGTGGCGTCCCAGTCGACCGGGGGCTCGACCCCCGGCGTGTACTCGCCGAGCGCAGCGGCGACGACGTGCGGCGCCGCGAAGACGTCACGCTGGGCGAACGGGGCGGCCGGCGCGGGGAACTCGCGGGCGGGGCCCATCGTGTGCTGCTCCGCCGTGCCGTCCGGACGCGGGAGCTTGAGGGTGATCGAGTCGGCCATGCGAACTGCCTTCCGGGAGGAGTGGTTGATGAGGGAAACGCGGTGGCCGCGGGTCACCGTGCGGTCGTGAGCAGGCGTGCCGTCCGCTCCCGCAGGTCCAGGGCGTAGTCGAGATCGGAACCCGGCCGCGGCTCGTCGCTGAGGACCTCGACCTGCCAGCGGCCCGTGTAGCCGACGCTGTCGACCAGCCGCACGAAACCCGGCAGGTCGATCACCCCGTCACCGGGGCGGCCGCGCCCGCGCAGGAGGTTCGTCGTCGGGACCAGCCAGTCGGACAGGTCGACCGCCATGAGGTGGGGGGCGGCCGCGCGAACGGACTCGGTCAGATCCGGGTCCCACCACACGTGGTAGACGTCGAGGGTGATGCCCAGCCACTCGGAGGCGAACTCCTCGGCCAGCGCCGTCGCCTGGGCGAGCCGGGAGACGGACGAGCGCTCCGCGACCAGCATCGGGTGGAACGGCTCGATCGCCAGCCGCACCCCGCGGGCCTGGGCCTCCGGGAGGATCCGTGCGAGCCCCGCCCGGATGCGGCTTTCGGCCTCGGCGAAGGTGGTCGTCACACCGCCGACCACGACGACGACCGTCTCGACGCCCAGCCGTGCGGCCGTGTCGAGCACCGCCAGGTTCGACCGCCACCGCGCGTCGTCGTGGTCGTCCTCGGTGAAGTAGCCCAGCCGGCAGAGGCTGAAGACCTCGACGCCGAGGTCTTCGGCGGCCTTCGCGACCACGTCGACGCTGTCGTGGTGGACCGGAATGTCCCACACGCTCGCGGCCATGCCGGAGTCTGCGCAGACCTTCAGGAACTCGGGGGTGGAAAGGTCCAAAAAGGACCCCTGGCTCAGCACCAGCGAATCGTGGGACATCAGGCCGCTCCTCGCTGCTCGCTGCCGGTGAGGCTTGGTGAGGCTGTGTTCGTCAACTTTCCGTCAGCTCCGTTTCTTCGGTGGTCGGGTGGGCGGTCAGAGCATGTAGTCGCCGCCGGACACGTGGAGGCACTCGCCGGTGAGGTAACCCGCGTCGTCGGAGGCGAGGAACGACACGACCGAGGCGATGTCGGCGGGGCTGCCGGGCCGGCCGGCCGGGATCTGCCGGATCCTGGCGGCCCGCGCGGTTCCCGCCGCGCTACCGTCCAATTCGGACTCGAAGGCATCGGCCCGCGCCCACAGCTGCGTGTCGATCATCCCCGGCGCGATCGCGTTGACCCGCACGTCCGGCGCGAACTCGAGCGCACAGGACTTCATGATGTTCAGCGCCGCCGCCTTCGACGCGGCGTAGTGCGGCGAATGCGGCGTCCCGAGCCGCGCCGAGCGCGACGCGATGACCACGATGCTGCCGCCCCGGCCCGCCGAGCGCAGGTGCCGTCCGGCTTCCCGGGCCGTGAGGAACGCGCCCCAGGCGTTGACGTCGAAGACCGCGTCCCACTCCTGCTTGGTGACGTCGAGCAGCTCGTTGAACGTCTGCCGCCCGGCGTTGACCACCGCGATGTCCACCGGTCGCGCGAGCAGCTCCTCGGCGCGGGGCAGAAGGGCACGTACTTGAGCCTCGTCGGTCACGTCGACCTGCAACGCCTCCGCGGTACCGCCTTGCTCGCGCAGCGTCTTGGCGGCCTGCTGCGCGGCGTCTCCGTTCACATCGGTGAGCAGAACCGCGGCGCCGTCGGCAATCAGCCGCGTCGCGATCGCGAGCCCGATTCCCTGCGCCGCCCCCGTCACGACTGCGGCTCGTCCGGCCGGCCTCATGACAGGATCCCGTCGAACCGGCGGTGGCGCGCCACCGCGCACGGGTGATGATCGATCGTCACTGATCCTCCTGGGTGTCCTTCACCGGCGGCGCTCGCGAACCGCCGGAATCCACGGCTCCGGGCACGACGGAACCCCGCGGGCATCGCGGACACCCGCGTTCGTCGATCCACAGAGCACACTCGCCACCGGCCGGGTCCCGCCGTGGCCGGCGATCAATCAGCCGGACTCGCCGACGGGTTCGACCGCCGACCGTGCGGCACCGAGAGAGGCCGCCGAGTCCCTGAAAGTCCGCACGCATCGACACTGGCGCCCGCGATTGAAATACGCAACGCACTGATCCGGGAAATCTGTTGCGTTCTCCGCATCATTCTGTGCACGCGCTTCAAGAGAGGTGGCCGGGGGAACCGCGGTCAGGGCGTTCTCGTGGCGGGAACAGCTCCGTCGCCTGCTCGCCGTCCCTGCGCACGCCCTGCGCGACGGTGGTGGCGGCCGTCGAGACCGGTCACTCGGCCGTCGGAGTTGATGTGGGCGCCACAGAGGAACCGTGGCAGCTGGGTCGTCGTGATCGGACGGATCGGCAAGGCCCGCATCGACGGCGATGATGATGGCGATCCACCCCGCCACCGAGATCCTCCCGTGCCGTCTGCCGGTTCGGCGATCGGCCGCGCGCCTCTTACGCTGGCGGGGTGAGCGACTCTGCGGATGGTCGGGCCGCGTTTCAGGTCCTGGTGTTGCCGTACCGGCATACCGCGCAGGGCACGGTGTACGCCTTGTTCCGACGGGCCGATGTCGGCTATTGGCAAGGTGTCGCCGGCGGTGGTGAGGCGGGCGAGTCCCCGGTGCAGGCCGCTCGGCGGGAATTCTCCGAGGAGGCCGGGCTGGTCGGTGACCGCGAGTTCGTCGCCTTGGACGCGCGGGCCACGATCCCGGTCGTCAACGTGACGGGCGAGTTCACGTGGGGTCCGGACGTGCTGGTGATCCCGGAGTACGCGTTCGGTGTCCGTGCCGAGGACACCGAGGTGACGTTGTCGCATGAGCACACGGAGTTCGCGTGGTTCACCGTGGCCGACGCAGCGGCGGCCGTGCAATGGGATTCCAACCGCACGGCCCTGTGGGAACTGGGCCACCGGCTACGCCACACCCCGGCCCAGCGGAGCGGGGTTCATCCGTGGCCGGTTGACGTGCCGGCGGCCCGTCCACCGACTGCGCCGGGCGATCATCCAATCCAGCCAATCGGCAGACGCTCCGCACGGGCTCCTCAAGACGCATCACCGGAGCCCAGCGCCGCGTCTACCTTGCAGTTATAGCTCGATCAAGATCATGTTTGCTGCAACTTCAGAGAAGTCCGAAGAAGCGTGCATCAAACACCCTTCAGAACACGATCAAGTGCCGCCCGGCCCAGAGGTCCCCAGTGAGGCTTGCCGCCGGGGAGACCCTGATCTCCGTTCTTCCCCATGAGCATCAGGAAGAGGCTCTTCATAGCAGCAAGGCCGCGGGCGCGCCGGATCGTTGCCTCGTCTGCGTGCGCGTAAGTGTCGAAGAACCGTGCGGCCGTGGCCGTGGGTAGCAGCACCCATGCGGCAGCGAGATCCCACGCCGGGTCGCCGGCGAACATGTCACCGAAATCGACGATGCCCGAGAGCGTTCCGTCCGAGACGACGACGTTCGCGGGATGGAGGTCCCCGTGCACCCACATCGGCGGGCCCTCCCACGCCTGGGCCGCAACGGCGTCGTCCCAGACGGCCCGGACGTCGGCAGCGATGTCGTCGGGGACAACGGCCCGGAGGAAGTTCTCGAAGCCGCCCGTGCAATTCCTGGGATGGGCTCCGCGGTCTGTGGCGATCGGCGCCTCAGCAGGCGCCTCCACATGGAGCGCCTGGAGGAAGCCCGCCAGTGTGTCGGCCGCGTGGGCGCCGCGGCTGATCGTGCCGTGGTCCAGCGGCTCGCCGGGAACCCATGTCATCACGGTCCAGTGCTTGGGGAAGCGCTCGGACGGCTCGCCGAACCGCACCGGGGTCGGCACCGGGAGCGGCAGGCGCGGGGCCAGCACGGGTAGCCACCGACGCTCCTTGAGCTGGAGCTCCGGGGTGGGGTGCATGCGCTGCATGCGCACCGCCAGCTCGTCCCCGAGGCGCCACATTTGGTTGCCCCAGCCGCCCGCCACCTCACGGATGGCCAGCCCTGCAAGGTCCGGATGTTGCTCCTGCAGCAGGTCGCGGACCAGGTCTGCGGTGATCCCGATCTCGGTGTCGGTCATACAAATTCACAGTAGTGAGCCGGCGTCCCGGCTGCTTCCGTTCTCGGCCTCCGCAACTCACCAACTACATCGCCAGGTCCCTGCTCGAGACCGGCGGCTTCAGGCCGCAACTACACCCCCGTCTGTGAAGAGCCGGATACGCTGCGGCGACGCAGTAAATCGAGAGAGCGAAGCCAGGGGTTCCATGAGCCGGCCGTTGCTATTACTCGACGTCGACGGACCCCTTCGAGCGGCAGTTAGGGCTTGACGAGGAAAATGCCGGTCATCGATCGACGCTGCCCGTTCGGCGCGAAGACCGCCACTCCGTTTCCGGTGTCGACCTCCAGGCGGTAGCCGTCGATCGTGCGCAGTACTTCGGAGCCGTCGGGTCGCTGGTGGACAACGCCGCTGGGCAGGCCGGTGGGGTCGAGGTTGAGGAGCACGAAGGTCAGCCCGGATTCGCAGGGTGCGTTCCAGTAGACGATGCCGTCGGCGCCCAGGTGGTAGGGGATGACGGTGTCGAGCTGGACGGTGCCGGGCTCGTCGACGTCGGCGGCGAGCAGCAGCATGCGGACCGTGCCGTCAGCTGTGGGAACGTTCATGCCTTCCGCCCTCCGTCAGGTTCGTGCGAGTTGGCTCGTCGCCGGCGCCGTCGGTATCAGCCCTGGGCCGCCGGTGATGGGGAGACGGAGCGCAGCGCTCAATCCGTTGCACGGCGGAGGTCACGTGTCGCGCCAGTGTTGTTGGGCGGGGCTCCGCTGACGCGGGGGACAGCAAGTGAAGCCGGGGCGGGACCGGTCCCGGGCCGGCATGGCAGTCTCGTTCCCGGGCCGCGGCGAAGCGGGCCGCGCCGGCTGTCGAGGGTGGGGAGGACCGGGTTGTCCAGGGACTGGCGGCTGTTCGGCCGCAAGAGCCGGGGGAACACCCAGCCGGACCGGGGCGGGGTTCGGCCTGCCGACGCCGGACCGGACGCCGCGCCTGGATCCGGACACACCCCGGCCGACGTCCTGGCGGCCGGCCCCGCCGCCGATCGGGAAGCCGAAACCGCCATCCTGCTGTCGCGCATCCGCGGTTGGCTCGACCTGCCACCGCACCCGAACCTGCGCACCTGCTTCCACCTCGACATCGTCGACGGCCATCCGCAGGTCGTCGCCGAGGACCTGCCCGGTGAGGACCTGGCGAGAGCCGCACAGAACGGACGGCTCGGCACCGCCGGCGAGGTCCTCGACGCCGGCGTCCAACTCGCCTGGGCCCTGCAGGCCGTGCACGAGGCCGGCCTGGCCCACGGCGAAGTCACCGCGGCCAACGCCGTGCTCGCCGAGGACGGTGTCGTGCGGCTCGGCGGGTTCAGTCGCCAGCCCGCCACCCAGGACGAAGACCTCCGTGCACTGGCATCCGTCGTGCGGGAACTGCTCGAAGACCCGCCCGAATCGCTCGTCGGGAACCTGTCGTCCGCCCGGGAGTTCGCGGACCGGCTCATCGCCCTCCACGCCGAGCGGACCGGCACCGCCTACCCCCGTGAAGCCCCCGAATCCGTGCAGCCGCTCGCGAACGAGTGGAACAACCGCGCGGTCTCGCTGGCCCTGGCGGGCGAGCACGCGGAGGCGGAGCAGTACTGGGAACGGGCCCTGCGCGACGACCCGCGGCATCCGGAATCGACCTTCAACCTCGGCCTCCGGCAATGGCGCGCGGCCCGCATCCCCGACGACGAGATGATGCGCCGCCTGCAAGCCGCGGGACAGGCGAGCCTCCAGAAAGACCAGGTCACGCGGCTCGCCGGGCTGGCCGATGCCGAGCGTGGCGTGCCCCGGCCCGGTCCGGAAGCCGACCCGCCGCAGACCGCCCGTACCCCGGCCGGCTGGCTGTACGCCGTGGCGCTGACCCCGGACGGGCGCCACACCGTCTGGGGCGCGGACGACGGTGGAGTGCGCTGGTGGGACCTCAACGGCAGCGAGGTCGTCACGTTCACCGGGCACACCGACGAGGTCTGGGCGGTCGCGGTGACCCAGGACGGTCGGCTCGCGCTGTCCGGCTCGGCCGACACCACGGTGCGCTGCTGGGAACTGGCCACCGGCCGGTGCCTGTATGTCCTCAACGGACACCGGCAGCGCGTGCGCGGGGTCGCGGTCAGCGCCGACGGACGGACGGCGGTCTCGTGCGCCGAGGACGGCCTGGTCCTGACCTGGGACCTGACCACCGGACGGCAGACGGGCACGCTCACCCAGGAGAAGGTCGGCCTCATCTCGGTCGCCCTGACCCCGGACGGCCGGTTCGCCGCAGTGGCCGGCAACCATGGTTTCCTGCAGTGCTGGGACGTCCGGTCCGGCCGCGGCGTGCGCACGCTTACCGGCCACACCGGCGACGTCTACTCGGTGGCCGTCACGCCGGACGCCCGGTACGCGCTGTCTTCCGATGGCGAACGGGAGGTCCGCTGGTGGGACCTGCGCACCGGCGAATGCCTGCGCACGCTCACCGGTCACCACAACACGATCGCCTCGGTGGGCCTCTCGGCCGACGGACGGCGGGGCGTCAGCGGCAGCATGGACCGCACGGTCCGCTGCTGGGACCTGCCGACCGGACGCTGCCTGCGCACGATCGACCACGAGTACCTCGTCCTCGGGGTGGACTCGTCCGCGGACGGCCGCCGGGTCGTCTCCACCGCCACCGACCGCAAGCTCCGGGTCTGGGACCAGGCCGGATCCGTGGCCGCCCCGTGGAGTTTCAGCCCGACCGGCGGGGCGCTCGAACTCGCGTCGAGGGCGAGGGAAACCCGGTCCGAACTGAGCCAGGTGCGCTACCTGCTGGCCAACGGGGCGGCCCCGGCCGCGACCCGGCGGCTGCGCCAGGTGCGGGCCATCCCCGGCTACGCGCGGCATCCGGAGGTGCTGGACCTGTGGCGCGAAGCGGGCCGGTCCGGCCGGCGGACCGCGTTCATGGACTTCCGCCGCGTCCGCACGATCGAAGACCCGGCCGGGCTCACCGCGCTGGCGCTCGCGCCGGACGGCCGCCGGGTGCTCACGGCGGGCTGGGACTACGGGCTGCGCCACTGGGACCTCGAAACGGGGGAGCGCCTGCGGGAACTGCACGGCCACGCCGAGGCGGTCACCTCGATCGCCTTCGCGCCCGACGGCAGGACGGCGGTTTCGGCGAGCGCCGATCACACCGTCCGGGTCTGGGATCCGGCCACGGGCGTCGCGCTGCGGGTGCTGTCCGGGCACGCCGACGAGGTGACCGCGGTCGCGGTGGCCGCCTCGGGCCACGTGATGTCGGCCGGCGCCGACCACACGCTGCGCTGGTGGGACCCGCGGACGGGGGAGTGCCTGCGAGTCCTTTCCGGACACACCGCCCCGGTGAATTCGATCGTGCTGGCCGCCGACGGGCGGCACGCCCTGTCCGGCAGCGTGGACGCCACCGCGCGGTGGTGGGACATCGGCACCGGCGAGTGCGTGGAAACCTTGCGCAGTCACAAATGCGGCTCACGCGCGGTGGCGGTGACCGCGGACGGCGGTACCGCACTGTCCGGTGAGGACTGTGGGAATCTGCAGCGGTGGGAGCTGCCTTCGGGCCGCTGGATCAACGCGCAGGCCGGGCACGAGGGGCCGATGCTCGCCCTGTCCCTCACCGGCGACGGCGAGCACGCGCTCACCGCGGGCGCGGACCGGACGCTGCGCTGGCTGGAGGTGCGGTCCGGGCGGTGCCTGCGCGTGCTCACCGGGCACGAGGACGAGGTCTGCGCGGCTGCCGTCGCCTCGGACGGCTGGTCCGCGGTGACCGGCAGCCGCGACGGGACGGTGCTCGTCTGGGCGATCGACTGGGACCACGAGCCCCGCGGATGAGGTGAGCCGAGGATGCCTTGGTGGCGAAGGAAAAACCCGCCGCGAGACGAGGGCGTGCAGGCCCGGTCGACGCTGGTCGGCCCCGACGAGCGGCCGCCCGGCGAGGCCTCCTGGGGCGTCGGGGAAACGGTGCTCGGCACGTACCGGGTCGAGGAGAAGCTCGGCGCTGGCGGCATGGGTGTGGTGCACCGGGTGCGGCACCTGGGCTGGGGGCTGGACCTCGCGGTGAAGAGCCCGCTGCGGCGGCTGTGGCTGTCCGGCGTCCAGGCGTTCGTCGACGAGGCCGAGGTGTGGGTCGGCCTTCCGCCGCATCCACACCTGTGCACTTGCCACTACGTGCGTGTGCTCGGCGGCGTGCCGCGGATCTTCGCCGAGCTTGTGCCCGGCGGCACGGTCGCGGAGGCGCTGGCCGCAGGGCGGCTGCGGGAGCTGCCGGACATCCTCGACGTCGCGATCCAGCTGGCCTGGGGCCTGCGGGCCGCGCACGAGGCCGGGGTGGTGCACCAGGATGTCAAGCCCGGCAACGCTTTGCTCACCGCAGACGGGCTGCTCAAGGTCACCGACTTCGGGCTGGCCAGGGCTCAGCAGCGGTCCTCCGGAGCGGACGAAGTGGCGGAGCCCGAGTCGATCCTGGTCACCCACCGCGGACTCACCCCCGCGTACGCGTCGCCGGAGCAGTACCGCGGTGAGCGCGCCGGACGGGCCGCTGACGTGTGGTCCTGGGCGGTGACCGTGCTGGAGCTGTTCACCGGCGGGGTGACCTGGACGCTCGGCGCGTTCGCCGCGGCGGCGCTGGATGAATACCTCGCGCGGGGGACCGCGCCGGGCCGCGCGGCGATGCCACCCGAGGTCGTCACCCTGCTGAGGGAGTGTTTCACCGCTGACCCGGCCGCGCGCCCGTCGGACCTCGGCGCGCTGGCCGATCGACTGGCCGACGCGTATCAAGTCCACATCGGACGTTCCTACCCGCGCACGGACACCAGCTCGATAGCCGTGCGGGCCGACGGATTCAACAACAAGGCACTGTCCCTGCTGGACCTCGGCCGGACCGACCAGGCCCGGCAGTTCTGGGACCAAGCCCTGGAAGCCGACCCCCAGCACCTCGACGCCACCGTCAACAGCAAGCTCGGACAGTGGCACGAGGGCGGGCTGACCGACGTCCAGCTGGTGGAGGAGCTGGAGCGGTTCCGGTTTTCGCTGCCCGAAGCCGACCCGCGACGGGCGAGCTTGGCCTACGCGCTCGGCGCGGTCCACTGGGAACGCCGTGACCTCGTGCAGGCCGAGGCCCAGCTCGCCGAAGCAGCCGAGGCCGCGCCCGGTGACGAGGAAGTGGCCGCCGCGCGGGCGGCCGTGGCCGCTGCCGTACCGGTACGGCAGCGGACGCTGGTCCTGCCCCCGCAGGAGGGCAAGACCTGCCCGCCGGCCTTCGCCGCCGACGGCCGGCACGCCGTCTCCGGCGGTGAGGACCGGACCGTCCGCTGGTGGAACCTGGAGACCGGCCAGTGCCTGCGGACCCTGACCGGCCATATCGGACTGGTCGGTGCGGTGGCCTTGTCCACGGACGGCGCGTGCGCCCTGTCCGGTGCCATGGACGGCACGGTGCGCTGGTGGGACCTGGTCGAGGGCACCGCTCTGCGGACCTTCACCGGCCAGGACGGCGTGCCGTTCCGGTCCGTCACGCTGTCCGAGGACGGACAGCGGGCCTTCGCCGGCGACGCCACGGGCACCCTGTGGTGCTGGGACCTCGCCACCGGCCGCTGCCTGCACACCCTGGGCGGGCACGAGGGCGGGATCAACCGGATCACGGTGCTGTCCGAAGCGCTGGTCCTGTCGGCGGGTGAGGACGGCACCGTGCGCTGCTGGGACCTGGAGGCCGGCGATCAGCTGCGCGAGTTCACCGGCCACCGCGGCGCCGTCTACGCACTCGCGCCGCTGCCCGGCGGCACCCGGTTCCTCTCGGCCGGCCACGACGGCGCGGTGCGGTACTGGGACCTGGCCACCGGCCGGTGCCTGCGGGTGCTCAGCTACCACCACCGCGTGCTGGACATGTTATCCACCGCCATCTTCGCGGTCGCCGTCGCCCCGGACGGACGCACCGTGGTCGTCGGCAACGGGGACGGCGAGCTGACCTGGTGGGAGCTGGCCACCGGCCGCTGCCTCTGGACCGTCGCCGTCGGCGGCCCGCTCAACTCGCTGCGGGTGAGCGCCGACGGCCGGACCGCGCTGTCCGGTGGCTTCGACCAGACCGTGCGCTGGTGGGACCTCGCCCCCGGCCGTCCGGCGCCGTGGCGGTACAGCCGTCCACGCTCCACAATGGACCTCGGTGCCCAGGCCGAGCGGTTCCACGGCCGGATCGAGGCGGCGCGGGCCTTGCTCGACCGGGGCGACGCACCCGCCGCGGCGCGGGAACTGCGGGCGGCCCGGGCCGTCGCCGGATTCGAGAACGATCCGGAGCTGGGTGAGCTGTGGCGCCGGTCCGGCCACGGCGGACGGCGCACCACGGTGATCGCCAGTCGCCAGATCCGCCGGCTGGCGACCCCGGCCCACCTCACGAAGGCCGTGGCCATCACGGCGAACGGACGGCGTGCGTTGAGCTCGACCGCGGACACACTGCTGCGCTGGTGGGACCTGACCACCGGCCAGTGCCTGCACACCCTCGACGCCGGCGACGGCTTCGCGTTCAGCGCCGCGGCGACCCCGGACGGCCGGCACGCCGTGTCCGTCGGCAACGAGAAAGTGCACTGGTGGGACCTCAACCGCGGGAAGCTCCTGGCCGCGCTGCCACTCGATGCCGACGTGATGACCTTCGCCGTCGCCATCACGCCCGACGTCCGCCGGGCCGTGTCCGCGGGCACCGACCGGTTGGTGCGCTTGTGGGACCTGCGCGCCGGCGAGGCCGTGCGCACTTTGTCCGGCCACGAAGCACACGTGAACGCGCTGGCCGTCACCGCCGACGGCCGGCACGCCCTGTCCGGCGGCGCCGACCACACGCTGCGCTACTGGGATCTGGCCACCGGTGAGTGCCTCCGCACGTCCACTCCGGACAGTGGTGGCGTGAGCGCGGTCGCGGTCACCCCGGACGGCCGGCACGCCGTGTCCGGCAGCACCACCGGCGCGGTCTTCGCCTGGAACCTGCCCACCGGCGAGGTCCGGCAGCTACCGGCACGGCACACCGCCCAGCTCAACGCGGTCGCCATCACCGCTGACGGCCGCCACGCCCTGTCGGGTGGCGAGGACCGGACGTTGCGCTGGTGGGACCTGGTCGAGGGCCGCTGCCTGCACCAGGCCCAGCTGACCTACGTCGCCTCGGCGGCCATGACCCCCAGCGGCCACCACGTGGTCACCGGCACCTCGGACGGCTCGGTCCTGCTGTGGGAAGTCGACTGGGACTACGAGTTCTGACCTTGCCCGGGATCGCTTCGAGTCTGGTCACCCTCGCGGCGTTCATCGGGTGTCTTGTTACTTCGAGCCTGGGGATGGATCGGCAAAGATGCCTTTCACCATGCCGGTGGCTTGGCCGATCTCGATGAGGTAGCCGTCGGGGTCGCGCAGGTAGCACCGGATCTCGGCTTTGCGGTCGAGCGGCTCGGTGAGGAATTCCGCGCCCTTGCTGCGCGCGTTGGCGTAGAAGGTGGCGATGTCGGCCACGCGCACGTTGAGGAACGTCGAGACCGGGTCGGTGGCCTCGGGGGGACGCAGGACTATGTCGGGTTTGTCCGGTGTGGGGCCGCCGCCGGGGTTCATGATGATCCAGCTGTTGGCGACCTTGACGATGCACGGGTTTTCTTCCAGCACCACCTGTCCTCCGAAGATGTCGGCGTAAAAGACCCTGGATCGGGCCACGTCGGAGACGGTGAGGAAGTGTGTGAGCAGCAATCCCTCTTGCGGGTAGGGAAAGTCGGGAGAAGTCATGGCGGGTGCCTCCTGGGCGTTTCCGGGGGCTTGCTTGCCCTCGTGGCGTTGTTCGTGTTGGTCACCGCTTCTCATCGTCCGGTTGAAGCCGACCTGAGGCAAAGGTGCCGGGGTGTGCACGGATTCATTGACGGATACCAGCACGACATGCAGGTCGCCGTCGGCGACGGCGGCCACGGTGAAAGAAAGACCCTTCAGCGCCGAGCGGGGGTGCGGGACGCTGGGCTGCGGGCCCGCGAGAAGAAGGGTCGGCCAGGGCCCGGCCGGACCGGGAAGCAACGCCGCCACTCGACCGCCCATCCAACGCGGAGGAGATTCACATGACGAACACAGATCCGGCCGGGCAGAAGCAGCGATCGACCGCGTGGCAGACGGCGTTCACCACGCTGCAGGAGGCGGACCCGCCGTTCATCCCGGCGGGGGCCCACGCGATGACCGTGGTCGTCGAGTATCCACCCGGCGATCCTGGTGCGCCGCCGCACCGGCATCCCGGGCCGGCGTTCGGCTACGTACTGGACGGCGAAATGGTGCTTGAGGTGGAAGGCGAACCGGAGCGGGTCGTGCACGCCGGAGAGGCGTTCTGGGAGCCGGGTGGCGATGTCATCCATTACCAGGACGGCAACAACCGCGAGGACGTCCCGCTGCGGTTCACCGTCACGATGCTGTGCGAACCCGGTAAGCCGATGCTGGTCGTGGTGGACGAGGCCGAGCTCGCCCAGCGGAAAGACCGCCGAGCTCCGCGGGGAACCTGACCGTCCTGGCGACGCAGGCGCAACCACAACGGAGGGCGAGCCCATGCATTTCGAGGATCACATCAAGCCACTGTTTCGCGAGAGCGACCGCGACGCGATGAACTTCGCTTTCGATCTCTGGTCCCTCGACGATGTTTCCACCCACGCCGACGCCATCCTCGGCCGGCTCGAGGCCGGCACAATGCCCTGCGACGGAGCATGGCCGGCCGAGCGTGTCGCCGTTTTCCGCGACTGGATCGACGCCGGCAAACCCGCATAGGCCCTCCGCGGCCCGATCGTCAACCTCAGCGCATCCATAGCCGCCTGGTTGTGCCAGATGGTGGCGACGGTGGGTGGTCACGAGGAGAGCAGGTCCATCGAGAAGCCGACGACGAAGACACCCAGGCCGATCCATTTCAGCCGGGACTCCAGGCCGGCGCGGGTTCGGAGGTGCCCAAGAGTGGTCACCACCAGGCCTTCGAGTACCAGCAGGCTGAGCAGGTATCCGCCGCCACCCAGGACGACACCGCCGATGGTGGGGGAGAGGATCGCTATCAGCGCCACGAGGACGGGTAGGGGCATGGGGTCGTTGGGCGGGGCGTATTGGTAGTGCGCTGACACGAAGAGGAACAGGCCCATCACCACTGTGCCCGCGATGACGAACGCCCGGAAGGCCGGAGTGTCGCCTCGCGGCGGGTCTGGTTGCGGCGCCGGGGGTTCCTCGCCGGGTGTGCGGGCGCCGTGCCAGCGGGCGTGCAACTGAGCGCGGCAGTCTCGCAGTGTGGCGTGGAACGCCTCCATCCTGGTGACGGCCGGGCTTTCGCGGGGCCCGAGCAGGTGGAGCGTCGCCGCGACCAGCGCTGTGAGCAGCACCAAGGTGATCAGATAGCCGGCCTCGCCGAGCCCGATACCGGCCAGGAAGGCGGCGAACGAAAGGCACAGCAGCGCGACCACGGTCGATGCGAGGGGATCATCGCTGCCGTCGAGATACCGCATGAAGAGGAGCACCGCCGCGGCAACGGCGCCGGCGCGGTGGAACGCCTGAAGCCCAGGCGGACGGAGGGGCGTCGACCTCACCGGTCGAACGGGGGATTTCCGGCGGGGAGTGAGCCAGCGTCGCAACCTCGAGATCAACTGGGTACGCCTGGTCCGCAGGATGGCGTGGAATGCCGCCATTTTCGTGCGGCCCAGCAGATCGATGACGACCGTGAGACCGCCCGCGAACTCGAGTGTCTTCCCGAGCCGCCCCCACCACAGGACCGCGATCCCGAACACCCGCAGCTGCGTGGTGTCGTGGCCGGCGAACCATTCACGCCATGCGTGCAGCAGATCCCACATCGTCCCCTCAGCCCGCGGCAGGCGGGCCGACGTCGCAGCCCGCAGTGTCGATCCTTCGTCTCAGGCGGAGGATTCTTGCACTCCACATCGAGATGGCGACCACTTGGTTCCGGTGGGCGGTTGCCGGTGTTCTGAAAGACGTCTCCGGGTTGCCGGAAGCACGCCGCAGGAGATCGATACCGGGATCCCGAGCGGCAGAGCTCCTCGGATGGTCCGAGCGCTACCGGCGGACGGTCTGCCAGAACGCGCAGTGGTGCTCGGTCGCGAAGTCGATCTGCTCGGTGCCGGCGGCGGAGAAGGCCGGCATGGTGGTCGGCTGGTAGCGCGGCCACCGCGGAGTGCCGTCGGTGTTGGGATCGCCGGTTCTGGCGAAGGCGGCCCAGTACCCGATCAGCTGGTGGGACAAGGAGATTTGCCCGGCGTTCGGCGGGGTGGCGGGCGGTCCGGCGAAAGTCCCGTCGAACAGGTAGGGCAGTTCGGCGCCGTGCGCCGCGCCCATGGGGAAGTTCAGGATGAACTGTCCGTCGTCCTGCGCGAATTCGTAGGCGTAGACGGGCGCGTACCGGGCGGCTGCCCGATCGGCGAGGGCCGCCGGGCACGCACCGAGCTTCGCTCCCCGGTCGGTCAGCACGGTGGCCAGCGCGATTCCGGGCGTCGGGAACCGGTCGGCCGGGTACTCCGCGAGCACCCGGTCGGTGTCGGGGCCGAAGATCTCCCGCAGCGCGGCCGCGTAACCTGCGGCGGTCACGGGTGTTCCGTGGGCGTCGTTGTCGAGCGCGACGAACGGGCGCATCTCGTCGCGGTTGGTGCCTTGGATGATCGGAATGCCCGCGGCGGAGCCGTCGCGGAGCGCGTCGAGCGGCTGCCGGGGGAGTGCCGGGCTGCCGGCCACGGGGCTCCAGGGCATGTCGCGGAGCCCGTTGATCGCACGGAAGGCGACGTCGGTGTCCAGCCCGACCAGGTCGGCCGCCGGAATGGCGCGCAGGCAGGCGGCGACGTCGGCGGGTGCGGTGCAGCCGAGGCTCGCCGCGGTGCGCTCACCGCGTCGTTGCGCGTCCGGCTGCGACACGAAGCTGTTGCCGCACGGTCCGCTCTGCACGATGGCCTTGTCGAACAGCCCGTGTGCTGCCGGTGCGGCGAGCTGGGCGCAGACGCTGAACGCGCCCGCGGACTGGCCGGCGAGCGTGACGTTGCGGGCGTCACCGCCGAAGGCCTGGATGTTCTCCCGGACCCAGCGCAACGCGGCTTGCTGGTCGGCGAGCCCGTAATTGCCGGCCCAGGCGTCGTCGAGTGCGGGCTCGTCGAGGAATCCCAGCGCGCCGAGCCGGTAGTTGACGGTGACGACCACGACGTCGCCGCTGACGGCCAGCCGGGACGGGTCGTAGTCGCTGCCCGCGCCGTTGACGAATCCGCCGCCCGGAAGCCAGACGAGGACGGGCAGGCGCGGGTCCCCGGACGTGACGGGCGTCGTGACGTTCAGATACAGGCAGTCCTCGTCGCCGATGACTGTCGGCCCGCCTGCCGGATCGGATCCGGGTTGCGGGCAGGGGTTGCCCGGCGCGGTGGCCGCCCGGACCCCGTGCCAGCGCGGGACCGGCGCGGGGGCATGCCATCGCCGGTCGCCCACCGGGGGTGCGGCATACGGAATCCCGGCGAACGTCCGGTGGTCACCGGTGACGACGCCGCGCAGTTGTCCGTCGTGGACCTGCACCAGATCGGGGCCGGCCGTCTCGCCCGAGGCCGAGCCGGGCAGGCAGGCGAGCAGCGCTGCGGCCGCGGTTGCCGCGAGCCCGGCGCGGAACATCCTTCGAAAAGTGGTCATGGCGGGCATCATGCGGTGATCCGTGGCTGGTCCGCGTCGCGTCGCAGGCGTATCTCCGGCTGCTCCTCCGGGAGTACGTCCAGGGGCGTAGCGCGACTTGCGCTTCCAGGCGGACGCGTCAGCGCGCCGGCGCGCGGACGATGGCCGGGTGGCACTTCGCCGTGGAATCGCCGGGCGCCGCCGTCTGCCGGGCGTTGGTAACCCGTTGCTCGGCTTGGCCTTCGCCGCGGCCGCGGCGGGAGTGGCGGCCGCGTTTCAGAGCGGGCCGTGGGCCGTCGGGTGCGTGACGGCCGCGGCGGCCGGTGCGGCTGTGGCGTGGTCGCGGGTGCGGCCGACGCGCGCAGTGGTGATCGGATTCGCCGCGTACGTAGCGGATCTGGCGTCGGGCGTGGCCCCCGCGCCGGTGTTCCTGCCGCTGATCGTCACGTTCGCCGCCGCGGTGGTGCTCGGCAGCAGGCCGGTCGCCTACGCGGTTCTCATCGCCGGGTATGCGCTGGCCGTGTTCGTTCCCGTGCCGGGCTGGGACCCGCCGAGTGTGGCGTCGGGGGGCGGCTTGGCGGCGTGGTTCCTCGTGCTGGCCGTTGCCGCGGAACTCGTCCGGGTGCGGCGGCAGGCGCGCCGCGCCCGGGAGGCCGAACTGGCGGGTGCGGCGCGGACGCGTCAGGAGCAGGAATTGCGCCGCGCCGGGGACGAACGCCTGCGGATCGCGCGCGATCTGCACGACGTCCTCGCTCATCAGTTGGCCCTGATCACGGTTCAGGCCAACGCCGGGCTCACTCTGCTCCCGCGCGATCCGCGAGCCGTCGAGCAGGCGCTGACGGCGATCAAGGACGCAGGCAACTCCGCGCTCGGGGAGCTGCGCGCGGCACTGGACGCACTCCGCTCGCCCGGCGCCGGGGCCGCTCCGCACCGTTCGAGCCCTCGGCTTTCCCAGCCCGGCGACCTCGCCGAACTGCTCGACGGAGCGCGCGCGGCGGGGCTGCGCGTCACGACTGACACCGCGGGCCCGCTGCCGGTCCTGCCTGCGCCGGTCGACCAGGCCGCATACCGCATCGCGCAAGAGGCGGTCACCAACGCGATCCGGCACGCCGGCGCGGGCGCGACTCTCGGGCTTCGCGTGGCCTGCGCTAATGGACGGTTGGAGCTGACCGTGACCGACGACGGACGCGGACGGCCCGGCAGCCGGACCGCCGGAGGCGGCAACGGCCTGCCCGGGATGCGGGATCGCGCCACCGCGTTCGGCGGCCTGCTCACGACCGGGCCGGTACCCGGCGGCGGTTACCGGGTGGCCGCCGTCCTGCCGATCGGCGGCGCCCCGTGACCGCGCCCGGCCCGATCCGGGTCGTCCTCGCCGACGACCAGGCACTGGTGCGCGCCGGTATCCGAGTGCTTCTGGAGACCCGCCCGGACCTCGTCGTGGTGGGCGAAGCCGGCGACGGCGAAACCGCCCTCGCCCTCGTGCGGGAGCTGCGGCCCGACGTCGTCCTGATGGACATCCGCATGCCCGGCCTCGACGGACTGGCCGCGACCGCGCGGATCGCCGCCGACCCGACGTGCGGCGCGACCCGCGTCGTCATGCTCACCACGTTCGACCTCGACGAGTACGTGTTCGAAGCACTGCGGCGGGGCGCGGCCGGATTCCTGGTGAAGAACAGCGAACCCGACGAGCTCGCGCGGGGCGTCCGCGCCGCCGCGGCCGGGGACGCCCTGCTCGCCCCCGGCGTCACCCGCCGGCTGATCGCCGAATACGCCGCGCGCACGAAGCCGGCTCCGGTAGCCGCGGCGGCCATCGCCGCCCTGACCGAGCGGGAACGCCAAGTCCTCACCCTCGCCGGCGCGGGACTGTCCAATGCGGACATCGCCGCCCGCCTGCTCGTCAGCCCGCTGACCGCGAAAACCCACGTCTCCCGCATCATGGGCAAACTCTCGGTCCGCGACCGCGCGGGACTTGTCGTGCTCGCCTACGAGACCGGACTGGTCCGTCCCGGCTGGCTCGGCGAGTGACTGCTACTTCCGGGTGAGTAACGGCCGAAACGCTACCCGACCTGCGATGTACCCTTCGACGCGTTTGCCGAGCAGTTTGCCTACCTGGGATGGGAACAATGGGGGAAGATCAGGTGACGTCAGATGGAACCTGACGTCGAAACTCTCTGGACGGAACTGGCCACCGCTGGCGTGGCGCAGTCACGCGCCCAAGATCATTTGAGGCGCGCGCGGCCCGACCAAGAACGGTTACGCGTGCTGCAACGTGAACTCCGCGGCAGTCACCGCGGAACTGCATTGGCCTATCTGCGCTACGTTCCCGACGACGCTCTCGAATTGCTCCCGGAGATCATGTGGTTGGCAACCGACCTCGGTCTCGCGCACGAGTCAGAGACTCACTGATGTGGATCTCTCGAAAACAATTGTCACCCCGGCTTGTAGCGCTCCTGCCTCGGCTGCTGGACGAAGCAGACACCGACATCGCCCCGTACGATCTCTACCGCTGTTATGCGGAGATGCTCGCACACGTACAAACATGGGAACCGCTCCGCATGTTAGTCGACCGCGCACTGATCAGCCCCGACGAAGACATTCGCGAAGTGGGCGGCATATTCATGAGGCTCTACGGTCCGCTACTGGACGAGGGGACGTCGCCGGCCTGACGCGAGCTCGACCTCGACTGGGTCCTCATGGTTGACGGCGTGATGCCGCTACAACGCACCGTCGGCACGCCCGCTGCCCTCTGCCCGCTGCTTCGCCGCGTGGATCGCCGGGTTCAGGAGCCTGGGCCGCGTGGTGGGGTCAATGCCGCACAGGTGATCACCAGTGCGGCGAGGATGAGCAGGGTGAGGAAGAATTCGAGCAGGGCGTTGACGAGTAGTTCGGTTGCCATGGCTCAGTCCCGTCGGTGGTCAGCGGGCTCGGGTGTGCGGCGGGGCAGGAGGCTGGTGGTGGTGACCGTGGCCAGGACGAGCACGATGACCGCCAGCGAGATCGGGGTGGGGATCTGCGGCACGGCGGGCCAGACACCGTGGGCCCAGTGCAGCACGAGTTTCACCCCGATGAACGCGAGGATGACGGCCAGGCCGTGGTTGAGGTGGCGGAGTTTCGCCAGCGCGGTGTGCAGCACGAAGTACAGGGCGCGCAAGCCGAGCAGCGCGAAGGCGTTGGTGGCGAAGACCAGGTAGGGGTCTTCGGTGATGCCGTAGACCGCGGGCACCGAGTCGATCGCGAACACGACGTCGGTGGTGAACACCGCCACCACCACGACCACCAGCGGGGTGAACACCCGCCGCCCGTGCTCGCGCACGGTCAACCGGGCTCCCTGGTAGTCGTCGGTGATCGGGATGAACCTGCGCAGCAGCCGCACGGACCGCATCCGTGCGGGGTCCGGCTCGGCATCGGCGTCGGTGAGTGCCTGGTGCAGGATCTTCACCGCCGAGAGGAACAGGACCAGCCCGAACACGAGGAACGCCCAGGTTCCCGCCGCCAGCAGTGCGGCGCCGGCCGCGATGAACGCCCCGCGCAGCACGAGTGCGCCGACGATGCCGTAGAGCAAAACCCGCTGCTGCAACGCCGGCGGAACCGCGAACGCGGCCAGCAGCAGCATGAACACGAACAGGTTGTCCACCGACAAGGACTTCTCGACGACGAAGCCGGTCAGGAACTCCACCGCCTGGCCGCTCCCGTACGCGACCCACAGCCAGCCCCCGAACACCACCGGCAGCGCCAGGTAGAACACCGACCAGCCGACGGCCTCGCGCATCGACACCTCGTGCGGACGCCGCGTCACCATGAAGTCGGCGACCAGAAGCACAACCAGGACCGCGATGCTGATCAACCACAGCCAAAGCGACCCGACGGACTCCGTCGGAGCCGCCACAACAACTTCCGCGGGCACAGGACCTCCTCGAACGAGCGCACGCCGGCGCGGGTTCGAGGTCTCCTTCACCCTGTGCCGCCGACACCCCCGTGTCACCGACCTGGGCGGGCTCCCGAGGACATCACCGGGATGTCCGTATTGACCGGGCAGCCCCTGCGGAAGTACTCCCCTCACGGTCAGTATGGCTTCGCCGTTCGAGAAAGTAAAGAATCATTAAAGGTGTAGCGGTGGCCGCGGGACGGGGTCGACGCGTTCGCACGTCGTCGGCAACACACCACAGCGAATTTCTCCTGCCACGACACGCCCGGCAAGCCCGCGTTGATCGCGCGCCTGCCGGGCACACCTGTGCCGGTCAGGCGATGGACGTCGAGGGCGCAGGAGACGTCGACGTGAAGATCTCCCGCGCGTACTCATCCAGAGAGCGCGGAGCGTGGCCGGTCAGCCGCTGCACATCGTCGGTGACGGCGTCGAACAAGTCGGCGCGCACGAAGACGAACAGATCCATCATGTGGTCGACCCACGCGTTCGGGCGTCCCGAGCGGGCGAAATGCGCCCGGTGCGTCTCGAGGTCGGCGTCGATGTGGCGGATGGTCCGCCGCGACGCGCTGGACAGCGTGTCGGCCACCTCCGCGAACGTCAGGGTTTCGGGGCCGGTGAGGTCGTAACTGTGGCCGTGGTGGCCGTCGGTCGTCAGGGCCGCGACGGCCGCGTCGGCGACGTCGCGGGTGTCGACGAAGCCGGCGCGGTGGCTTCCGCTTCCGGCGTAGAGCTCGTTGTCGTCGCGGATCGCCCTGGCGTACACCGCGTCGTCCTCGTCGAAATTCTGCATGAGCCAGTTGGGGCGCAGGATGGTCCAGTTCCGGCCCGACTCCCGCACCACCTGTTCGACTCGCGCCCGCGGAGCGGCCGCGGGTGCTTTGTCGACCCCGAAAGCGGACATGAGGACCACGTGGTCCGCCTGCGGGGCGGCGGCGATGAGCCGTGCGAACAACGAGGCCGCGTCGTCGAGCACGTCGAGTCCTTTGAGGAACAGGGCGTCGGCGCCGGCGACCGAATCCGCCCACGTGGACTCGTCGGCCCAGTCGAACAGGACCGGGGTGACGTTCTCTGTGGGTGCACCCGGATGCCGGGTCGCCGCCCGCACCGAAACGCCCGCTGCGGCGAGCGCAGCCGCAACGCGCTTGCCCGCCTTACCTGTGGCGCCTTCTACCCATACCGTCTTCATGGTCATCTCCAGTTCGCGGTCAATGAACTCTGGCGCCAGGTTATGGCGAGTCAAAGAGACGGAAAATGGTTGATCGTCGCCATTGTTTGTCTCAGCGTCTCGCGGACGTGGACACGTAGACTGCTCGGCATGGACGTGCTGGCCGACATCCTGACGGCGATGCGAGCGGGCCGGCCGGTCGCCGCTCTCACCGAGGTCCACGCGCCGTGGGGACTGCGCTTCGACCAGGTCCTCGGTGCCGCGTTCCACGTTGTGCTGCAAGGCAGTTGTCAGCTGGTTTCGCTGGACGGGGCCGCGTTCGCCGAGGTTCAGCTGGGGCCCGGTGATGTGGTGCTGCTCGGCCGGGGTACTCCGCACGCGATCGTCTCCACACCGGGTGTGGACCTCACTCCGTTCGCGCCGGTCCGTGACACGCCGGGCGGATCGTTCGGGCGGTTCGCGCTGCCCGGGTCCGGGGCTCGGTCGACGATCGTGTGCGGCGCGTACAAGCTGGTGCGCCGCCGTCCTCATCCGCTGCTGCGGGATCTGCCGGAGGTTGTCCACCTGCCCGCCGCGCCCGGACGTGATCCGGGTCTGCGGGCGATGGTGGACCTGCTCGGCGCCGAGCTGCACGAGGCGCCGCCCGGGGCCGCGGCCGTGGCACCGTCGCTTGTGGACGCTCTGCTGGTGTATCTGCTCCGCGCGTGGATGTCCGGCTCCGAAGACACCGCAACGAGCTGGTCGGCCGCGTTGACCGACGAGGTGACGTCCCGGGTGCTGGCGGCCATGCACGCCGAGCCCGGCCGAGCGTGGACGGTGGAGCAGCTCGCCGGGGTCGCCGGGCTTTCGCGCGCGGCGTTCGCCCGGCGGTTCGCCTCCGTGGTGGGCGAACCGCCGTTGACGTACCTCACGCGCTGGCGGATGGCCACCGCAGCTCGGCTGTTGCGCACCACCGACAAGACGCTGGCGCAAGTCGCGGCCGCCACCGGATACAGCTCTCCGTTCGCCTTCGCCAAGGCCTTCCGGCGGGAGCACGCGACCACCCCCGGCGGTTACCGCGCCGACGCTGCCGGATGACTGCTGTCCCGTGCGGCGTGACTGTTCTCGTGCGGTAACTGCACCCGGTCGGGGTCGTCGGGAAAGCCCGACGCGCCGACCAGGTCCGGGTCGAGGAAGGTCGTGATCGAAGCCAGGTGCGTGGTGTCCGTGGTCAGCACGGCCAGCCCGAAGGGCCGGAATGGCGCGTCGGCCCGCTCCCGGTGGTAGGCCACGGCGGCCGGCTGGTCGTTCGCGACGGTCGGGAACATCCGGTACAGCCCGGGCGCCGTGAGCACGTGCTCGGCCAGGAACGGAACGCACGAGCGTTTCCCGGACAGGGACAACCCGGACGGGATCACCTCTAGGGTCGCGTCGTCGCGCAGCAGGCGGGTCAGGGCCGCGACGTCGGCGGTTTCGAAGGCGGCGATGTAGGAGTTCAGGACGTCGCGCGCCGCGGGGGTGTCCGGCTCGGCGAAGTTCTCCGGCGCCGGCGTCAGTTCGTCGAGCCGGGCGCGTGCGCGTTGGAGGGCACTCTTGACCGCGGGCACGCTCGTGTCCAGCACCTGGGCGATCTCGGTGGCCGGCATGGCCAGCACTTCGCGCAACAGGAACGCCGCGCGCTGCCGCGGCGGCAGGTACTGCGCGCTGGCGACCAGGGCGAGCCGCAGCATCCTGCGTCGTTCGGCCACGTGGGCCGGGTCGCCGAGCCACGGCGTGACCCAGAGGACCTCGGCCGCGGCCAGCGGGACGTCCGGATCTTCACCCGGGGAGCCGAGTCCGGCCGGCAGCACCCGGCGGCCCCGCCCTTGCAACGCCGTGAGGCAAACGTTCGTGGCGATCCGGTACAGCCAGGTGCGCACTGACGCGCGTTCCTCGAAGGAGGCCCGGTTGCGCCACGCTCGCAGGTAGGTCTCCTGCGCCAGGTCCTCGGCCTCGTGCGCCGAACCCGTCATCCGGTAGCACAACGCGACCAGCTCCGGCCGGTACTCCTCGAGACCGTCCCATGTCTCCGGCATGTCCGTCATCCTCGTCGTGGCCGGTAGCGCAAGGAAACCAGCCCCGGATCGGCGCCCGGGCCCGCGCTGAGCACCTCCCAGCTGCTCGGCGCGTCGCCGGGGTGGGAAAACGAGGCGCCGCCGGGGACGGTCACGGGCACGACGGTCACCGCCAGCTCGTCGACCAGCCCGGCCGCGGCGAGCGTATGACCGAACCGGCCGTGGCCGTAGACGATCAAGTCCCCGCCCGGCTCCCGCTTCATCGCGGCGACGGTGCCGGCGACTTCGGTGTCGAGCACGGTGGTGTTGGTCCAGTGTGGGTCTCGCAGGGTCGAGGAGAACACGTACTTCGGCATGGCGTTGAGGTGGGCGGCGTAGTCGCCGGGGGTGTCCGGCCACTGCCGGGAGAAGATGTCGTAGGTCCGCCGGCCCATCAGCATCGCCGAGCAGCCGCGCAGCGCCGCCAGCGAAGCCGCCGCGCTGCCCGGGCCGAAGTAGGGCCCGGCCCACGCCAAGGGTTCGCTGATCACGCCGTTGAGCGACACCAGGGTGCTGAGCACCAGGCGCCGCGAAGAGTGCGTCGTCATGGGTGGTTGGACTCGGCCGGGTCTGGAAAGGAATCGGTCCGGCCCCGATTCCTTCGAGGATCCCGCTGGTCTGACCCGCCATGAAACTTGCCTACTGGCGCGACCCACTCAGCGGCCTCTTGCACCGTGGAGTCTGCGGCCGCCGGATGCAGCGCAAGCACGAGCGACCGTCGACTCGGCGACTACGCCGGAAAACGACCAGCGCGGATCGAGACTGAGCTCGATCCGCGCTTATGGAGTTACGGTGATTGTCCGAGGACGATCTTGCACGCTGTCTACACACCTGCAATTCCCCGTTGACCTGCAGCTACCGTGACAACGACCGTCATGCCCAGGAGCGTGCGGACCCAGCCGGGAAGGTCGCCGGACATCGGACAGCAGTTGGCGGTGACGGAGTTCCAGCAGTGCTTTCCTGGCACACCTGAGGGGCAAGTCGTGGCGCTGGTGCGGAGGGGCGCCAGCCCCTCGGCTCCTCCGGTTGCGGGTCGTCAGGCGAAGTAATGCCCCTCTTCGATGTCGTCGATGAGGCCGGGGTGCGTCGGTGTCCACCCGAGCAGTTGCCGGGTGATCGTGCTCGACGCGGGCATGTCGGTGCCCAGGAGTGCTCCGAGGGGCATGCCGAATTCCTCTGCGGGGCGGGACTGCGCGGGCACGCCGACTCCTCGCGCGATCGCCTCGGCGATGTCGCGGAAGGCGACTCCCTCATCGCCCACGGCGTGCAGGACCGATCCTGCGGGCGCCTTCTCGATCGCGAGCCGGTACAGGGTCGCTGCGTCCCTGACGTGCACGGCGGGCCAGCGGTTCATCCCGTCGCCCACATACGCGGAGAAGCCGGTTGTCCTTGCCCGGGCGGTGAGCTGGGGGATGAAGCCGTGCTGCTCGCCCTTGCCATGTGCGGATCGCGGGATCATGACAAGGCTCGCGCGGACTCCGCGATCGGCGGCGGCGAGGGCGGCCTGCATGTTCTTGATGCGCGCGGCGATGGGCCCCTCTGGCACCAGTTCGTCGTGCTCGGTGGCGGCTCGACCCGGCACGGTGATGGTCGCGCCGGTGACGAGCAGCGGCTTGTCGGTGCCCTCGAGCGCGCTCGTGAACGTGTCGATGGCGGCGGCATCGGCCGGGGCGCCGCCGATCTGCCCGAGTTCGTGGGCGTAGGCGAGGTGGATGACGCCGTCACTCTCTTCCGCCGCATCTCGGAGGATGCCCAGGTCGTCGAGGCCGCCACGGCGGGCTTCGGCGCCCAGCTGCTCGATCACGGCAGCGGCGGTGTCGGAACGGGCGAGGCCGACGACCTCGTGGCCGGCGCCGATGAGTTCGGGGACGACTGAGGATCCGATCCAGCCGGAGGCGCCGGTGACGAAGATGCGCATGTGATGCTCCCTGCAAGTGATGCGACTGTGTCGCATCGAAGCTAGTTGATGCGACACAGTCGCGTCAATGGCGTGATGCGATGCTGTCGCATCGTCTATCGTGTGAGCATGAGCCGATGGGCGCCGGATGCGCGTGAGCGACTGGAGGATGCCGCGCTCGAGCTGTTCTCAGCTCAGGGGTACGAGAACACGACGGTGGCGCAGATCGCCGAGCGCGCGGGCCTGAATCGCGCGACGTTCTTCCGGCACTTCGCCGACAAGCGCGAGATCCTCTTCGGCCGAGAGGACGAGCTCGCCATCCTGTTCTCCGACGCGATCCGCTCCGCACCGGCGGAAGCCGACGTGCCCACCTGTCTCCTGGCCGCCTTGCACGCAGCGGACGCGAGGATGACAGCCGACCAGCGCCCCAGGGCCATCGCGCGGCGCCGGATTGCCGACGCGAACATGGACGTGCAAGAACGCGGGTTGCTGAAGATCGCACGGACCACGACCGCGGCGGCCGACGCGCTCGCAGACCGCGGCGTCGACGAGCTGACCGCGCGCCTCGCCGCCGAGATGCTGATCCTGGCCTTCAGTGCAGGCCTCCGCGAATGGATCAACACCAGCGACCCTGCAGACCCGTTCTCGTCCCACGCCGCGACCGCCCTCGAAGCGATCCGCGACCGCGCCGGACTGCTCCGAGACCCGACGTCCGCGAAAACGTGAACCTGCTCCTGGATCCAGCCTGAGACCAGTTAGGAGCACTCTGGTTCCCGCGACTTCCGAACGAGAAGCCCGGAACCTCTTACCTGCCTGGGCTATCCGCCCCGCAGTCTCGAAGGCGGCGGTGGGCCGGCCACGCCGACCAGATCGCCAACGACGGGTCGCTCGGCTCCGGGAAGTACCGGGCCGGCATCCACGCCACGGAACTGCGCCCGAACGTCAACCGCGGAACCTGCGTCGCCGTCGGTGTCACGGACGCCGCGTTCGAGCTGATCCGCACCTTCAAAACACCGTTCGAAGATGGGATCGACCAGGTATCACCAGTCGTCGCGCACGCGGTGGAGCCCGTAGCCGAAGACGGCAGAGAGCCCGCCGCTGCCGAGCAGCTTCGATCGATCACCTTGCCGACGTCGCCCAGTCTCGCGTGGCGAGCCGCGGGTGCGTACGCCGGAGGTGCTCTGGCGGCTCGCCGACCACAACGCCTCCGAATACGACGGTCGCCCCCCAGCCGGCTCGCCTGCAGCCTGGCCGAGCACAGCGTCCGCTGTGCCAAGTCGCACGGCTTGATGGTCATCCGTGGCGACGACGTCACTCAGGCGCTCACCGCCCGCGACGCTGAGTAACACAGGGGAGTGGGAACTTTCGGGGAGAGTCAGGCAGTTGTGGGGGAGGTCCCGGCAGTTGATGACCCCTGATCTGACCTGCTCAAAC
Source organism: Amycolatopsis sp. NPDC047767 (assembly GCF_040704195.1). Lineage (NCBI taxonomy): Bacteria > Bacillati > Actinomycetota > Actinomycetes > Pseudonocardiales > Pseudonocardiaceae > Amycolatopsis > Amycolatopsis sp. NPDC047767. The sequence continues at coordinate 285,677 of NZ_JBEYSJ010000010.1, forward strand.
GTTGCGATGGATGACGACGCTGGCGGATCGCGGGTGCAGCTAGAAGGGCGCCAACCGAGTCGATGCGACCCTGGCAGGCCGTTCCCCTTCCCTCGCAACAACGGCTACTCCCGGTTAGTGGAGACCTTTGACGCCCACACCGGGATCGAATCGCTCCACCCGGCACGCTGCCCTCGCCCGGGAGCCTTCGCCGGGAGGTCTCAAACCGAAGATGCCTTCCGGAAGTCCCCATCGCCGAGTAGATCATCTTCGATACCCACCCCGGACGTCAGCATCACCCGGTGCACGAGCCAGCTGAGCCGCCCACAGGCTCTCTAAAAGGTGCACTGACCTGGCAATACGCTAAACCGCCACCGTCGTGGGCAAAACACATGATCATCCCATCCGCCCCTTGAACATCAGGTGACACCCCCCTGAAAACAGCGCTCCAGGGGTCGTATACTCTCTTCATCAGCAAGTCCGAGTGGCGGAATGGCAGACGCGCTAGCTTGAGGTGCTAGTGCCCTTAACGGGCGTGGGGGTTCAAGTCCCCCCTCGGACACACACGTTACCCACACGGGGAGAGGCGGTCACCACGACCGCCTCTTTTTTGTTGTCGTAGACCACTTGCAGGCCCAGGTCTCGGTAGACCTGCATGATCCGGTCCGGGTTACGCGAGTTGAGGTGCCTCTCGACGTCGCCGAGTTGGTCGAGCATCGCGTAGACCTCCGCCGTGTCGAGCGTCTGTGCTTCGGGCAGGTGCTGAAGCTCTTCCTTCGCGGCTTGTCGCTCGGCCTGAGCGATGTTCATCGCGTCGACCAGCGCCGCCGGGTCCACTCCGGCTTCGATCGCCGCCTGATGCCTGCGCAGCCGTGCTTCCGCGTCCTTAAGCCGTTTCTCGACGGCGTCCCGGCCCGTGCCTGGCTGGCCGCCCTGCGCTCCGACCAGCGCGGCCACCGTCTCGTCTCGGTTGGCCGGGTCGAAGACCTGACACAGCCAATCGTTGATCGGCGGAGTCACGACGTCCTCTCGCAGATTCACCGTCTTCGGGTGGTCGGCGAGCGCCGCAGAGCCCGGCGCCAGTGTCCGCGCGATGCACCGGTAGTACACGCCTTTGCGAATCGCCGCGCCCTGCATCTTCCGCGTACAGATCTCGCAGCGCACCAACCCTTTCAGCAAGTAGGTGTGTTTGGTGGCGCACCGATCCCGGTCAAGCTTCGCAATGCCACGCATCCCGCCGGCCGCACGGGACCGGCGCACCAGCTGTGCCTGCGTGAACGTCTCCACCGAGACGATCTCCGGGTGGGCGGGCCGGCGCGATCGAACGACGCGTTCCGGCTCCGCGCGGCGGAATCGCACGACATGGCCCGCGCTCACATCGTCTGGGTTCAGCAAAGTTTCGTGCTTGGTCCAGCGGCCGAAGATCGCGTACCCGGTGTAGCGCGGATTCTCCAGAATGGATCGGACGGTGCTGCCCTGCCAGCCATCCGCGAGCCGGTGTCGGTTCTGGTCGCGTCGACGTTCAGAAGGGCAGGGCACCCCGTCCTCATTCAACCCCTTCGCGATCGCGCGGTCGCCCACACCTTCCAGGTACTCGGCGAAGATCCGCTGCACAACGTCGGCCGCTTCGTCGTCGATCGCCAGTATTCGCAACCGGAACCCCTCGGCCGCCTTCCGCGGGTTCGGGTGCGGCCCGCCGTCGACCACGACGTATCCGTACGGCGCCCGACCGCCCTGGTGCCGTCCTTCGTTCACAACCTGGGCGTCCATCGCCGCGCGGACACGAGCCTGGACGTGCTGCCGCTCCGACTCGCTCATCCCACCGAGCACGCTCATGAGCATTTTGTGAGAGGGGTTCCGTGCGTCGAACTTCCCGCCGAGTTCAGGCACCCACAAGTCCACCCCGTAAGCAGCGAACCGGGGCGCGATCAGCGAGAACTGGTTGCCGAACCAACATCGGGTGCCCTCGCCGACCACTACGGCATTCCACGTCCGCCGTGGGTTCTTCAGCTCGGCCAGCAGCCGCGCGGCTTCGGTCCGCCGGTCCCACGGCACCGAACGTGACTGCCCGATGTCGAAGAACTCGGCCACGACCCGGCCGCCGAGTGGTTCGACGAACTTTCGCGCGTTCCCGAACTGCCAGCCGCGGGAAGTCTCGGGGTCTTGGTTGTCCTCGGTAGAGCACCGGCCGTAGACGGCCAGCTCTCCGATCCCGTCGTCGACCGGGTCGGCAACTTCGAGACCCAAGATGTCGTCCAGCGTCGACCACGGGTCATTGCTGATTTCAGCCGTCACGGTCCACCTCCTCCGCCGGTCCGTCCAGTACCGGCACCTCGGTAAGCTCGATCAGGATGGCCAGCAAGCCGCGCGCGACAGCAGGCGTCAGGTTTGGCAATCCCACAGGTAGAATAACTCGGATCGGTCGATGCTCGGAGTGATCGGTACTCATGGCTGATCTTCTTCGACGTCCGGTTCGTCGCCGCTGGTCGCTCGGCTGACTGCGTCCCTGATTTCAGCTGTCAGATACCCGCGCACCTGACGAATCTCGCCGTCTTCGCTGGTCACCCGGTCCCGGGTCGGCCGACATCCGAGGTCGGTCATTTCCTGGGCGAACGTCCGCCGGTCCATCTCCAGCGCGTCGAGCAGTTCGGCCGTCGGTACGAAGTCCCGGCCGTCCTCGCTGAGATCGTCGCCCAGGTAGTCGACGATCGACGCGAGCAGCGCGGGTAGCTCAACCGCGTCGACCGGCTGACCTGCACTGATTGCCTTGACTGCCGCGGCGTGGTCGAGCACCGGCATGGTGTCCTGCCCGGCTGCGTGCCCGGTCAGGGTCCCGGCCGCTTCGCGCAGCGCACGGCCTTGCTCGCAGATGGTTCGCCAGTCCTCGTTCGGCATGTAATAGGTCCGGACCGTTATGGCCAGCACGTCGGCGCCGGCCGCGGTGTCGCCGTCCGGCCGCAGGATGCCGACGCCCTTGTGCGAGGGCAGTAGCCGCGACGAGTCGAATCCTCGCGTGTTCATCTGCTCGCCGAGCACGATGTTCGAGTCGCGCCAGTCCATCACCCGCAAGGCGAACCTGGAGCCGAGCACCGCGCGCAGCCCTGACGGGATCGTCTTCGAATCCGGCCGCTGCGTCGCGAGCACGAGCACGATCCCCGCGGCCGGCCCCTTCTTCGCCAGCCACGTCAGCAGCTCACCGACATACTCACCCGCGGAAAGCTTCTTTCCCTGCACGTCAACGGGTGTGCGGTCCTCCAAGGGAACCTGGACCTCATCGATGAAGATCGCTGTGATCGGCATGTTCAACGCCTTGTCCCGGGACATCTCCGGCGTGACCTTCGACTCCGGGCAGGTGAGGTCGTCCAGGTCGCGCATCCGCCGGAATCGCGTCTGAACCTCGCCGACCAGCTCGATCAGCCAATCCACCAAGGCCAGTACGTGTTCGGGTTCGTCGCCCGACATGAACCGGTGCGCCACCAAACCGGCCGCGTCCCAGTCCTTCCCAGCTTTGAAGTCCGCGACGTACAGCCGGACCCACGCGTCCAGGATGAGCCCGGCAGCGGCGAGCCGAGCGGAAAACGTCTTGCCCTGCCGCGGAATCGCGCCGACGAGCAGTGACGTCCACACCAGCGGAACGTCGATCCGCCGATCCCGCGCGTCCCGTCCGAACGGAATCGGCCGCCACGCGTCCCACTGCGTCACGCCGAGCAGCGGCGTCCGCAACGGCGGTGATGCGTACGGGTCTTCGTCGGCCACCCACATCGCTACTCGACCGGCGTGCCCGCCGTTGCCGCGCACCCGCTCGACGATCAGCTGGACTTCATCGACGGCGAGCGCCGATGCGAGTGCGTCCCGGTTCTTCACGACGTCGGCCGCCTTGCGCGTTGCAGGAAGGTCGACGGTGACTGCCCAGCCGTCACCGACGCGCGTCGCGCGCTCGACGAGCCGCAACGTCTCGTCCTTGCCGATCAGCTTCGCGTCCCGGAACGCGTCCACCAAAACCTGTGGGTCCATCGTCCACGTGAGCGTCCGTGGTCCGGCGAGTGCTGGCTTACGCCCGGGACTGCCGTCCTTCCTGCGCCCGAGAACGGCGAGTGCCACCGACGCAGCTACCCCGCCGATCCACAGTGGATCGTCCCCATACACCAGATCGACAGCGGCCACCGCAAAGGCGACAACAACCGTGACGGCACCGCTGACCTTCCACCGGAACAACGTCAGCGCTCGGATTTCGATGAACTTGTCTGCCAGCTTCTCCGACTCCTCGGCGGCCGTCCGATAATCCCGGACCGTCACCCACCCGCGCCACCACCGCGCACCAACGACGACACCGCGTACAACCGCACCGAGGAACCGCAACGGCGACAGCACCAGCCACACCACCGCATCCTTGAGCGCCTGCACCGCCTGTGGCCTGTTCTTTAGCCACAACGGCACCCGCGGCGAGTGCAACCACCACAACGCGAATCGGTTCCGACGTCGCTCACGCCGACGCGGCTGAGGCAACGTGTCGTCGACCAGCTCGCCGTCGAGCACGGGATCGGCCTTGACCGGCAATGAGTCAGCCATTGGCCACCTCCGCGCGCAGCGCCCGCGCAAGCCGCGGTGACAGCCCGCGCGAACAGCCGGTCGCCCGCCGCACCCACGCCGGCGTGATCTCGACGTCCGGCGTCCAGCTCTCCCGGGCGATCGCGAGGTAGTCGGCGAACAACACGCGTCGGCCGGCTTCCTCCTGCTGAACGGGGCGCCGTTCAGCAGCCACGAGCACGGCGTCGGTGAGCTTGTCGCGCAGATCGGTGATCGCTTCGACCGCGACGAACACGACCAGCGGCGGCACCGAGTGCAGCACGATCGACGCGGGCTCGCCGGCCGCGAACGGCGTCCAAGTGTTCATGGTGTACGTGGCCGCAAGGGTGAACCACTTCGCCCGCCGCACCCACGGACCCGTCCGGACCTGATATCGCGCGGTCACTTGCTCCGCGCGCAGGATCGCGAGCAGGACCAATGAAACCGTCGGGTCAAGCACCCACGCGGCCAGCCACGACAGCGAGCCCGGCCGGGTTCCGGCGGACGCGAAGCCCTGGACGTTGGTCATCGTGAACGCCAGTCCGAGCACGATCCCGGTCCAGCACATCCAATCGACCTGCCGCCTGACCCGCTCGATCCGCAGCGCGACGACGTCCGGATCTGTCTGGTAGGCGCGCACCTCCGCGGCTTCGGCCGCGTCCTGCGCGAGCCGTTGAGCACGGTTCATCGCCGACCGCCCCGCTTCCGCGTGTCGACGGTGGTCACGGTCATGGCCCGGGTCAGCGCGTAGGACGCGAACAGCGCCGGCAGGGCAAGCACGGCGACCAGCAGCCACGGGCTGCCCGGGTGCGCGATCACCACCCACTGGACGGCGACGATCAAGCCGGCGTTGAATAGCACCCGCCCGACCAGCGACACGAGCCGTGCCCCGCTCCGTGCGGCTTCGGCGGCAGCCTTCGCCCGGCGGGCACCGGCCCGCCAGACCCAAAACAGCACGAGCAGCACGCCGACGCCGGCGAGGATCTGCGTGGGTGTCACGGTCAGTCCGTTCATCGCTCACCCCGATCGATCCGCTCGCCGCGCCGCAGCCAGTGCGGGTGCAGCGCGCGCCGGTCGTCGTCGGTCATCGCGCCCCAGACGCCGACCGTCTCGGCGCCGGCCGTCCGAAGCTCCAGTTCAAGACACTCGTCCTGGACCGGGCAGCCACCGCACAAGCGCTTGGCGAACTCCTGATCATCGCGAGCGTCGGGTGGCCGGCCCGCCGCCGGGTTCATGCAGGCTCCATCGCTGGTCACGATGGTGGTCAGGACATCGGTGGGCACCCATCGCAAGCGATCCAGCCGCCACGCGATGCCGATCAGCTGGAGGTCGTCCATGCCGCACCTCCGTCCTGAAGCGCCTTGGCCAGCTCGGCGGAGGAGACCCGCAGGCCGGTCCGGCATCGGGTGGCGCGCAGGGCGCCGGTCCGGATCGCCCGGCTGACCGTGTTGCGGGAGACACCGAGAATCCACGCGGACTCGGGAATGGTGTGAAAGGTCGTTTTGGTGTTCATGAGAGAACCATTCTGTTGATTTCAAGACTATGTTGTTTATTTCAGCTGTTATGCGGACGTGTTTGTCCGCGCGCCGCGGCAACACGCACCCGCGGCGCTAATGAACGGTTGAAAAGCCGCTAATCTCGGCGCTGAGGCGGAGCGCGGAGGAATACGTGACGGAGGACTGGGCGGCGGTGGCGAAGGCGATCGACATGCGCGTGCGGGAACTGGGCTGGCGGCAACGCGAGCTGGCCGAGCGGTCGCACGTGTCGCAAGCGACCGTGCGCGAGCTTCAGCATCATGTCGTCGAGCGGCGCCGCAGTGCCCGGACGCTCGAAGCGCTGTCGACGACGCTGGGCTGGCACCCGCGGCATCTGCTGGCCGTGCTGCAGAACCGCACGCCGCCGCACCCGGACGAGCCGGCCGACGACGGCAACGAGCTCGCGTCCCGATTGGACGCGCTTGAACAGCGGCTGGCCGAGATCACAGACCGGCTCGAAGATGTTCAAACGAGCCTGGCAACCGTGGTCGAGCACATCCGGCCGAAGCGTTAGCGAGGTCTTTTCCATGCCTTCAATTCAAGGCTGGAACGGCCTCGCAACCCATGCACAAGCACCGCAGCATCACCGCACAACCACCGCAGATCACCGACATTCGGGAGCGCAATGAATCCGGCCGGGGGATGGACGGGACGCACGGCGACGGCATTGCAGTCGGCATTGCGGCTGAGTCAAGAGCGCTTCGCCGAACGCCTGGGAATCAGCGCGCGCACGGTGGGGTCGTGGCACAAGAAACCGGATCTTCGACCGCAGTCAGACATGCAACAGGTCTTGGACACGGCGTTGGCGCAGGCGTCGGACGCCGAGCGCGACCGGTTCGGCGCGTTGACCCGCGACGCGCCGGCCAGCGCCTCGACGGCCACACCGAGCGAGGCTGACGAACGCCTGGACGCCGACCCTCACATCGGCGCCGCACTGGAGTGGCTCGACCGTCACGCGCACTGGACGCCGGGCGCCGCGCGTCGCGCCGTCGCCGATCGCCTCGCCGGTATCGACGTCCAAGAGCTTCAAGACCGTGGGACGCGGCGTGGTTGGGTCAGCCAACGCGACCTCGCGGCCGCGCTGACCGCCTACTACGGCAGCCGGCTCGACGACCACGGCCTGTACACCGCGCAATGTGGTGATCTCGCCATGAACACTAGCGTTCTGACCTGCGCAGACTGGCTCGACCTGGATTGCGAGCTTCGTCCGCCGTATGACCGGCTCCGGGTGCCGAGCGCACAGCCGGAAGCCGACCTCGACCTGGACGACCGCGCCGCCGACCGCGCTGTTCAGCGACTCGCCGAGACGCTGTCCATGAACACCCGGCTCACGGACAGCCCGATCTACCGGCTCACGAGCACGGACATCCGTGAACACCAGCTTCGCGGCACGTTCGGCGTGTCCCAGTTCGTGCACTACGCGCTGACGGCCGACCTTCTCGAAGGTGAACTGGTCGACGCGGTGGCCGCGGGCTCGACGACCATGCCGCTTAGGGACCGTTACCTGCCGGACCTCCGCTCGGTGCTCGACGTCGGCGAGCGGCTCTGTGCGGGCGGCGTCCTCGCGCTGACAGCGATCGCCCGGCCTGCCGACCTGTACCGCGGAGACGCCGACTACTTGCTGCTGGTCCAAGAACGGTCCGGCAACGTGCTGAACGCCGCGCGTCGGCTCGCGGTGATCCCGAAGGGCTTCCATCAGCCGCTGACCGATCTCCGCCGCGACGCGCAGGTGGGCATGACACTCCGCCGCGAGATGGAAGAAGAGCTGTTCGGCCGGCCCGACATCGACAACACCCTGGGCGACATGCTGGCGGCCGACCCGCTGCACTCAACCAAACTCACGGAGCCGATGAGCTGGCTCATGGCGCAGCCCGGCCGGCTGCGGATGGAGTGCACGGGGTTCGGCCTGAACCTCGTCAGCGGAAACTACGAGTTCGCCAGCCTGATCGTCATCGACGACGAAGAGTTTTGGGCACGCTACGGGGGAGTGGTCGAAGCAAACTGGGAATCCGCAACTCTTCGTCAGTATTCGACTACCGACGACGAGCTCGTCACCGAGTTGCTGGGTGATGTAGCGTGGAGCAACGAAGGATTGTTCGCCATGTCGCAAGGGCTCAGGCGGCTTGCGGAAATCGGCGGAGAGCGCGTGAAACTACCTGTGATCGAATGGGAGATCAGCCAGTGACTGACGGTTGGACCGCCGGCAACGCCAACGAAGACGCGGCGGACACGCGCGGTTGGCTGGTCGGTCACTTCATCGATCCGTCACAGGGCGTTCGCTCGTCCAAAGACGTGGAAGTCAAGTGGGCCAACCATCCTGTGGGAGACAAGCGTCCCGAGTGGACCTCAGACGACCAGCGAACCACGCTGGTGATGCTCGTCTCAGGCGAGTTTCGCGTCGAGGTCACCGGCGGCAGCAAGGTCATGAACCGCCCGGGCGATTACCTCATGTGGGGCCCGGGAATCGACCATTCCTGGGAAGCATTGGCGGATTCGGTTGTCTTGACCGTCCGCTGGCCGTCAGCGACCTAATTCGACCGCGGGAATCCTCACCCGCTCACCGCCGATATCGGAGAGTCGACGCAGGCCCTGGAGAAATGCGAACAATCCCTCATTACTCCAGGTTTCGTCACCGATCAGTTCGGTGATCAGGTCTCCGTCGAGCGTCGAGTACTGCCGCAGCCCGGCGGCCTCCCAGTTCGCTTCGACGTCACCGCCGAACCGTGGCCAGAAATCCTCATCTTCGATCACGACCAGGCTGGCGAACTCGTAGTTCCCGCTGACCAGGTTGAACCCGAACCCAGTGCACTCCATCCGCAACCGGCCGGGCTGTTCGGTCAACCAGCGCATCGGCGCCGAGAGCCGGGACGGGTGCATGGGATCGGCGGCCCGCTGGACGCCGGTTGTCCGGTCGACGTCACCCCGGCCGAACAGCTCTTCTTCCAGCTCGCGGCGCAGCGTGGCGCCGATCCTCGCGTCGGCGCGTTGATCGGCGAGCGGCCCGTGGAAGCTCTTCGGGATGACGGCCAGCCTGCGAGCCGCGTTCACCACGTGCCGTGAACGCTCCTGCACCAACAGGAGGTAGTCCGCTTCACCGCGGAACGGATCGGCGGGCCGTGCGATCGCCGTCAACGCGAGCACGCCACCAGCGCAAAGCCGTCCCGGAAGGTCGAGCACGGCCTGAAGATCCGGCAGGTACCGGTCCCGGAGCGGCATCCGACCTGGTTGTACCGCGCGGCTGTCGTATAGCTCCCGTTCGAGAAGATCCATGCTCAGGGCGTACTCGACGAACGGCACCACCTGGACGTCGCCGCCGACCATTTCCGGTCGGATTTGCACGTCCGTGAGCCGATACAGCGGCACGTCCGCGATGCGCACGTCGTCGGCCGCGGCTTCGGCCAGCCGCCGAACCGCCCCAACTTCGTCGACCGGCTTACGTGCCGCATCCTCGTTGGCAGACAACACAATCCGGTCGTTCTCGGCCGTCAACGAGCAAGCAAGGTCCAGCCAGTCCGGCCGGGTCAGGACACTGGTCGCGACCTCAACCTGTCCGCAGCGCGCGGTATACAGCACATGCCCGGGAACCGAGTCGCTGTAATAGCTCGCCAAGGCAGCTGCAACACGACTCCGACCAGCCGGCGCGTCGAAATGCGGCTTCACCGGCGCGGCGGTTGCCACGCGTCCGCGTGCAGTACCGGGAGACCACCCAGCGTGCCGATCCAGCCAGCCGAACGCAGGCTCAAGCGCCGAGCCAAGCTCCGCCGTTCCATCCAGCGTCCGCAGGCCGATCAGCTCGCGCAGCTCGTCCGCGGTGCGGCCGAGAACCTTGGCCAGCTTCGGCCACTGGTACGGCAGGGGCGCGTAGTCGCCGGCTTCCCACCGGATGACCGTCGAGCGGTCGACGCCCATCACCTCGGCAAGGTTCTCCTGAGTCAGCCCGGCCACCTTACGCGCTGAAACAAGCTCCTCGCGTCGACGGATGCTGACCACTCGACCACCTCACCCCGGTTGACGTGATCACAGCGTAGCAGCCGTCATTGCAGGTAATGGCCCTGACTGCGGCATCCCCGCCACGAAACATCAACGTTTCCGCTCTGGGTCATGCCCGCCTCTCCGGTTTGGATGATTTCAACAGATCCAAAGACCAGGGGGCGGATGTGACCAGCGGCGAACACGGCTCGCGCTTGTACGTAACCTGGCACCGCTGCGTGGCCGACAACCTGGACCACGCCGTCACTGACGACGCTGTGGCCGATGGCATCGCGCGCCACGAAGGCCGCTACCGCACGCTCTGCGGCCGCGATGTGCTGTTCCACTCCTGCCTGATGCCTCCCGGTCGGCCGTGCGCTACCTGCAAGTCGCTGGTCTGGCTCCGTACGGCCACGCCGTCGCCGGAACCCGCGTCCCATCGCAAGCCGTCGTGCTGGCGTCGGGTCTTCGGCCGTCTCCAGACTCCGGCCGCCCTGCTGCCGCGCCCGCCTCAACGCGCGCGGCTCATTCCCGAGCAGGACAGCCGGACCACTACGTCGGCGGGAACGGGCAGCACCCCGAGCGCGCCCGCTCCCGCCGACCACCATCGCCGGCGGCCGACCCGATGACCGTCTACATCGCGCGCCCGCTGCCCGGCACGGTCGGCGAATCCCGCCGCGTCGTCCATGTCTTCCCGCTCTCAGCAGAGGGCCTGGCGCCTGAACGGCTGACTGCGTATTGCGGCGCAACGTTCGGCCGCGGCGAGCTTGAGTTGTTGGAACGCCCGGTCGGGATGCCGTGCGTGACCTGCCTCCGCCTCGCACCCACCCCGGGCGACGCCGCCCGGCAGGCGATCGAGCGATGACGCCGAGCCCGCCGCTCGCGCCGGCGTTTCAACGCGAGCTGGACCCGCTGCTGCTCCTGCCGGTCCGGCTGTTCGTCATGTGCCAGCTGGTAGATATGCGCTGGCACAGGGCCGTCGTGATCGGGACCGCTCTGGGTGTGGATGGGCGGAGTCTCGCGCCACACCTGGTGACCCTGCGCGCCGCCGGATACGTGGAGACCCGGTTCGAGAGAGCTAGCCTGGTGCTCCGTTTGACGCCGCTCGGACTCGACCGGCTGACCGAGCACGTGACGGCAGTCCGGTCAGTCGCGAACACAGCCGCTGAACTCGTCACTGCCCGGCGCGCTCCGCCGATCCGGTGCGCTGTGACGGGTGTGGCCCGATGCGCTGAACCGTCCGAAGACGGCTGCTCGTGACGGTTGTGACGGGACCCCAACCGAGCTGTCACAGCCGTCACGCAGGCGTTCTCGCAGGTCAACCCGCATTTGTCGCTGTCACAGGCCGTGTGACGGCCGTGACGGCTAACTCGGACTGCGATAGCCGAGATTGCACGGGACGGGAGACCGCCACTATGGCCCGGTAATCGGCGTTGAGTCTTGGCTGTTCCGGCGTTGCGCCCCTCGCGACCATCCGAGCGGAACAGCCGAGCCGGTCCGGCCGGCACAGGTTGACTGCGCCGGCCGGATGCTGGCTTTACCGGGCCGTGGCCAGGCCGTCGCGGGTGAGGTTGAGCGCGTCGATCAGGTTGGTACGGCTGCCGGCACACATGTTGGCTTCCAGCTCACCGTCGTTCGTGTCGCTGGTGAATGCCAGGACTCGGCCCGTGTGGGCGAGGTCGTACACGGTCAACGGGGTGCTGCGGACGCGGTCGCCGTCCCCGTCGCGGATCGCGGCGTAGAGCTTGTGCACCGCTACGCGCTCGGCGCGCATCAGGTACCGCATCTCGTCGGCCACTCCGGACAGCTCCGACATCGGATCAGCATGCGTGCCTTCGAGATAGGCAGTCGGCACCCTCAGCTGCTGGATGCGGGCGGGCGCGCAGCCCGGCAAGGTGTCCACCAGGCTGGCCGCCACGTCGCGGGGCCGGATCGGGTCGAGCTGGATCGACCGGTTGTCGGTGATCAGCCGCACCGCGTCCGGGCCGGCCGTGGCCACGAAGACGGCGCCGTTGTCCTCCGGATGGCTTCCAAACGCGGTCCACGAGTAGAACTCCCGCTTCGGCACGGCCAATAGCCTGAGCGTCGCGCGGAATTCCGGGGTGAGCCGACCGTCACCTGTGGCCAGGCGCAGCGCGGTGAACCGGGACAGCGAGCGCCTCGTGAGTTCCTTGGCGAACTCAGCTGTCGAGTAACTGTCGTCCGGGTCGACCGCAGCCGGGAGATCGCCCAGCTCGGCCAGCTTCCACGCGACGAAGAACGCCGATCGTGGCATCCGGACCGGCTTGTCGATGATCGTCATCGTCGTGTCTCAGCCGCCGATTGTCGGTGGGGTCGGCGGGAGCCCGGTCCACGGGTCGCGCAGCCGGCCGTCCTCGTCGTCGACGATGTCGAACGCGGACTCGTCCTCCAGCACGTACTTGCGCTGATGCTCCTTGTCCTCCTCACCTTTGCCGCCCTTACCGGCACCACCCATGCCGCCCATCCCGGACGAACCCCGAGCGCCGGCGGCACCGCGCGCCCCCGCACCGGCCCCTCCACGCCCCACCGATTCCTCAGCACCTGCACCGGCTCCGGGACCGGCGCCCAGCCGGCCGGCAGAGCCGCCCGCGCGGCCACCACCACTCACGCCGCCCGATTCACCACCGAAACCGCCACCACCAAACCCGCTGGTCGGGCCGAACCCACTGACGCCACCCGGCGACCACGAGTTGCCGCCGCTGCTGCCGCCGCCGGGCGGCAGCGACGACGGGGGAGTCCAGCTCGGCCCGCCAGTCGGATTCGTGGATGGCGGAGTCCACCCCGAGGTCGTCGTCCCGTCACCCGGCCCGCTGCCGGGCTGGAACCTAACGGGCGTGGTCGCGCCAGGCCCGTTGGTTACCGGGACCGTCGAACCTGGTCCAGGTGTGAATGCCGGCGACGACCCGCCGTTGCCCGGCCCACTGCCAGTCCTGCTGCGGCCGCCAATCTCGGCCTGCTTGCTGGTGGCAGGCAGGCCCGAGCCGATCGTGACCTTGCCGCCGTCGAACGCGGCAAGCTGGCCGTAGTCGATCTTCAGCCCCTGACCGCTGGTCTGCGCGTGCGTCGCATACCCCTGGTACTTCTGAAGGTTCTGCTGCCCGACGTTGTTGTAGTCCTGGATCTGTTTCTCGGTGTCGGTCTGCCACCAGGCCGCTTCGTCGAAGAAATTCTTGTGCGGCGGAGTCGGCGGCATCGGCTGCAGCGACTGCTTCATCTCGTCGAACCCGTGTGCCAGGTCGCTCACGTTCTGCGAATTGGACGTAAACGTCTCCGACGCCGATTGAGATACGTCCGCGAGCGGCCTGATCCGAGCCTGCGCGGCATCCGCTCCGCCTCCAGTCCACACCGACTCCAGATTCGAACTCAGCTGCTGCACGCGTCCGCTAATCTGGCTGTGCTCCGAGGCGAGGTCAGACGCGTCAGAACTGCCGTTGTGCCAGTCCGGCGCGCCTTTGCTGGCCATGACCTTCTGCACCAGGTCCGACGCTGGCACGGTCTGCTCGCCGAGGCTCCCGTGGTAAAGATCGCCGAACCAGTTGCCGGCGTCACTAAACCGGTCACCCGTCCAGTCGGCTGCATCCTCCAGGCCGTGCCCGACCGCCTTGGCGGTGTCGCCAACCCAATCGAAGAACCCCATTACGAGCCGGCCTTCTGCTTCAGGTTCGTGACGACCATGCCCGCCGCGATCGTGGCCGCCTGACACGGATCGGTGCCCTTTTTCGCGGGGCCGAGACCGACCGACACGTCGACCGTCGTCTGATCGTTGATGCCGATGCTGATCTGGCAGAACGTGCTGGGGTCACCGGCTGACGTGACGTGCGCGACCGCGGGGAACCCCTGAATAGCAGGTAGTTCGCGCCACACCACAGCCTTCGGCTTCGTGTTCTCGTACCAGCCGCTCAAGCCCTCGTGCGACTCAGAGTCGTACGCCACGTCGACGTGCGAGCCCTTTTCGCTGTTCGTCCAGTTGCAGCTTGGCCCAAGCCCGGCGGTCGTGTCGGGCGAGCCCTGCGGGGCCTCGCCCAGAAGGTCGGTCAGCTGTGCTGCGGTCAGGCCACTCTGGCACGGTTGATTGTCGAGGATCGACGACGCGACTGGGTTCGGCACCTTGGGCGCGCCGCTATGCGGCAACGCCTGCGAAGTGCTCGATGGTGCACTTGCTGACGAGCTCGGTGCGGATGGGGAGTTTCCAGAGCTGCAGGCGGTGAGCCCAGCTGCTAGCGCGACGCCGAAGATCACAAGAGCTGATCGCGCCGTCATCCCAGAACTCCTCCGTTACCCGCGGTCTTCTGAATGTCACCAGTGGCGCTCTGATCGCTGGAGTGCGTCAGGTGCAGCGCATCTTCAAGCCGGCCGATCAACTCGACGACATACTGATGTTCGAGCTTGATGTGCCCCAGCCCGTAGTCGAACGCTCCAGGCTTTCCCCCGTTGCTGGCGAGGAGCGCGTTGTAGCCGTTGCTTGCAGGCTCGTCGGCTGGGGGCTTCAGCGAGGTGAGGCGTTCGGCCTTGGGGATAAGGTTCCACAGGTCGTCTCGAATCTCACGGGCACTGTTGAGCATGGTCATCGCTTCATCGTGGTTGAGCGTGAACCCCTGCCCACTCGATGCCACGGCGCCGCCGGCGCCCGCACCACCGCCCACCGCCGCACCCGCGGCCGCCGCCGCGCCGAAAGCATCGCTGATATTGAAGTCCAGACCTGCCAGCCAGCTACCTGGCGCAGGCGCCTGTTGCGCCATGGTGCACCCCTCGTTTTGACACACGTCAGCCACACGTCGGAGCCGCCCATCCGATGGCTACTCCGTCTGTCACAGTAACCGATCACTCACAGCGGGGTAGTCAAACCGTGCAACCCGTTTGGTCATCCGATCACATCCTTTTTGCCCGAATCGCGGTGGGTTCTCAGCCGAGGTGCCTCTGGCTGCTTGCCGTCCGCCGGAACAGCCATGGCGTTGATGTCCGGTGACTGCGTCGCTGGCCACGAGGGCGTCCTGGGCCCTCCTTGCCTGATCGCCCGACTCCAGGTGCTGAAACCGGGCCTCGACTGGCCAGATTTGGATAGGATGCACTCCTTCAGACCATTAAACTGAGGAGAGCAGTCTGTGACGGCTATGTCCGGAGTCGCGCCGCTACTGCCCGAGCCCGGCTTGGTTGTCGAAGTTCGCGGCTCCACCTGGGCAGTGGCCAACGTCCAGGCGCAAGGCCTGCCACGTAGTCCAGCGGACGAGGCGATGGCCCAGCTCTCACACGTAGTCGATCTCCAGTCGCTTGATGAGGACCGTCTGGGCGAGCAGCTCTCGGTCGTGTGGGAGTTGGAGGTCGGTCATACCGTCACACCTGCGCAAGGGCTGCCAGAGGCGATCTATGCCGAGCAGTTTGACGACCCGACGACGCTTGCGGGCTTTGTAGACGCGATGCGTTGGGGTGCGGTTACATCGGCAGACCCGAATCGGTATCAGGCTCCATTCTGGTCGGGCGTCAATGTGGAGGCTTACCAGCTCGAACCGCTTCGCCGCGCGCTGGGCGCCCCCCGTACGAACTTGCTGTTGGCCGACGACGTGGGTCTGGGCAAGACGATCGAAGCAGGTTTGGTGATCCAAGAGCTGTTGCTTCGGCACCGTGCGCGGACGGCGGTGATCGTGTGTCCGCCGAGCCTATCGCTGAAGTGGCAGGACGAGATGCGGGACAAGTTCGGTCTCAACTTCGTCATCGTCAACAGCGAGTTGATGGCGCAGGTGCGCCGCACGCACGGGCTGCACGCCAATCCGTTCCTGATGTTCCCGCGAGTGATCGTGTCGATGGCCTGGCTGCCGCAGGTGCGTGCGCAGCGGTTGCTGCGCGATGTGTACGCGCAGGCCAGCAGCCCGAAGACGGGCAAGCGGTTCGCGTTCGACATGCTCATCGTCGACGAGGCGCACCATGTCGCGCCGTCGAGCCCGTCAGTGATCGCGGGCGGTCGCGGGTACGCGGTCGACACGCAGCGCACGGTGGCCGCGCGGCAGTTGGCTGACAAGTGCGAGCACCGGCTGTTTCTGTCGGCGACCCCGCACAACGGGCACCCGGAGTCGTTCACCGCTCTGCTGGAGATGATCGACCCGCGCCGGTTCTCTCGCGGCGCGCTGCTCGACTCCAACGCACTCAAGGACGTGACGGTCCGCCGCCTCAAGCGCGACTTGACGGGCAAGGGCTTCAAAACTCGAAGCGTCCGAAGCCTTCCGTTCACTCCGCGGGACGACGAGCAGAAGATGTTCGCGCTGCTCGATCAGATCGTCGTCAAGAGCGCCAAGCTGAACGGCACCAAGCCTGGCGGCGACATCGTGACGATGCTCCTGAAGAAGCGGTTCTTGTCCAGCCCGTTCGCGTTCGGGCAGACCATCAGTCACTATCTGGGTTCGAAGGCCGGTCGCGGCCTGTCCGAGGACGACTACGACGACGTCTTCGGCGAAGGCCAGGCCGACGAGGAAGAGGGCCTGTGGGAACAGAACGAGGCTGAGCGGCTGCGTGAGTCCAAGGGCTCCGACCCGCTGGTCGCGGCCGAGTCGGGTCAGCTTGAACAGCTGATGGAGTGGGGTCTGAGCTACGAGAGCCGGGCCGACTCCCGACTGGACGAGCTGCTGAAGTTCCTCGACGCGGTCTGTTGCCCGGACGGCAAGCACTGGTCGAACGAACGCGTGGTGGTGTTCACCGAGTACGCCCACACCGTCGACTGGCTCGCCCGTGTGCTCAACCAGCGTGGCTACACCGATGTGCTCGCTGTGATCCAGGGCTCTACGTCACCGGAAGACCGCGAGTACATCCGCTCACAGTTCACCGAGCACCCCGTCAAGGAGCCGGTGCGCGTGCTGCTCGCGACGGACGCCGCGGGAGAGGGCATTGACCTCCAGACGTACTGCTACCGCCTGGTGAACTTCGATATCCCGTTCAACCCGTCGCGCCTCGAACAGCGCATCGGCCGTGTCGACCGGTACGGGCAGACCCATGAGCCGCAGGTGTTCCACTTCCTGCCCGACGCCGAGTCGTCCACGTATGCTGCCGACGCTGGGTTCATGGCCCGCGTGGCGAAGAAGGTCGCCAATGTGGAGCAGGACCTTGGTTCGGTCAACCAGGTCATCGGTGACGACATCCAGCAGCACTTCGCCAAACGCGGCCCAGTAAGGGCGAAGGCCAAAGGCGTGGACGCGAACGAGGCCATCAACACCGCGTTGGCTGGCGGGATGGAACTCAACGCCCGCCTGACCCGGCTGGAGCAGGGGTACGACGCTTCGCGCACCGAGATGCACCTGGAACCGGCAAACCTGCGCCGCGTGGTGGATACCGCGTTGCGCATCAACCACCAGTCGCCGCTTGTGCGCAACTATGATTTCGCGCAGGACACCGACGCCGAGATCTTTGACGTGCCGACCTTGTCACCGGGCTGGCACGCCACCCTCAAGGGCCTGGACACGCGCCTGAACCCAGGTGTGGTGCGCCCGATCACGTTCGACCCCGAGGCCGCAGCGAAGACGAACGACGTCGTGTACGTCCATCTCGGGCACCCGATCGTGCAGAAGGCACAGCGGCTGCTGCGCCGGTCGCTGTGGAGCGTCGACTCACCGCTCAGCCGCGTCAGCGCTGTCGTGGTCGACGACCTGCCTGAGTCATTCGTCGCCGCTGTCACGCGCATGGTGCTGGTCGGCCGCGGCGGCATCCGCCTCCACGAGGAGGTCTTCCTCGCCGGTGTCCGCCTCCGCGGGCGTCGGGCAATGGCCGAAGAGAAGGCCGAAGCTGCACTCGACCACGCCCTCGACGGCGACACGCTCCAGCTGGCGCACGAGCGGGTGCGTGATCAGCTGTGCGACATGTGGAACGTGCCCGACGCGCCACTGCGTGCCCGGCTGGAAGAGTCCATGCAAGCCCGCGCCACCCGACGCCACGAGCTGGTGATCGAGCAGCTCGCCCGGCGGCAGGAAGCCGACATCCAGCGTGCAAGCGAGATCTTCGCGGCCTTCCGCACAAACCTCCGCGACTCCCTCCAACGTCTTCGCCAGGCCGAAGAAGAAGCGGCCGCGATGCTGCTGCCCGACGATCAGCAGCGCCAGCGCCGCCGTGACATCGACGCGATGGAACGCCGCCTGGACGAACTCGATGACGAGGAAGCCCGCGAGATCGCCGCGATCACCGACCGGTACGCCGAGGTCAAACCCCACACCACCGCGGCCGCCGTCGTGTTTGCACTCACCCGCGCCGACGCCGAAGGATGGACCAACTGATGGCCCGCCTCGCACGCCGCACCGGCCCCACGACAGACGCCGCCGAGTTGCACCGGCAATGGCTCGAACTCGTCGATATCGAGGGCCCATTCCTCGCGATCCCGCCGTTGAGGCGAGTCTGGCCCAACGGCATCCCCGACTTCCGCAATGCTCACCCCGAGCGGTTCGAGTTACTGGTCGACGCGCGGAAAGAGTTCGAGGCGGCGTGGGAAGCACTCGACCGCAACCCCGACAGTGACGCCAGGCTCGATGCCTACCGCGCCGTCCGCGACAGCTGGGTCGAAACGGTCCTGCGCGACGTGGTGGGCTGGGACGAGTCGCTTCGATGGGGCACCGTGCCCGGCGTGCAGGCGCAGTCCCCAAACCGTGCCATCACGGTCACCGCCCAAGGCACGCTCGTCGGTGCGAACAGCACCGGGGCGCTCGTGCACGTCGTCGACCCGACCGACTCACTGCGGCAGACTCCCGGCGACCTGTGGGCAGCGACCCCGGTCGATCGGCTCGAAGCGCTGCTGCGCGAGAACGGTGTCGAGATCGGCATCGTCACCGACGGCCGCTGGTGGGGCCTGGTCTGTGCCCGCGAGGGCAAGCTGACGGCATCCGGCATCGTGGACGCACTCACCTGGGTCGAGGAACCCCGCGCCCGAGACGCCTTCCTTATCCTCGTCGGTCGCCAGCACATCATCGGCGGCGACCCCATCGAACGCTTGCCGGTGCTGTTCGAGGATTCCATCGCCGAGGCCGAGGACATCACCGAAGCTCTCGGTGGCCAGGTGCGCCGCGCCGTCGAGCTGCTCATCCAGTCCTTCTCCGAGTCCGCCACTGACGCCAAACGTCGCGGCGTACCAGACCCGCTCCCGGCTCGTACCCATGACACCTACGAGGCGGCCGTCACGGTCATGATGCGCGTGGTGTTCTTGCTCTTCGCCGAGGAACGCGGCCTCCTGCCCTCGGGCGAGCTGTTCGAGCAGGGCTACGGCATCGCAGGTTCGTTGCGGCACCTCACCGATCGAGACGCGTCGGAAGGCCAGGAAGGCTTGGACTCGACGTTCTTTGCCTGGCATCGTCTGCTGGCCACCAGCCAGGCCCTGTACAACGGCGCGACGTTCGAGAGCCTCCGGATGCCGGCATATGGGGGCTCCCTGTTCGACCCGTCGCGGTTCCCGTTCCTCACCGCCACCAACGAACAGGGCACACTCGCGGTCACGGTGTCCGACCGCGTCATGCTCCACGTCCTCCGCTCTGTGCAGATCGCCTACATCAACGGCGAAGCTCGCCAAATTTCCTTCCGCGACATCGACGTCGAGCAGATCGGCTACATCTACGAAGGACTGCTCGGCTACACCTGCGTCACCGTCGACGAGGCCTACCTCGGCCTGAAGGGAACCACCGGATCCGAGCCCGAGATCCCGCTCGCCAAGCTCGAAGCACTAGCGTCAGCTAACCCTGACCCGAAGAAGCTGGCCGCAGCAATCCGCGTGTGGGTTGCTGAGGACCAACCCTCGGCGAGCCCATCATCCGTGGCCGCGTACGCGAAGGCGGTCGGTGCTGCCCCGGACTCGAGTGCGGTGAGCGCGCTCACTCAGGCCGTCGGCGACGACTACATTTTGCGGGACCTAATCAAACCGTGGCTCGGACTCGTCCGACGTGACCTGCGCGACCACCCATTCGTCGTGGTGGAGGGCGGGCTCCTGGTCAAGGAGACACCCTCGCGGAAGAACGCCGGCGCGCACTACACCCCTAAGTCTCTCGCCGAGGAGGTCGTGCACCACGCCCTCCAGCCTCTGTGCTATTCGCCAGGCCCGCACCAGTCCGCCGACGATTCGGCTTGGAGGCTCAAGTCCTCCGACGAATTGCTTGGCCTCAAGGTCGCCGACATCGCCTGCGGCTCTGGTGCCTTCCTCGTCGCCGCCGCCCGCTACCTCGCTGACCGCGTAGTCGAAGCCTGGACAAGCGAAGATCCCGCCAACGCGCAGCGCAAGGACCTGCACGTCCGAGCGATCCGCCAGGTCGTTGCGAACTGCCTCTACGGGGCCGACATAAACGACATGGCCGTCGAGATGTGCAAGCTCTCCCTCTGGCTCGTATCACTCGACCGCGATCTGCCGTTTTCGTTCGTGGATGACAAGGTCTTCCACGGCAACTCGCTCCTCGGCCTCACCAGCCTTGACCAACTTCGCAAACTACACATCAATCCGGCCAAGGCCCACGCTGAGACCTTCTTCGGCGGCCTCATTGACGTCGACGCGATCCTTCACCGAGCCGCCAAGATCCGCCGCCGGCTGCTGGAGGAGATCGACGAGGGTGACCCGGCCCGTAACAGCGCTGCGAAGCGTCGCCAACTCGCTCAGTTCCGCGAGGTGACCTCCGACCTTGTCGAGCTCGCCAACGGCGTCATCGCCGCCGGTCTTCCGCTCGGTGGAAAGCCGGGCAGGGCACTCGACGAGGCGTACGAGAACCTTCGCCTCTCCGCCCGTGCCGCTTACCCAGACAAGGGCCAAGCGGACAGCACGTTTCTCGCATCGCTCATCGAGGGGGGTCTCCGGCCGACGGTCGAGACAGACTACGAGCGCTGGAAGCCACTGCACTGGATCATCGAGGCCCCCGATGTCATGATCGACAACGGTGGCTTCGACGCCGTCGTCGGCAACCCACCCTTCCTCGGCGGCCAGAAGCTCACCTGGCGCGCCTCCCACTTTTCGGACAGTGGGCCTAATAAGGTCTGGTCTGGATTGGAGGATGTGCAATGCCGGAACGGCGGCGGAAGTTTTCTCCC